>CALXXO010000125.1 GCA_944392705.1 uncultured Spirochaetaceae bacterium
TCAACCGCACCGCCCTCATCAGGCTTTCTTTCCGGCGCCCTCTCGAGCACCGGGATGGTATTCTGCACATTTCCCTCGCCTTTGTAAATACTTTTTCTCCCTTTTTTACCAAAAATTTTTCATGTTTCCAATGAAATTCCTTTTAATTACTTTCCGTACAAAGAGAAAGGAAAATGAATATTTTTTGAAATTTCCATTTTGATAAAACTCTGGATAAAAGTAAGGGAAAATGAAGCATCCTCTATATAAAAAACGAGGCTGGGCTCCGCCATTTCGACGGCCCAGCTCTGTGACACCTCTTCGGAGGAGGAAAATGCGAGGGATTTTCCAGAGGAGCTCGATGGCATTATAGCCCAAAGCTCCCGGAAAGTGAATAATTAATCACTCCATCTTCAATATGTATATCTCAGGACATTCCATGATGCCTTGGAAATCTCAACAGTTTCCGCACCAAGAGACTTAGATACAGGCTTTACGGGAGAAGACTCACAGGTATTCACATCCTTTAGACCATATCCAGCCATTTCAATGTGTTCAACTGGTTTTACAGCATCTGAGAACGAGACGCTGAGCGAGATATCATCGGAGAGAGAACGATTCAGGACAAAGAGTGTTATCTCCCTCTTCTCATCATTTCTGACAGCTACACTATCGATAAAAGGTACATTCTTATATTTTCTGCAATCATAAGTTTCGCAGTCGACCGAAACTGATATCGCGCTGCCCCTGCCGAATGAAGAAGCGTGCAAGAATGGGTAGAAAATAGTCTGAGCCCAGGCTCTATCGTCATTGGTCATGATAGGTGCAATGACATTTACAAGCTGTGCAAGGCAGGCAATCTTCACCCTGTCGGAATTCTTCAGGAGAGTGATCAGAAGGCCACCGACAAGAAGCGCATCCTCGAATGTGTAAACATCCTCAAGCCTGTGCGGTGCCCTACCCCAATGCTCAAGATCCTCATCATGCTTTTTGGAATGATACCAGACATTCCATTCATCGAAGGAGATGTTGACAGTCTTCTCGCTCTTCTTCTCCGCCTTGACCATATCGATGATGGCAACAACAGCCTTGATAAACCTGTCCATCCCGATATTCTCCGCAAGGAATGTAGGTGTATCATCATTATTGTTCTCGTAGTACTCATGCATCGAGATGTAATCGATGTAATCGTAGGCTTCAGAGAGAACAGTATGCTCCCATTCCCCGAAGGTCTTCATATTGAAATTGGAGCTTCCACAGGCTACAAGCTCAATAGAAGGATCTATCCACTTCATCAGCTTTGCAGTCTCGGTTGCTGTACGCGCATATTCATATGCTGTCTTATGGCAGATCTGCCATGGCCCATCCATCTCATTTCCAAGGCACCAGGTATGGATACCATAAGGTTCAGCTTTTCCATGCGAGCGTCTGAGATCGCTCCAATATGTACCTCCAGGGAAATTAGCATATTCCAGCAGAGCCCTTGCTTCATCTGGTCCCCTTGTCCCCAGATTGACAGCCATCATCATCTCAGAACCCGAGGCCTTGAGCCATTCATCAAACTCCTGCATTCCGAATTCATTTGTCTCTGTCGTGAACCATGCAAGGTCAAGGCGCACCGGCCTTTTATCCTTGGGGCCTACTCCATCTTCCCAGTTGTAACCGGAGACGAAGTTGCCGCCTGGATAGCGGACAATAGGAACATTGAGATCCTTCACAAGTTCAATGACATCCTTGCGGAAACCATTCTCATCTGAATTTGGATTTCCCGGCTGATAAATCCCACCATATACAGCACGTCCGAGATGCTCGATGAATGAACCGTAAATCCTGTTATCTATTTTGGAAATCACATTGCTGAAAGAAACCGATACTGCTGCTTTCTTCATCCAATCCTCCATGATTCTGTATGCAATTCTTGCATGAATTACGTGCATAAAGTCAATGTTCGCATTTTGTTTTTTCAAAACATTCAAAAGAGCGTTGACAAAGTCTGTTGGAAAATTATCATGCACGTTGCTATGGAATGCGACATGACAAAGGGCTCGCCCCTCAAATTGCTTCTTACATTCACCATTCCCCTCTTCATAGGGAATGTCTTCCAGCAGCTTTACAGCATGGTTGACACAATAGTCGTAGGCCGGTTCGTAGGGGTTGATGCACTCGCTGCAGTTGGTTCCACATCCGGGTTCAGCTTCATGGTAGTCGGCTTTGCCCAAGGCCTGACAGCAGGGTTTGCAGTAATAGTAAGCCAGAGCTATGGAGCAAAAGATGAACGCATGATGCGCCGCTCCTATGCCATGGGAATACTCTGCTCCGCACTGTGGTCGGTAGTCATAGCCGTGCTGTTCACGGTTTTCTCAGAACCGCTGCTTCGCCTTATAGACACACCGGAAAACATCATAAAAGATGCAAACGCTTATATAAGCATCATATATGCAGGTATAGGCACAGCGATTTACTACAACCTATTCTCCTCAATCCTCAGAGCCGTTGGAGATGGAAGGAGCCCTGTATATTTTCTCCTGCTGTCATCCGTCCTCAACATCATACTCGACCTCTTTTTCGTTATAGTTATCCCACTTGGCTGCAAAGGTGTAGCCATAGCGACAATCATCGCACAGGGAATAAGCGCGCTTGCTTCCGTTATTTATATCAGGAAGAAATTCCCCATCTTCCGTTTCCAGAAAGGCGACTGGAAAATAGACATACCGCTATGCATCAGACTGACAAGAATCGGTATACCTGGAGCAATCCAGTTCTCAGTCTGCGCAATCGGAGTAATCATAGTCCAGGCTGCAATAAATGGTTTTGGTTCCGATACAGTGGCGGCTTACTCTGTGGGAGGAAAAATCGAAAACCTCGTCACACAGTTCTTCCCTGCCCTTGGAATGGGAATAAGCACCTTCGCCAGCCAGAATCTCGGAGCCGGAGATACTGCAAGAATCAGGAAGGGATTCAGGACATCGTTCATGGTAATGATTGTGGGAGCAATCATAACATCTCTTGTCGCATATATCTTCGCTGATAAATTCAGCCTGATCTTCATGGATGCCAACTCCACATCTCCGACAATAATCGCAATGGCAGTACAGTATGTGAGGACGGTAATATGGTTCTTCATACCGCTCGGAATGATCTTCATCTTCCGCACAGGAAGCCAGGGACTTGGGTCGGGAACAATACCGCTCATAAGCTCCATCGCGGAACTTATCATGAGGGCAATAGCAGCATTCACGCTTCCTATCGCATTCGGCTATACAGGAGTCTGTTTTGCTTCCCCTGTAGCCTGGTGTGGCGCTGGATTCCTGATTCCTTTCTGCTATTTATATAAGATGAAAAAGATTGAAAAAGCTTTCAAAGTAAAAATCTGACGTCTGTTTTTCAGATACAAACCCTATTGTTTTCATATACCGCAATCACATCCTGGGACTTAATATTTTTCTTAGGAGGAAGAAAATGACGAATGAAGAGATCTATGATTTCATAGGAGAACTCGCAATCGCGCTCTATTCGAAGAAGGTCCAGATTTCCCTCGGAGCTCTGAGGGCAATCATGCTGGATAAGGGCAAGGACTATGTCAACAACAGAGGAATGGCTTCAGCTGTCTCAGCAGCTTACAGACGCTGGAAGACAAAGGATCCTATCATCTACTATGCAATCGCCTACACCTACACAGACAGAGAAGGGAACCTTGCATGGGATGAGCCAAAGCAGGATAAGAAGAAGGTGAAACCGACTGATGAGAAGCCTATAAGCCCCGACGAAAGCGCAGAAGAAACCCCAGAAACATCTGAGCCGGAATGCACAGTGCAGGAATGCCAAGATCCTCAGCCTGAGCTTGACCTTTCGGCAGAAGAAAAACCGGAAGAAGAAACCCCAGCAGAAACAGCTGCGGAAGAAATCCCGGAAGAAAAGCCCGAAGAGCCGCCAGCAAAGGAGGAGAAAAAGGCAGCTCCTAAAAAGAAAACGGGAACAAAGAAAGCTCCTGCAAAGAAGAAATGAAGATATAGCGGGGACCCGTCTCCCCGCTACTTCTCAAAATTTTTCCCAAAGGGGTTTACAAGGATTCTGAATTCGTTTATAAATGCATAGGCTATGCGCTGGGAGCGCTGCCAGGAACGAGCCTTGGAGAGCTTGATTGCGAATCTATGGTTCGGATGCCCCTGGGCCGTTAGCTCAGCAGGTAGAGCAACGCCCTTTTAAGGCGTGGGTCATTGGTCCGAATCCAATACGGCTCATAATGTCTCCCTCGTCTAGTGGTTAGGACATCGGGTTTTCATCCCGACAACGCGGGTTCGATCCCCGCGGGAGATGAAGAAGGCTCTCATAAGAGAGCCTATTTCTTTCACTCAAGATCCACCATTTTCTCCAGAACTGACAGAGCTTCCTCAATCTTTGGATTCGGCTCATCCGTCTTAAGCGACTCGCTGACGCAGCTTCTGATATGCGCTTTCAGCACCTCCTGCGTGGCTTTCTTCAGAATTGAGGATGTAGCAAGAAGCTGTGCTGCGATATCTATGCAGTATCTGTCATCATCAATCATCCTGAGAATGCCATCCAGCTGTCCCCTGGCTATCTTGATCTTTCTTGTTACGCTTTCTTTATCAGCCTTCAATTCCAGTCACCTCGTATCCAGCTTCCTTGACTGCAGATTCCAGAGATGCATTGCTTACGCCTTCACTGCATTCAACCTTGGCACACTTTCCTTCAAGGGAGACGTCGGCATTGGATACTCCCTCCACTTTCATAAGCGCATCGTGCACGTGCTTCACGCAGTGCTGGCACATCATTCCCTCAACATTCACCGTCTTGACCATAGTCCTCACTCCTTCCGATGTAGCACCATCGTTATTATCAAAAAGCTCAATGCTCTTTATATTGATATCAACCTTCTTCTCACCAGATTGCCCTATGCCATTTCCTGATCCCGACTTTGCCCGGAAGAAACGCAGACGAAGGGCATTGGTGACAACAAAGACAGAACTGAAGCTCATTGCAGCCGCCCCAATCATAGGATTAAGCTTCATCCCTGTTAATGGATACAGGACACCTGCCGCGATAGGAATACAGATTGCATTGTAGAAAAGCGCCCAGAAGAGATTCTCCTTGATATTCCTCATCGTGGCCTTTCCCAGCTCAATGGCCCTCGGCACATCCTCAAGATCGCTTCTCATCAGCACTATATCAGCGCTTTCGATAGCCACATCTGTTCCATGCCCGATAGCAATCCCAGCATCTGCCCTGGCAAGGGATGGGGCATCGTTTATGCCATCGCCGACCATAGCAACCCTGCGTCCTTCGCTCTGAAGCTTCCTGACAGCACTCTCCTTATCCTCAGGAAGCACTTCAGCGACGAATTCATCGGAACCGGCAATCCTCTGGATGGCGGCTGCAGTCCTCCTGTTGTCGCCTGTGAGCATCACAGTCTTTATACCCATCTTCCTCAGATCGGATATCGCGGACGGGGATGTGGGCTTTATCGTATCAGCGACTGCGATAATACCAATCAGATGCCCATCCTCAAGGAAGAAAAGCGGAGTCTTTCCCTCATCTGCAAGCCTCTCCTCCTCCCTCTGAATCTCCTCGGGATAGGAAGAAAGAATCTTCCTGTTTCCACCCTCTACAAACCTACCCTCTATATAAGCGCCGATACCTTTCCCCTGGACAGATCTGAAATCTGAAGCAGGATAAACATCGAGTTTTCTCTCCTCTGCCGCCTTTACGATCGCATCGCCAAGGGGGTGGGAAGAAAGCTTCTCAACCGAAGCAGCTATTCTGAGAAACTCGTTGCTCTCCATATCATTTACCGTGATTATATCTGTGACAGATGGCTTTCCCATCGTTATCGTTCCGGTCTTATCCAGAACGACGGTGTCGATGGAATGCAGAGTCTCAAGGGCCTCAGCGCTTTTGATAAGGATGCCAGAAGCGGCCCCTCGCCCTGTACCAACCATGATTGCGGTAGGCGTCGCGAGACCAAGCGCACAGGGACAGGAAATCACGAGAACCGAAATCGCGATGGAAAGG
>CALXXO010000126.1 GCA_944392705.1 uncultured Spirochaetaceae bacterium
CCTCATGGTGCATCTTATACACCAGCTTAAGGGCAGCGTCCCTGATCATGTCGCAGGTGATGAATTCCTTGCTCATTAATTCCTCCTATCAGAGCTGTGTAAGTATCTCAAGGCCATCGGATGTTATGGCAACAGTATGTTCCCAATGGCAGGCAGGCTTTCCATCCATAGTCCTGACTCCCCATCCATCTTTCTCCGTCTTTACTCTGTAAGTACCCATATTGATCATAGGCTCAATTGCTATCACCATGCCTGGTCTGAGCCTTGGATTCGGATTTGCAAGAGAGACATAATTCGGTACTTCTGGTTCTTCATGAATCGAATAACCTACTCCATGGCCACAGTAATCCCTTACAACACCATAGCCGAACTTACGTGCATAGCCGGAGACAGCAGCTCCAATATCCTGAATCCTTGCATGGGGTTTCGAAGCCGCTTCGATTCCAAGGTAAAGGCATCTATTGGTTACTTCATTGAGCTGGTGTACTTCCGGTGACACCTTGCCAATCTCATAAGTATGGGTTGAATCGCTTACGTATCCATCTTTTTCAAGGCAGATATCGACACTGACGATATCACCATTCTTGAGGATTGTATGCTTGTCTGGAATTCCATGGATCACCATATCATTGACGCTGACGCAGGTAACGTTCGGATAACCCATATAGCCTTTGCAAGGGCCAGAAGCGTGGTGGCGTTTCATGAAATCATAGCAGAGAGCATCGACATCATATGTGCTCATGCCCTCTGCAATCTGAGGTCCGACTTCCTCGAAAAGCTGAGCAAGGAGCTTGCAGCTCTTTCTGATTCCATCGATATCCTTATCGCTTTTGAGTTCTATCATCTTTTTTCCAGGTCCTTTCTCGCTGCATCTAGAATCCCATTGATGAACTTGAATGAAACATCATTGGAAAGCTCCTGCGAAAGCTTCACAGCTTCATCGATGACAATCGCTGGATGAACATCCCTTGAGAATACCAGCTGATAGAAAGCTACACGGAGGATGTTCCTGTCGACCGTATCGATTTTCTCAATAGGCCTATTCAAAGAATACTTGGAGATCAGACTGTCAATCTTCTCCCTGTTCTCCAGCGTACCGAATACAAGGAAACGGATGAATACCCTGTCCTCCTCATCCAATGCCGCAACCTCCTCGTCATTCATGCCCTGAAATGGATTGATATCCATCATAGGGGCATCGAGGAGATTATTGAAATCCAGCGAATAAAGAGTTGAAACAGCTATGCTTCTGTCGTGATGGCGTGCCTTATTCTGCATCTCATTCCTCGTAAAGGATGTTTATCTGAGCTTCTGACCTCAGCTCCTGGAGAATCTCCTGAAGAGCCTTGTTCATCGCAGCCTGGCTGTTCCTCATATAGAGGACCTGGGTAATGTAATCCCTGACAGTCATCGTATCTTCAGGTGATACTGTATCGGAAAGGGAAAGAATCCTTCCCTGGTTATGAACGGAGACACGCACGATGTGGTATCCGGTGTTCGACTCCAGCACATCCGAAATCTCTCCTGGCTGCATCGAGAGGACGGCATCGCAGAATGCATCTCCCCAGCCCTGGCGTGCAACGGCATTATCTGCAGTAAGCCAGCCGATATCGCCCCCGATATTCTTCGAGCCTTCATCCTGGCTGTACTGAATAACAGCCTGTTCGAATGTAATTGCACCACTGTGGATTTCCTCCGCAGCCTTTTCAAGGAGGGCCTTGGACTCTGCATCTGTGGCAGCATCGCCTGTCTTAGGAATGTAGATATGTGCAAGTTTCACATTCTCCGCCTGGAAGAAAGCCTGTTGGTTCTGCCTGTAGAACGAGGAAACTTCCGAATCAGTAGGAACAGGGATGTTCCTTAGTTCGTTTCCTTTCTTCAGGAGAAGATACTGATTGACAATATACTGCTCCTTGAGAGCCTGACGATAAGCTTCAACGCTTCCGAACTGTCTCTCGGCTTCTGCGATGAATTCCTCATCAGTTATATTGCGTCCAGCCTGTGCTGCAGCATTGGATCTTGCCTGGGCATAGAGCTGATCAACCTGGCTGTCAGAGACGGTCACTCCATCGCGCTCCGCGCCCTGAAGGAAGACCTCATTATTGATGAGAGTCTCCAGAATGTCCTTTTTTGTCACCTGAACACCTCTGGAGATGTAATTCTGATACTCCTCTTCCACTTCAGACTCGGAAATCATGTGATTCCTGATAAGATTCACTGTCGCTGCAGGACGTGAGATGATTGAACTTGCCGCAGTGAGCGTAGAAGCGGCAAGAATAAGAATCATAAGAAATACAATTAATTTATTCTTTTTCATCAGTAATTCCTCTCAACATTGAGGCGTTTACCGATTGCCATCGCCTCATCTGGCTTCTTTATGACTTCAGAAAGCTTGAGAATCATTCCCTCGCCTTCCATTGCTTTCATGAGATTCTGGAGGGTCTTTCCTTTTCTGAGTCCGCCCGAAATGAATGCCATGCATCTCTTGCCTGTCACAGTACCAGCCTGTGAAAGGAAAAGGGATACAGATTCAGGAATCTTGGCAGAGAAAAAAGAAACAGGCTCAGTTCCTATGACAACATAGTCATAACGTGTGAGTCTGATATCTCCATCGTATGCGTTGATGACATCCGCCTGATGCCCCTGCATCTCCAGCCCTTTCGCAAAAGACTCTGCAATGGACTTGAGCCGGTCCCCTCCATTTCTATTCGCAGCAGCAAATACAACACAAACCTGCATATGAACTCCTATAAAGAAAGAATAAGCCGGCTCTACCTATAAGGCAAGGCCGGCTCACTGCGTGAAGGAATCACTGGGCAGAAACTGTCTCTGCTTCTCCTTCTGTGCCAGTAGCGGCTGTAGTATCCTCAGCCTGTACTGTATCTGTGCTCTCATCAGCCCAGTTTGTAGCGGCAGCTTCAGATGCAGCTTCAGTTTCAATTGCAGCCTGAATCTCCGACTCCGACGACTTGTTGACAACCGCGACTACAAGGGAAAGAACCATGAAGACAATTGCCAGAATGGTTGTCGCCTTTGTAAGGAACGATGAAGTGTTCGATCCAAAAGCTGAATCAGAACTTCCTCCGAAGATTCCGCCGAGACCTACACTGTTCTCACCCTGAACTGCTACAAGGAAAATGAGCAGAAGAGAGATGATGCAGAAAAGCACTAGAAGTATGATACCTAGAATAGTCATTTCCACTAACTCCGATCTTATTTGCTATAGGTTACGATGGGAAGGAAATCCTCGAGCTTAAGGGAGGCACCGCCTACCAAAGCACCGTCGATATTCTCCTTTTCCATCAGAGCCCTGATGTTGCCGGGCTTAACAGAACCACCATACTGTATTATGAGATTATTTGCAATATCCTCACCATAGATAGCGGCTACAGTTTCACGTATGAAGCGGTGTGCAGCATCTGCATCTTCCGGAGTAGCTGTCTTGCCTGTTCCGATTGCCCATACAGGCTCGTAAGCGATTGTTATCTTTTCCATTTCCACTGGAAGAACATCTTTCAGGCCTACCCTGATCTGGCGTTCAAGAACTTCTTCAAGCTTTCCGCCTTCCCTCTCCTCGAGAGTCTCCCCAACGCAGAGGACGACTTCCATCTTGAGGGAGATTGCAAGAAGGACCTTGGAATTGATGATCTCATCGGTCTCTCCGTAGTACTGCCTTCTCTCGCTGTGTCCAAGGATAACATCATTCACCCCGATATCCTTGAGCATCTCTGGAGATACCTCCCCGGTATATGCTCCGGAGAGGTGGTTTGCCATATTCTGGGCAGCAACGGTTATTCCAGTGCCTTTTACAGCTTCAACAACACCAGGAAGGGATACAAAGGATGGAGCAATCATGACGCGGCAATCTACACCGGATGCCTTGACAGCTTCACCAAGCTTCTTTGCATACTCAGCACCCTCTGAAGGAGTGAGATTCATCTTCCAGTTTCCTGCGATATATGGCCTTCTCATCTTATTTCTCCAGTGCCTTGATACCAGGAAGCTCCTTGCCCTCAAGGAATTCGAGGGAAGCACCACCACCTGTAGATACATGGCTGATCTTGTCTGCAAGACCGAACTTGTTGATAGCAGCGACGCTGTCACCACCACCTACGACTGTTGTAGCATCAGATGCTGCGAGAGCCTTTGCGACTTCCTCTGTTCCCTTGGAGAATGCAGCAAACTCGAAAACGCCCATTGGTCCGTTCCATACAACTGTCTTTGCAGTCTTAAGCGCATCCTTGATGAGCTCAACTGTCTTTGCTCCGATATCCATACCCATCAGATCATCAGGGATATTCTTTCCATCGACATAGACAGGAGCAGCATCTTCCTTGAACTCAGCTGCGCATACGTGGTCTACAGGGAGAATAACCTTCACACCCTTTGCTTCAGCCTTCTCGAGGAAGCTCTTTGCTGTATCGAGATAATCCTCTTCAAAGAGTGACTTTCCGATTGTATAACCCTGTACGCGGAGGAATGTATAAGCCATTCCACCACCGATTACGATTGTATCGCAGGTGCGTGCAAGAGACTCGAGAACTGTGATCTTAGAAGAAACCTTGCTTCCTCCGATGATAGCGACAAGCGGCTTCTCCGGATTCTCGAGAATCGGTGCCATGAACTTCACTTCCTTCTCGATAAGGAATCCTGCATAGGATGGAAGATAGTGGGAAACACCTTCTGTGGAAGCATGGGCGCGGTGTGCTGTTCCGAATGCGTCATTGCAGTAGATATCGCCATAGGAAGCGAGTGTCTTTGCGAATGTCTCATCGTTCTTCTCTTCCTCTGCGTAGAATCTTACGTTCTCAAGAAGAAGAACATCGCCTGGCTTGAGTGCCTTTACTTCCTTCTCTACCTCATCGCCGATTACATCCGGAGCAAGTGTAACTTTCCTTCCGAGAAGGCGCTCGAACTCTGCTGCTACAGGAGCGAGGGAGAATGCTGGGTTCTTCTGTCCCTTAGGACGTCCGAGGTGTGTCATGACAACAAGGGATGCACCATTGTCGAGAATATACTTGATTGTAGGCAGAGCAGCCTTGATACGTGTATTGTCTGTCACCTTTCCATCTTTTAGTGGAACGTTGAAATCAACACGGATAAGAACTCTCTTTCCTTTCAGATCAGCTTCATTGATAGTATTAAGTACCATAATATCCTCCTAGTAAAAGAATGGGCCTGCGACAAAGGCAGGCCCGTATTCCCGGGCATACGCCGGGATTAAAATCAGCCGTTGACCTTCTTCATGTGCTGGATAAGGTCAAGAACCTTGTTGGAGTAGCCGATTTCGTTGTCATACCAGGAAATCACCTTTACGAATGTATCTGTAAGAGCGATTCCAGCCTTTGCATCGAAGATTGATGTGTGTGTATCGCCAAGGAAGTCGGAAGATACAACTGCATCCTCTGTGTAACCGAGAACGCCCTTGAGCTCACCCTCGGAAGCTTCCTTCATAGCTGCACAAATCTCATCATACTTTGCAGGCTTTGCAAGATTTACTGTGAGGTCAACAACAGAGCAGTCGAGTGTAGGAACTCTCATTGACATACCTGTGAGCTTGCCGTTGAGTGTAGGAATAACCTTTCCTACTGCCTTTGCAGCACCTGTTGAAGATGGGATGATGTTGCCGGAAGCAGCACGACCACCTCTCCAGTCCTTGAGGGAAGGTCCATCAACTGTCTTCTGTGTAGCTGTTGTTGAGTGAACAGTTGTCATAAGACCATCTACGATTCCCCACTTGTCGTTGAGAACCTTAGCGATAGGTG
>CALXXO010000127.1 GCA_944392705.1 uncultured Spirochaetaceae bacterium
CCCTCTTCTAGCAGGAATTCAGTTCCATCCTCTTGGGTGAATCTGCCCTTTCCTGAGAGCGTTATTATTGTCGAGTATCCTTTTGCCTTTGGCCTTTCAATCCAGAAATCCTTGTCCAGAAGACAGTAGCCGCCTTCTTTGAATAGCACCGATGAAAATGGATAAGCTTCGGCAGCGCGCGATGATATATACCACTGCTCGGAGTTCTTTCCCGGATTGATGATTTCCTTCTTGTGGTCCATAGAGAGATTGTAACATTATTATCAAGATGCTACAAATCCTGAAGTTTTTCATACAAAAGATAATGGATTAAAAATCCCGATGTGTTAAGATTCAGATAGTTTTTGGAGGAATAATGGAGAACTTTCCTTACGATCCATGGCAGAAGTGCAAGACAGTAAGCGGTCTTGCTGCCGATCTCGTCATCTCTGCAGTGCAGAAGGAAATCAGAAGAGGGCATGAAGAGAATGCCGCAGTGCTTGCATATGAGATGCTCATAACAAGCGAAGACATGGAGAATTATCTCTGGTACAGACTCAGGACAATCAGTGTCGAGGATGTTGGGCTTGCAAATCCGTTTGCTCCTGTTCTTATCGGGATGCTCGATGAGATGAGACGCCTTGTGCCGACTCACGATGGAGACAGATATCTTCTCGCAATCCATGCTGTCCGCTATCTCTGCAAGAGCAAGAAGGACCGCTCCAGCGATGAGATGCTCAATTGGATTATCAAGGAATACAAGGCCGGAACCCTCCGCCCTGAGATTCCACCATATGCTATCGACAAACATACACTGCAGGGCCAGCAGGAGGGAAGGACAGAGGATGACTTCTACGCTGAAGGTTCGAAGGTGTATCCGGAATGGGAAGAGCGCGATACGACATATCGCGAAAGAATACTTAAGATTCTAGAGTCCCAGAAGAGGGATGGGGAGGCTAAGTAATGAAAAAGATTGCTCTTGCAGCGATTCTTGTTCTCCTGATTGCGCTTCCGGTTTTCGCTGGTGGAAGCAAAGAGGAGACAACAGACGAGAGAGTTGTCACAACTGTCTGCCGCGCATCATATGCTAATGAGGTGTGGTACAACGAGATGAACAAGGCTTTCGAGGAAGAGACAGGCATCCACGTCATCGTTCAGCCTACACCTGGCAACGATGATGACCACGATTCGAAGGTCAATATCGATCTTGCAGCTGGAAGCACAATCGATGTCATCCCTTCTCTTGGACCAAGGTACTATGCTGCCAGAGTTGAAGCTGGCTTCTTCGTGCCACTTCGCGAGCTCGTCGAGGGCGCTGGAATAAATGCTGAAGAGAAGTTCGGTGCAAATCTTCCTGTAGAGGAGGATGGGGATTACTATTCTCTTCCTTCCAAGATCGAAGCATACTGTGTCTTCTACAACAAGGACCTCTTCGACAAAGCAGGCATTCCTTATCCTACAGGAGCCTGGACATGGGATGATTACAGAGAGACAGCAATCGCACTCACTGATCCTGAGAATGGTGTTTATGGTTCATTCATGAATGCTGAGAACCCGTGGACAATCCTTTCCTCCGTCCAGAAGGAAGATCCGTTCTATACAGAGGATGGCTGGTGCAATTTCGATACTCCGTCCAGAAGGGAAGCTATCGAGTGGTTCTATGATATGTCGAATATCACAAAGTGCCAGATGCCAGTTGATGAGATGCTCAATGAGAACGTTTCCTGGAACTACTATGCAATGGCAGGCGATCACCTTGCTATGTTCAGCCAGGGCAACTGGTTCACAAGACTTCTCAACAGCCAGGCAGATTATCCTAGGGACTGGAAGTATGGTATCGCACTGACACCTGCTCCAGAAGGTGCTAACAACAACATCGTAAGTGCTGCATATAACTCAATCAACGTCAATGCAGAGCACCCAGAGGAAGCTCTTGAGTATGTTCTCTGGCTTTCCGAGAACCAGTGGAGATTCGAGGGTGGTATCCCTGCTTATGCTGAGATGACAGAGGAAGACAGACAGATTGCATTCGGTGCTATGGCTGAAGCTTCCGAAGGCCAGATCACAGTTGATGATCTCTATAACTGCCTTGTCAACAACGGCATGGGCGCTGTCCAGTCCGATATCATCGGAACAGCAGCAGATGAATACAACAGAATAGCAAATGAAGAGCTCCAGGCATACTTCCTCGATCTTCAGGATCTTGACACTGCGATGGCAAACATCACAAGGCGTGTCAACGAAGCTATACAGAGCTACGAGTGATTGAATACGGCCTCCGTCCACAGGATGGGGGCCTTTCCGATTATTGAACTATGAATAAGACACGACTTTCAAAAAGCGCCAGGAGGGATGAGAGAACGGGGTATCTTCTCATTCTTCCTTTTGTTCTCGCGTTTGCGGTCTTCAAGCTCTATCCGATGCTCTATGGTATCCTGGTAAGCTTCTGGAAGCGCAATTCGCTCAGGACCCGTGCTTCAACTGATTTCGCGGGCCTTGATAACTATATTACTGCGATTCAGACATCTACAGTCTGGACGTCATTCCTGCATTCAATCGTATTCTCCGTCATCTATGTCGTACTGGTTATGCTGCTTGGTTTCATCGTCGCCGTTCTCTTCAACAAGAAGTTCAAGGGACGCACGGCGGTCAGAACCATGTTCTATATGCCATATGTCACGAATATGATTGCAGTCGGTATTGTATTCAAATATATGCTCAACCCGACGCATGGACCTGTTAATGCACTCTGGCGTATTTTCGGCAGCACTGGACCACAGTGGTTCAACAGCCCTGTGCTTGCGCTTCCGACAACGACGGTTGTTGCGGTTTGGGCTGCTCTTGCATTTGTAATCATAACAATCCTTGCAGCGCTGCAGGATGTTCCTGAGGAGCTGTTTGAGGTTGCTGATATCGAAGGGGCTGGCAGATGGCAGAAAATCCGCTATGTTGTGCTTCCAATGATTGCACCGACGCTTTTCATGCTGCTGACAATCTGTATCATCAACTCGTTCCGCAACTACACAACGATTGTCGCCTTGACAAACGGAGGACCGGGAACAGCGTCTAGGGTTCTCTCCCTGCAGATCTATGAGGACGCATTCACATATTCAAAGTATGGTGTCGCAGCTGCAGAGGGTGTTATGTTCGCAGCCTTCATCATCTTCGTGAACGCCATTGTTTCGAAAGTGAGGTCAAAATGCCTGGAAAGACTGTAGAGAAGAATATCGGGCATATTGCCTTTACTGTGATCATGTGGGTTCTTGCCATAATGATGGTAATGCCCTTCGTGATGATGGTCATCATCTCCTTCCGTACACAGGGAGAAGCCTACGAGCCGATTTTCGCGCCATTCACTCCGATTCTGCGAAATTACCAGCAGGTCCTTGGCCATGAGAATTTTGTGGACTGGTATGTTAATACTTTCGAGACTGTTATCATAACGATTATCCTTCGTCTCATCGTTACGCTTCCAGCCGCTTATGCGTTCAGCCGAATCAAGTTCCGCGGTTCAAGAGCTATAATGGCTGTTCTGATGGCAACACTGATGGTTCCGGGTGAGACGACGATGGTTCCGAGGTATCTATACTTCAGCAACATCAATCTCCTGGACAGCATATGGGTAATCATTCTGCCGGAGATCAGTGAGGTGTTCTACCTGATGCTCATGTCGGAATTCTTCCGCTCTATTCCAGAGGACCTTTCGGAAGCTGCAAAGATCGATGGACTTGGGCATTTGAAGATTCTTCTGACAATCTTCATTCCGCTTTCAGGACCTGCCATTGCGACAACGGTGCTCTTCAGCTTCATAAACATATGGAACAACTTCCTTGATCCATATCTCTTCATAAGCTCGATAGACCACCAGCTCATCACGCCGGCGCTCAGGTTCTTCCAGGGGCGTGGAGGTGCAGATGTTCCGGTACAGCTTGCAGGTGCATCCGTTGCGACAATACCTATAATCGTGCTTTTCATATTCACCCAGAAGTACTTCGTCGCAGGAGTCTCTTCTTCGGGTATCAAGGGGTAAAAGATGAGTGAGTTCATGTCATATGATCCATGGGCAAAGGTGACAACCAGGAATGGGATCCCTGGGGATGAGATAATCAGTATGCTGCAGAAATCAATAAGAAGAGGGCTTGAGCACAATGCGCTCGCTGCAGCTTACGAGATGTACATCACAAGTCCGCAGTTCGAGGACAAGATGTGGCGAAGGCTGCTTGCGATAAGTGTTGAGGATATCGGATTCGGGGATGTTCATGCGCCGGAGCTGATTTACACCCTCTACAATATGCGTAAGGAGTTCCTCTATCAGGATGGCGACAGGCCGATGTTCTTCGTTCACGCTATCAGGTATCTCTGCAAGCAGAAGAAGGAGAGATCCAGCGATAACGTCAAGAATATGCTGATCAAGGATTTCGCTCACGGCCGTACAGCCGAGGTCCCGGATTATGCATATGACCTTCATACTGCGAAGGGTCGTGCTATGGGACGCGATGAAGTCCATTTCCTTACTGAAGCGAGCAAGGTGATTCCTCAGCTTGAAGGGGAGGATATCAAGAAGATTTACAACGAGTATCTCGAATACTGCAAGAATGAGAAGAGCGACACTGGAAAACCAGAGGTCGCTCCATTCGAGTATAATAGCTGGCAGTATTGAGAGCTGTGTATTCAGGAGGACTTCCCTGGTTTTCTCAGAGAGGTCCTCTTTTTCTGTGTTTTCATTTGCTGAATATCGCGGAGGAAAAAATATGTCGGATATTCTCATAAGGGCCTGCTTCTTTCTTCTGATGGTCATCCTTGGATATGCGATGAAGAAGATAGGGGTTCTTTCGAAAGATGATGGCGTTGCTGTTGCTCGTGTTGTTCTGAACATTACGCTGCCATGTGCGATTCTTGTAAGCTTTCGGACATTTGTCTTTGACTGGAGCTATATGTCCATTCCTCTGATTTCGTTCGCAGCGAACTGGATAATGCTTGGAATCGGATATATCATCTCAAGGCGGGGCGACAGGGATGCAATCAGCTTCTATATGCTTGAGCTGCCAGCATATAATATCGGGAACTTCACGCTTCCTTTCGTTTCCGGGATTCTCGGAGCTACCGGCGTTGTCGCGACGTGTCTCTTTGATATGGGAAATTCTCCGATGTGCCTTGGCATCAATTTCATTGTCACGGCAATGGTGCTTGGTGTTAACCCTGGCCGTTCGGTTCTTGGATCAATCCTCTCAGTTTTCAAGAAGCCTTCATTCGCGGTCTATTCGATAATGCTCGTGCTTAGCATCTTCTCGATCCAGCTTCCGGACCGCGTGTTTGAATTTGCATCGATGGTCAGCCCTGCTAATGGTCCTATGGCAATGATCATGATCGGCCTGATGCTGGAATTCAGCTCCGACAGGTCGAAGGTCAGGGAGGTCCTGACTGTGAATGTCCTCCGCCTTGTGCTGGCTGCTGTGATTGCGGTCCTTTTCTTCTCATTCGCACCATTTCCATATGAGGTGAGGAAGGCTGTTGCCATAACCGCATTCTCCCCAATAAGCTCCGCCAGTCCCGCTTTTGTCTCCGAGCTGAAAGGCGATGTTGAGCTTGTCGGTTTTGCAAGTACGGTCTCGATTATAATATCGCTGGTCCTGATGCCGGTGCTGTTTGCCCTGCTATGATTAAGATGTTGACCCCGACCGTTTTGTTGGGGTATAGTCTACAGGAAACCGATAATTAATAAGGAGAGTAGTATGTCCAAAGCACATAGAGGAACAGGTATCCGCGATC
>CALXXO010000128.1 GCA_944392705.1 uncultured Spirochaetaceae bacterium
GAGATATCAACGCTCTTCACGAATGCATGGGCAAATGGAGAGCGGAGGATATGCATCGCAAAAGTATGTGGCGGTACCTTATCCTCGACGAAAAGCCTGTCGCCTGATACAAGCGCTTCTCCATCGATTTTCCCCGTAGGCTTGCCGACATACCTCAGGTTATCCCTGAACGATGGCGCGGCTTCCTCCTCTATCTTTCCGCTCCGCCTTTTCTCCTTGACCATATCAACAGCCATGTAATAGTGCTCATAGCCTGCGTCACGGATGAAGATTCCGGAAAGAGCATTCTTTATATCCTCCTTTGAAGGATCTGGATTATTCTCAAGGAGGAATGTAAGGGCAAGGGCCGCTTCAGGAGCATTGTAGGCACTCTGGACAACACCGGCTTTCACCATGGCTTCCTGAACATCATTGATCGTTCGCCCATTCATCAGGGATTCAGGAGTCCTTATCTCTGCGCCATCCGCTCTCGAAAGCATGATGAGGTTTGAGTACATCAGTTTGCCATTGAAGACTATCGTATCGGAACCGGCAAAGCCCTCACCATCATCGGAATCCCTCACAGATGTGTTACCAGACCTGTACAGCACATCACGCAGCCTTTCATCTGGATTACCTGTGAGCGTGGTTATCTTTCCATTGATTCTTGCACTGATTTCCATACATCACCCCTCAAGAAGAACAGAGGACAGATACCTCTTATAGTCGGCAGAACCTGTGAGATCATCCTTTATTTCAATCTCCTTCCAAACATCGTGTTGATCGCCAAAAGCAATTCCCGAGCCGGAGATTGCATAGGAATATGTTCCATTCGAGACTGCAGCAGTGACAGCTGCATGGGAGTGCGAGGATCTGGCAACACGCCTGTATCTTCCATTTCTTCCCTCCTCGATGATGAACGACAGGAGAAGGGCCCTGCATTCCTTCTTACCAAAATACTCTGCAGCGCTTTTGCGCTTGAGCCCTTCGGAACACATGAGCATCACATCTGCTTCCGCAGCCAGAAGCGCAGGAATCATGAAGCTGTCATCGCGTCTGAGCGCAAAGTTACCACCTATGGTCGCAGCATTCCTCAGCTGCAATGACGCGGCCGCAGCAGCCGCATCCTTTATGAATCCTGGCACAATACCGGAAGTGCATATTTCCTCTAGCGTAGTCATCGCGCCAATGACTACATAGCCATCATCTTCCCTTATGCCGCTGATTGGCAATCCAGAGATATCGATAAGCGCTGGACTTGAAATCGAGGACCCCAGTCTCATTATCTCTGTACCACCTGCAAAATATACTGAATCATCAATCTCATGCCTGAGACGGACGGCTTCTTGTGCAGTTGAAGGATGGAATATGCTCCTCATCTATACCTCCTCGCTTATAATGCCAGGGCTGGCTCCTTCGTGTATCGATGAAAGGAAGTAGCCAAGCATCCTTCTTGTCGTATTCCTCCTGTATTCAGGCATGGCATGGGGTGAAATCGCATTATTCCATGCTTCGAGGAAGGAATCCATCAATTCCGGTATCTCCTCAACCATGTGTCCTTTTATGATGCTCTCCGCATCCTTTGATCTGATGACACGTGGTCCAGATGCTCCGGAGGATGCCCTGAAATCGAGAATCTCTCCATCTTTCACGACAGCTGCAGCAGAAAGGGAGAGCTTTGAAATGGCATTAGCCCTTCTCATTCCGATTTTCCTGTAGAACGAATATGTGAAATCATGAGGAGGGATTATCACGCTCCTGATAATCTCATCGTCTCCCAAAGCTGTCTTCTTTGAGCCCAGGATGAAATCGTCGAGAAGCATTCTTCTCTCCCCTTTCACAGATGCAAGAACAACTTCCGCATCCAGGAGGATAAGAGGCTGAGGAAGATCGCCTTTAGGGGATGCGTTCCCGATATTTCCTCCAATAGTAGCTGTATTCCTCAAAGCGATAGCACCCATCCCTGCGGCAGCCTGTCTAACGTGCCATGGGACTATATCCGATGCGGCTATCTCAGAAGGTGTGACAAGCGCACCGATTTCAACAGAACCATCATCAAGCGCTCTGATTCCCTTCAGCTCATCAATGGCCGTGATAATCATCACATCAAACGGAAACTGAGGAGCTAGCGCAATACCTCTTTTAGACTGAACCATAAGATCAGTTCCGCCAGCAAGCGGCTTTGCACCTTTTTCCGCGCGTAGTCTCAATGCTTCAGAGAGTGTCGATGGAATATAAGTCATGCCCATATGCTTCCTCCCTTCTCCGCTGCGAGCTTTATGCTTTCGACAATCAGGTCATAGCCGGTACATCTGCATATATTGCCGCTGATTCCCTTCCTGATATCCATCTCTGTAGGATGGGGGTTCGAGGAAAGGAGGGCGTATGCAGCCATAACCATTCCAGGTATGCAGAATCCGCACTGGACAGCACCGCCTTCAGCGAATGCATCGATTATGCACTTGCCCTTCTCCGTATCCCTTATACCCTCGATAGTATAAATATGCGAACCATTCACAGCGCCGACAGGAATAATGCAACTGGTGACGAGCTTGCCGTCTTTTATGACAGAGCAGGCACCACATTCCCCCTCGCCGCATCCTTCCTTGACTCCTGTAAGGCCCAAATCCTCCCTCAGAACATCAATCAGCCTTGTCAGAGGATTGCCATTGAAGACAGTCTTTTTATCATTCACATAGAAAACAATCTCACTCAGCATTGAGCACCTCCTCAATGTCCTCTGGCGGCATAGGAATCTTGTGTATTTCCTTTCCTATCGCACGCTCAACGGCATCGATATATGCGGCATCTGCGCCATTGAATACAAGCTCACCCATACCCTTCGCACCGAACGGGCCCCACTCGTAAGGATTGTCGACCAGGAACCACTGCTGTGTAGGGAATTCCATGCTGGTAGGTATAACATAATCGGACATGGAGGACTGCCTGAAATGTCCGTTTCTGTTCTCCATCTTCTCCATTGAAGCATAGCCAAGGGACTGGACAATACCACCATTCACCTGGCCGTGCACGATAAGCTCATCAATTGCCTTGCCAATATCGTGGCTAGACCATATTCCAGTAACCTTTACCTCTTTCGTGAGCTTATCAACTTCAACTTCGACGATGCAGCAGCCCCAGCCATAGCCGAGGTAAGCGTCACCGCGGAATGTATTCTGATCCCAGGGATGGCCTTCGGGATGCTCATATTCCTTCTCAACGGAGAAATCACCTTCCTGCCATCTCTCTTTCATCTCCTCAGCGCATCTCTCGACAAGACGGCCTACAATCATCGTCGATCTGGATGCGGCTGTAGGACCTGAGTCAGGGACTATCGATGTATCAGGATTATCATAGTCAACATCATCTATGGAGATTCCGAGAGTTGCCGCCGCAATCTTTCTAAGCGTTGTCTGGAAGCCCTGTCCCATTTCAGTAGAACCGACTTCAATCCTGACACGGTCGCCGGTTTTGACGAGCCTTGCATGGGCTTTGATGATTGCCTGCTCACCATTTCCGGTAAAAGCACCGCCATGGTTATAGAAGCTTATTCCTATTCCCTTTCCGGAACCTGGCCTATACTCGCTGGCTTTTCTGAAATAATCAGAAGCATCTGTTACCTGCTTCATCATCTCAGGAAGCACAACGCGCTCAACAATATGGCCATTCGTTATTGTCTCACCACCCTGTTTGATAAAATACCTTGATTTGTACTCAGCAGGATCGAAACCGAATCTCTTCGCGATATGCTCCATATGAGTCTCAATTGCGAACAATGTCTGAGGAGCGCCGAAGCCGCGGAAGGCATCGGATGGGAATGTATTTGTAGCGATACCAATCCCCTTCACATGGGTATTTGGAATATCGTAGACGCCATTTGCATGGAAGACACCACGCTGCAGGACTACGAATGAACCGGAAAGGTATGGTCCGCAGTTGTATACGACAACCCCATCTATGCCAAGAATGTTGCCATCCTTATCCAGAGCGGTCTTGTATGTAATCTTTGCTGGATGTCTCTTAACAGAGTAGAGCATATCCTCTTCCCTGTCGAAAATAAGCTTTATAGGCTTCCTTATCTTATGCTCTGCTACAAGAAGCGGTCCGCAGAGAACATCTGGGAAATGCTCTTTGCCGCCGAAAGCGCCACCTGTCGTTGTCTGTTTCACAACGATATCCTCAGCCTGCAATCCAAGGAGCCCTGCGACAGCTTTACGGATATAGAAAGGACACTGGGCTGATGCATAGAATGTATACTTGCCATTCTCAATGGTGACTATCGCGCCATTGGTTTCCAGATGCACGTGTTCCTGGAAGCCTGTCTCAATCGTTTCCTCGAAGACAGAATCAGCTTCCCGGAAGACCTCTTCCATAGGCCGGCCTTTCTCGACGAAGAGCTGGCAGAGGACATTATCCTCACCTACTATCGGGCCACCTTTGACCGCAAGGCCTTCATCGATTGTTATAGCAGGCTCTTCCTCCGTATATTTAATATCTACATTGTCCAGGAGGTAGCGAAGCACATTCCTGTCGGACCCGACAAGAAGACCTATCGTCTCGCCGACATACTTCACATCGCCTTCTGCAAAACATCTCCAGTCCTTCTGGATCATCCACAATTCGTTCTTCCCCTCTTCCGGGATATCATCGGCAGAGATGAACCAATACCCTTCGGGAAGTTCTGGAATGGAAATCGAATCAATCTTGCCGCGAGGGATTGAGGAACGGACCATGTATGCATACTGCATATCCGGGAAGGACAGATCAGATACATACTTTGCTTCTCCTCTGGCTTTCGAGGTAGCATCTACTCTGACAATCCTGTCATCAATAGCTGTCTGAGGCATCTTTCCTCCATTTTCCATTATACTTTTTCTTATATAATGGATAATTATCCGGGAAACATAAGTTCCCAGAATCAGTATACCCTAAAAGCAGTGAGTGCGGTGAAACATTTTGCAACAAGTCATAATGTCTGTTTAAACAATGGCTATTGTTCTAATACGCAAACTAAATGGTCCCAAAAGACAATAATTACAATGCTTTCGAATACAAAGAACTCTGCAAAAGAAACCTCACTTTAAAATTTTGAATTTTTCTGTTGACAGCTACGAGATCTACTTTATTCTAATAATACGTATTACTAAAGTGATAATACGTATTAGGAGGAATAAAAAGATGAAAAAAGGAGTCCTTGTTCTATTGGTAGCTTTAATGGCGACAATCAGTGTTTTTGCATCTGGTTCAGGAGAAGATAATAGCAAGCAGTCCCTTACCGTTCTAAACTGGGGAAATGTTGCAGAGGAAACACTTGCCCAGAAATCCATCGATGATTTCATGGCTAAAAATCCAGATGTGACAGTGGAACAGACTTGCGTTCCTGTTGTTGAATGGACGGACTACATTACAAGATGGTCCACAATGATTACATCCGGCAATGCGCCAGATGTTGTCTGCATCGCATTCGAATGTTCACAGATGGCTCAGGCAAATGATCTTCTCATGCCACTCAATGACATAATCGAAAATGACCCAGAACTAACGGCCCTGGTAGCGGAATATACTCCTGCTATCCTTTCTGGAATCAGCAATGGCGAGACAATCTATGGTCTTCCTACCGGTACGCAGACAATGGTTATGTATTATAATAAGGATATGTTTGATGCGGCAGGATTGCCATTTTTTTTTTCAAGCAGAAGACGGCATACGAGCTGGAACT
>CALXXO010000129.1 GCA_944392705.1 uncultured Spirochaetaceae bacterium
CCTTGTAGCTTTCTGCAGTACATAGGTATTTGGCGAGAATGCTATATCGCGCTCAAAATCATCGAGAACTTTCACAGGATCCTTGCTCTGCTGGAGGATATTGTGCTGCTTCAGGCACTCCTCAAGTCTCTCGGAGCCCTTGTATTTAAGCTTGAGAGCATCCAGAAGGACCGAACGTGTTTCCTGGTCGTCTGGGGAAATCGTGAGGGTGCGGCGGGCAATCTCGATTGTATTCTCGATATTCCTCCTGTATTCGGAAGCTGTCTCCTGATAAGCTTCCCTCTCCTTCAGGAGTTCATTCAGAAGCATTCTGTAAAGCTCAAGCGAAAGCTGTGGATTCTTCTCGGCTTCCTTCTCCGTGAACGAAGAGTAGAACGGATAGCTTGTCCTGCCGTTGTCGAGGAGTTTCTGGAAGATTTCCTTGATTCTGGCGGCATCATCTGTCTTCTGAAGGCGCAGAAGTGCCCTCTGGTAGTAATTCATAGCTTTCTGCTTGTCGCCATTTTCCTCGAAATGGTCAGCGACTATGATGATTATTTCCTTATCTGAGCTGTCACTGCGTACAAGGCGCTCGTAGTAATCCCACTTCTTGTCCTCTTCGCCCTGCAGATCTGCAACATCTCCCAGGACACGCAGAGCCTTAGAGGATTCTCCTGAAGAGAGAATCAGCTCCCCGATATACTTTACCATGTCCCAGTTCCCGGCTTCATAGAAGGAGAGAAGGAGGTTGTTCAGTCTCATGTTATACTCGTGCGGACGGAGAAGAGTATTCGCCCTTCCAGCTATATAGCTGAGCACGATTGAGTCTTCATTGGTATCAAGCTCTGCCTTTGCTTCATCGCGGATATCGATCATCTTCTCCTCATCCTCGATTGCCGCAAGATCCTTATCTATTGCCTGGAAAGCCGCTGTCTTGTATGTAGCAGCTGGATTCTTTCCCATATTCTTCTCGTTAATAAGCAATTGCTTGAAATCTATCATTGTTTTTGCTCCTTCTGAAACAGAGTCCAGACTGTAAAATAAAAGCCGGGCAGTCTTACTGCTCGGAACCAAACTGAATATACCATACCTTCAATTATTTGGCAAATTATTCTTTGCCGCACCTCTCGTGCTTCCCATCCTTAATTGTGCTATACTCACGGCATGAGACAGAGAACGCTTATGTTCTCGCCATCGATGCTTGGCGGGGATTTCTCAAGAGCTGGAGAGGATCTGGAAGCTATTGCCGCTTCCGGCGCGGATTATGCTCATTTTGATGTTATGGATGGCCAGTTTGTTCCCGAGATAACATTCGGAGCCAAATTCATCGAGGATCTGAGGCCGCTGTCGGACCTTGTGTTCGATGTTCATCTGATGATTGAAAACCCGGAGCGACATATTGAAAGATTCATAAAAGCTGGCGCTGACAAGATAACTGTGCACGCAGAATCCACAAGGCATCTATGGAGGGTTCTTTCCATGATAAAAGAGAGCGGAAAGGATGCTGGAGTCGCAATCAATCCAGCCACTTCTGTGTCTTTCATAGAGCCGGTGCTTTCAATTGCTGACAGCGTCCTCGTCATGACTGTCAATCCAGGCTGGGGCGGACAGAAATTCATACCTCAGACTGTCGAAAAGATAAAGGAGCTCGATTCAAGGCGTGCCGAGTCTGGTTTCGACTATACAATCGGGGCAGATGGAGGAGTAGGTAGGAATAATATACAGCACCTATTCCAGAGCGGTATGGATATCGCGGTGATGGGTACTTCATTCTTCAATGAAGAGGATAAGGGTTCTTTCCTTCGCAGTCTCGAGGAGAGTGTGGAATGAAGGCGGTCATACAGCGTGTCTTAAATGCTTCCTGCACAGTGGATGGTTCTGTCACAGGGGCAATCGATTCGGGGCTTCTTGTCTATTTCGGAGTCGATAAAGGTGATGACGATTCAATCCTTCCCAGGTTTCTCGACAAGATACTTAAGCTCCGGATCTTCGAGGATGAGAACGGGAAGATGAATCTCTCCCTTTCCGATACCGGCGGCGGGATGCTGTTCATCAGCCAGTTCACGTTGTCGGCGGATGTGTATCGGGGGAATAGGCCATCCTTCGATAGCGCGGAGAAACCGGAAACGGCGGAGATGATGTATATAAAAGCGTCAGATTATCTGAGATCAAAAGGTGTGAATGTTCAGCTTGGAAAATTCGGCGCTCATATGGAAATCAGCTATATTAATGATGGTCCTGTGACATTTTTCCTGGATTCAGCGGCTTTTGGGAAGAAAAGCTGACCGAAAATGGAAGATGTTCCGTATAAATATATGGAGGTAGTATCGTGGCAAAGTCAGAGATAGATAATTCAAAGGGAAAGCGGGAAGCGCTTGAAGCTGCAAGGCTTCAGATTGACAAGCAGTTCGGCAAAGGTTCGCTGATGAAGCTTGGCGACAACAAGGAGACACTGGATGTAGAGGTAATCCCTTCCGGTTCGATCCTTCTCGATGAAGCGCTTGGTGTCGGTGGATATCCAAAGGGCAGAATCATAGAGATATATGGACCTGAATCATCGGGAAAGACAACGCTTGCGCTTCACGCGATTGCGGAAAGCCAGAAGCAGGGGGGAATTGCAGCCTTCATCGATGCCGAGCACGCTCTCGACCCCGGATACGCAAGAGCACTTGGTGTGAATATCGATGAGCTCTGGATTTCACAGCCCGACAATGGAGAGCAGGCTCTTGAGATTACAGAGTCCCTTGTCCGCTCCGGTGCTGTCGATATAATCGTCGTCGACTCCGTCGCAGCTCTCACTCCTCAGGCTGAGATCGAAGGCGATATGGGAGACAGTCATGTAGGTCTTCAGGCAAGGCTGATGAGCCAGGCTTTGAGAAAGCTTACCGGAATCCTTGCGAAGAGCAATACCACGATAATCTTCATCAACCAGATTAGAATGAAAATCGGGGTGATGTTTGGAAATCCTGAGACTACTACAGGTGGCAATGCTCTCAAGTTCTATGCTTCCGTGAGAATGGATGTAAGAAGAATTGAATCGATTGGCAAGAATGCCGATGAAGTGACTGGGAACAGGGTGAGGGTGAAGATAGTGAAGAACAAGGTCGCTCCTCCTTTCAGGAAGTGTGAGCTCGATCTGATGTTCGGCACTGGAATCTCATACACTGGATCCCTTCTCGATGCGGCGTTGAAATACAACCTGATAGAAAAGTCCGGAGCATGGTATTCCTTCAATGGCGAGAAGATCGGTCAGGGCAGGGACAAGACGCTTGAATATATCGCGCAGAACAAGGATTTTGCGGCAGAGCTTGAGCAGAAGCTGAGAGAGGTGATGTTCCCCAAGAAGGGCGAGAAAGCAGAAGAGACTGCGGAAAATGATAGCGTGTTGAGCAATTAGGAACGGCTGGGTATAATCGCGGATGATGAGCGAGGAACGCGACCGCATACTTGAACAGGAGAAGAAGCATGAGTATCACGTGGAAGGATTCGATGGGCCACTGGATCTGCTTCTCTTCCTGATAAAGAAAAATGAACTCAATATTTACAATATAGATATCTCGCTCATTACGGGCGAGTTTCTTGCATATCTTGATGAGCATGGAGCCGATCTTCCAGAGCTTTCTGATTTCTATGAGATGGCAGCAGAGCTTCTTTATATAAAGAGCAGGATGCTTCTGCCGATAGAGACTGAGGGCGATGATGATGACTTCGAGGATCCCCGGCAGGATCTTGTCGACAGGCTTATCGAGTATCAGAAATACAAGAAATATACCGAACTTCTCATAGATGGAAGGAATGCAGATACATTCCACGTAGAGCGCAACGAGAATTACTTCCTCATTCCGTTCGAGGGCAAGGATCTTTTCCGCGGTGTCACGCTGGATATGCTGATGAAGACATTCGCCGAACTCATTACAAAGGCTTCCCCTGCATCGAAGATCTTCAACCTCTACGAGGAAGTATCGCTCGATGAGAAAAAGGCGCTTCTGCTTGAGCTTCTGGAGACAAAGGAGAGATTCACGCTCGATGACCTGATTGTTCACCCGGATGACAGGATGCATATAATCTGTTCCTTCATGGCTATCCTCGAAGCGGCGAGGAATCAGCTGATTATCCTTTACCAGCCTGAGGAATATGGCATCATATACATCATGGCCCGTCCTCAGGATTGGAATCCGGAGCTTGCTGATGAATACGATGAGGAGTATGACGAGATGGTCGATGAGCATCTCGAGGATCCTTCGGATTTCTCTATCCTCACAAAGGAAGCTGAAGAGAAACTGAGGGCGGAGGAAGCTGAAGCGAAGAAGGCGGAGGTCGAATTCATCGGAGATGAAGAGGAAATCGATCTTCTTGAGGATGAAATAGAGGAAGGAGAAGATAATGAGGACGATGCTCAGCGATGAAGCAAGGCTCTGTGAAGTCGTGCTTTTCATAGAGAATCAGCCACTCTCTCTGGACAGGATTACGGAGCTTACCGGCATCAAGCCGGATCTTGTCGAAGATGCTCTGCAGGAGCTCAGGGATGATTACAGCGAGAGGGGCAGTGGTCTGATGATTACGGAAGATGAGGATCTCTATTCATTTTCCCCGACTCCTGACCTCTACCCGCAGCTCAAGCAGAATTATGGAAGGAAGGTCGACAAGCGCCTTTCCAGGGCAGCTCTTGAGACGCTCGCGATAGTCGCATACAAGCAGCCTGTTACCAGGAAGGAAATCAAGGATATACGCGGAGTCGATTCTGACTCGATTGTAAAGCTTCTGAGGGAAAAAGATTATATCAAAGTTGTCGGAAGAAGCAGCCAGCAGGGTCATCCATGTCTGTACAGCACGACAAGGAAGTTCCTCTTCGAGTTCAAGCTAACATCAATCGCGGACCTACCGAAGCTCTCAGAGGTCGACAGGATGAGGTTCGAGGAAGAAGAGGAAAGGGAAGAGATGGATATTCTTTCCGATGAGGAGGAAGAGGTTGAGATTCCACCGCGGAGAGAAGTTGAGACAGGCAATATAGAAAGCATCGATCTCTCCGGAGATGATATACCTGAAAGAAGATCGAATAAGAATAAGAAGAAGAGCGAGAAGGCGGAGAAAGCCCCTGAAAACGTGGAGGAGACAGAAGATGGCGGAGATGAAGAGAAGAGTGAGTGAGATTGCAGAATTCCCGATGAGACTGCAAGCCTATATGGCTAAGTGCGGAGTCGGTTCCAGAAGGGCCTGCGAGGAGCTGATCAGGGATGGCCGCGTAATGGTCAACAACAAGGTTGTCCGCGAGATGGGCACAAAGGTAAATGAGGATGATATCGTGCAGGTCGATACGGAGACTATCGAGCTTGCTGACAGGCTTTACTATATTGCTCTCAATAAACCCAGGGGATATGTCTGCACCAACTATGATCCAAACGAGGACAGGTATGCCAGGGATCTCATCGACATAAGGGAGAACCAGATGCTCTTCAATGTAGGCCGTCTGGACAAGGATTCAAATGGGCTTATCATCTTCACGAACGATGGATACTTCGCGAACAAGATGATGCACCCGAAGTACGAGGTGGAGAAGGAATACATCGTAAAGCTCGACAGACCTGTTGAAATCGAAGATCTGCAGAGAGCCCTTGATGGCATATATATCGATATG
>CALXXO010000130.1 GCA_944392705.1 uncultured Spirochaetaceae bacterium
GGGAGAAGCTGTCAATTTCCATGATTATTCGATTCCAGAGCGCCTTGAGTATTACACATACCGACACTCGGATAAGTTCATAACATCAAAATTCGTCAAGGGAAGACGAGTTTTCTGATAAGTATTATATTGGTGGCATGGAAAACACACAGGAAAACCGCATCGCGGTAATTGGAATTATTGTAGAAGACAAGGAGATGGCGGAGAGTGTTAACAATCTCCTCCATCAGTATAGCAGCTATGTAATAGGACGTATGGGGCTTCCATATCGAGAGCGTAATATGAATATCATAAGCGTTGTCGTGGATGCTCCTTCGGATATCATCTCGGCGCTTTCTGGAAAGCTCGGAAGGCTTCCAGGAGTCTCAAGTCAGGCGCTATATACAAAGGCTTGAAATCCATAAAGCGATAGAGACGGGTTATCCCGTCCCTATCGATTATCTAGATAACCGATGAGTAAATCCATGGCATCGCGTTCAGATATCCAATAGCTTCTGAATCAAATTCAGTTCCGTTGAAATTCATTGCGTTGATGATTCCATTGTTTCCATTCACTTCGATAGTAGCCGTTAAAGGATAGGAATTATTCAGGTATTCAACTTTTCCATCGAGAACGCCAGTTGAAGCGTTGTACTTGCCGTTAACTTCCATCGTAATAGGAAATGGTGGATCCAATTCATCTAGTCCCATGTTGTTTACATAGTTTCCGTCAGAATCTATCTCTGAGTATTCCCAGAAATATATGAGCATTGTCGCAATATTCAGCGAGTTGTGTTTGAACGTACTTGTTGATACGATCGGGCGAATCTTTATAATGGATGACCAAAAGAGCTGCGTGTGGCTACTTTTGTTGGTTTGCTCTGAGCTCTCCCAAATGGATGGATTATTCTCGAGAAAGCCATTGATAGTTTGACAGATATGGAAATGCAGGTAAGGAATATTCTTTTCTTCTACACATTTGCATATTTTTACACATATACTCACAGAATATCGTTTTCGCTCTATTTTCGCGGCAACCATTGCAATTGTTCAGGTAGAGTAGGAGCATTGCCTATAGTACTGCGGTTTTCTTCCTAAAAGCATGATTATCAGTGATGGTTGCGATATGTGCGTCACACTTTTCGCAATCCAGCCAACGGTATCCATCCTGTTTGTTCTTCATGTACTATCCCCTGATTTCTGATAATGCTGAACTAATAGCTCAATTGAACTTCTCAATGGGACATCCATTCATGCGGGCCCAGCGAATCACAGCGTTCAATCTAGTCTGATATCCTTTCCCATCTTTCTTCAGCCATTCGACATTATCATGATCAATTGTCGTGCAGATTCTGTCCTTCTTGATTCGCAAAGACTGTGCATAATAGTGATGTGGATCATTGAACTCCCATTCAGGGATATCTTTTGTATTGATATCTTCTTCTTTCATGCCCTTTACAGTCTTGAGTCTTTTCAGCTGTTCATCTGTCAAAGGTGGAAGATTCAGAGATTCATAGGTTCTTGGCATTTTGCTCATTGTATTCCTGTACCTCCTTTCTAGTGGCTTTTCTTGCGGAGATTATTCTCATCTTCCCTTTTCTGTCCGTAGCAACTACGAACAGCATTACAATTTCTCTGACCATCCCGATGTAGTTATATCGATCCTCTTCTTCCGATGAATGCACCTCATCATAATCTTCTATAAGAAAAGGATCTTCAAAGATATGCACTGCATCTTCAAAGTAGATTCCATGTTTTGCAAAGTTTTTCAGGTTTTTCTCCTCATCCCATTCGAATCCATAGTAATCTACTGTCATGTTTCATCCTTGTCCTAAATTATTATACATATAAATCATGCATATCAGCAATATTTATTATAAATATATATGAACTTCCAATCTTGAAAACCCCTTAGGAATATACCTGTTAACTCATCAATTCTCTGGACAAAAAGCGACTCCTTGAATTACTGCACCTTGCTTTGCAAGAAAAGGCTTTGTATCACCTTTTGTGCCTTAAGATGAGTTCTGTAAGACCTGAATCGCATACAAAATAACTTTTAATTCATATCAATTACGAAATGGAATTCATAACCTATTAATTTGAAAGTATTTATATTTTGATTTTATTATACGAAGAAATAATCAAATTGCATATTCAAATACAAAGCTTGATTAAGTAAAATATCAAAGTTGTCAATCTTAACTATATTTGTATATAATTAAATATATATAAGTAAAGTATTATAAATATTACTTAATATCCTAAACTAATTGTTATTAATATGATTTACATATAATTATCATTTGATAATTTACGAGGGAAATCTCCCTCGTTCTTTCACTTACAGCGATAAACAAATATTGATGAGTTTCCAGATGAATAACGTTTGACTTCGTACAGATCCGGGAATGCTTTTATCAAATCGGAGAGTTTTGAGAATCCATAAGTCTTTGTATTGAATTCCGGTTTTACTCTCTTGATGTAATTTCCGGCAGAGGTGAGTGGCGTAAATCCATCATCGTCCTGGAATTTCTCATAGGCAATCCACAGTAGATTATGTATTTCGGCTATATCTGGTTCGAAGTAGCTTACACGGAGCTTCTGTCTGCCGTTTTCTCCCGTCTTCTTGTCATTCTTTCTTGTGGTTGGCTTCTTTTCCTTCTGCTGTAAGTTCTTGCTGCTTTCCGTTTCGGAAGAATCAAGATACTCGAGGTAGATGAAGTTATCGCAGGCGGAGCAGAAAGCTTCGGGAGTCTTCTTTTCACCAACGCCTATTACGTATATTCCCGATTCCTTCAGCCTTACTGCAAGCGGGGTGAAATCGCTGTCCGAGGATACAAGAACAAAAGCATCGTACATCTCCTTGTGGAGAAGATCCATTGCATCGATAACGATTGCTATATCCGTTGTATTCTTGCCTGATACGTAATCAAACTGCTGCTCTGCTTTGATTGCAAGCCGCTTTATTTCATCCTCCCATTTTGCAAGGAGTCTTTTCTTCCAGTTTCCATATGCCTTCTTGACGACGATGCGGCCATATGTCGAAACCTCGTGCAAAATACCTTCAAGCTTTGTAAGCTGAGTATTGTCCGCATCGATCAGAACGACCATTTTCTGGAATTCGTTCATTTCTGTATTCATATTCAAATGATAACATCATTGCGGCCGTGATAAGAAGAGGGAGTGTTGCCACTCCCTGAATTCACTCGTTTTCCAGTGCAAGCGTTATTGTCGTCTTGTCTGCAATCTCGCTTGGCCCGAAGTACTGGATAGCTCCTGGGGAGGAGAATGCTGTCTCTCTTGCCCAGAGTTCCCGGTGCTTCTCGAAGTACTGGAATGGTTTTCCTTCAAGATCAACGAGAGCCTTCTTTATAACAGGCTTATCTTCGCCGCCACGGCGCTCGATATCCATCATCTTCGTAATCGGCATCCCTCCGGCTTTCCACTCATCTACGCCCTTTGCGAGCCCTCTTACAGATGAGAGATAGCCTGTGTAGCCGTAGCTTATCAGAAGGAAGGCTGTGTAGCCGAGGGAATAGCAGTAGTCTGCATCGAAATTCGAGGGGAATGCAGCTCTTCCTTCATAGCCAAAGAAGTGATGCATCGGACTGAACTTGCCATTGTATTTGCCTTCCTGCTTTCTCTGGTTGAGACGGTTCCTGACGATGTTCGACAGAAGCTTTTCAGTCTCTATTCTAGATACCTGGACATTGCCGTGAGGGTCTCTGTCCATTAGCAGCTCTTCCTGGATGTCGAGAGGAAGAAGATTGAATACCTTCATTGATTCGACGGACAGGGCGGCTGTGAGGAATCCGAGCTTTTCATCCCAAGTCGGAAGCTTTGTGAATCTTTCTCCATGCTTTGCCAGTGTTTCATTGATTTCCTCAATAAGCTTCTTAACTTCTGGTACGAATTCGATGAGGCCTTCAGGTACAATGACAACTCCGAAATTGAATCCAAGTGAAGCACGTGCCATGACGCTATCTGCAATGTAATCTGCGATTGCATTCAGTCCCATGCCTTTCTTTTCAACTTCTTCGGATATAAGGCAGATATTAGGATGAGTCTGCAGGGCGCATTCCAGGGCTATATGGGATGCAGAGCGTCCCATGAGCTTTATGAAGTGCCAGTATTTCTTAGCACTGTTTGCATCGCGCTCAACATTGCCTATAAGTTCGGAGTAGGTCTTGGTAGCAGTATCAAAACCGAATGATATTTCTATATCATCGTTCTTCAAGTCCCCGTCGATGGTCTTTGGGCATCCGATTACCTGAACAGGAACATTGTTTGCTTTGAAGTATTCTGCGAGAACAGCGGCATTTGTGTTTGAGTCATCGCCACCGATTATGACGATGGCATCCATATTGTGCTTCTTCGCAACTTCCGCAGCTATCTTGAACTGCTCTTCAGTCTCAAGCTTCGTCCTTCCAGATCCTATCATGTCGAAGCCACCGGTATTGCGGTACTTGTCGATTGTCTCTCCGGTTAGTGTTATGTAGTTATCATCAAGGATTCCAGATGGGCCACCTTTGAATCCCAGAAGTACGCTCTCGACATTGTCCTCTTTCATCGCATCGTATAGCCCCGCGATTACATTGTGTCCACCCGGAGCCTGACCGCCGGAGAGGATTACTCCGATTACGTGCTTTTTCTTTTCAGCAGTGCTTTCGCCATCGACGAAATAGACTTCCTTCATTCCATATGTATTGGGAAAGAGTTCGGAGATCTTCTCCTTGTCAGATGCAGCTTCGGTTTTATCTCCTTCCTGGACGGCAATGCCCTCAACGCCAACACGAAGCATCTTAGGGAGCTTCGGCTTGTATTCGTATCTCGCTTTCTGAAGCGGTGAAATATCCATCGTGTGACCTCCTTTTAGCATTTTAGGGTATATAGACGCGAAATTCCAGAATAATAGGGCTATGGAGCCTTAATCAGCTTTCTGATACATTCATTTTATGGTCAGATTATTCATTGATGCAGATTCTCTTCCATCCAGGCAGAGCGATATAGTCCTCCGTCGTATATTGAATAAGGAATATGAAGCGTGGTTTGTCGCAGACAGATCAGTTCCATCTGTTCTCAGGGCCATCGAGGAAGACAAGAAAAGGCGCCGTGCGAAGTTCCGTGATACGCTGACCAGGGAAGAAGCGAGGAAAATAGGGTCCGGGATACATATGGTTGTTGTCGAAAGCGGCAGTAATAGTGCCGATGACCGTATTGTAGAGATCTCCTCAGCCCCAGCTCTAGCTATTACCCATGACATTCCGCTTTCCGAGCGTCTTATCGAGAAGGGCCTTATCGTAATTGATGATAGGGGAAATACCCTGACGAAGGAGAACATAAGGGCAAGGATGTCGGAACGTGAGAATAATGCCAGATTCCGTGAGATGGGATTCTTCGAAGACAGGTCAAAACGCTTTGATGAAAAGATAATCCGTGAATTCTCCGCAGCATTTGATAAGGCCCTGAATATTCTTGAAAAGAATCAGTAACAGACCTATTTCTTCGAAAATATGCCTCGCTTCGATATAAATATTTTCTTCATTTTTCGCACGATTTATCTTGACATGAA
>CALXXO010000131.1 GCA_944392705.1 uncultured Spirochaetaceae bacterium
TGACATGATCTCGGGGGTTATCTCGGGGATGGTGTGGATAAGCTCCGCGTTATCATCGGTGCGTGGATTTCCTGTATAAAGACCATCGATATCAGTAAGGAGAACAAGAAGATCGGCATCGATCTTGGAAGCGACAAGGGCGCTCATCCTGTCATTATCTCCAAAAACATCCTTCAGCTCTGCAGTGGATACAACATCATTCTCATTGAAAATAGGCACAACGCCCATTGCAAGCAGCATGGAAACCGATGAACGGAGATTGTTGTAGCTTTTGCGGTTATTCAGGATTGATTTGGTTATAAGCACCTGCGCACACAGAAGATTATGGCGCTGAAACTCCTCGCGATAGGCGCTCATCAGAAGCGGCTGCCCGATAGCTGCGCAGGCCTGTTTCATCGCAACGTAAACTACAGGACTGGTATGGCCAAGGGCCTTCGCTCCAAGGCCCACAGCGCCGGAGGAAACGAGTATCACCTGATACCCAAGCTCTCGGAGGACTGCAATCTGATCGACGATTGCGGCAACCCTTTCCATATCAATACCAGTGGATGAGGACAGCAGGTTTGTTCCCGCTTTTATAACCACGCGCTTAACAGATGAAAAGTCACGCATCACATAAGCTCCTTATGGTGGAAGCTCTTTCCATCCGGGCCTGAGTAATCAGCAACGACCTCCCCATGTCCGGAAAGGAGCCATTTGGTAGTCATAAGCCCTTCAAGCCCTACAGGGCCCCGCGCGTGTATCTTCGATGTTGAGATACCGACTTCTGCACCGAGCCCGAACCTGAAGCCGTCAGCGAATCTTGTCGAGCAGTTGCAGAACACATCAGCACTATCGACAGAACGGAAGAACAGGCTCTTTGCATCCTCAGATGAGGTGACTATAGAATCTGTATGATGCGAACCATGCTCAGCGATATGACGAATGGCTTCATCGATGCTGCTTACAACTTTTACCGCACATTCAAGCGCCAGGTATTCTGTATGGAAATCATCCTCAGTAGCAACCAGAGCAGATGGAATATATTTCCGGGTCTCTTCATCGCCATGGATTACCACACCCTTCTCTTTAATTGCCTTTCCGAAAACAGGCAGGAAAGAAGGAGCTATAGCCCTGTGGACAAGAAAAGTCTCTGCGGCATTGCAGGCTGCTGGGTACTGTGTCTTGCTGTCGACAGAGATCCGTACAGCCATATCAATATCTGCAGATTCATCGATATATACCGAGCAGATGCCATCAGAATGTCCAAGAACCGGAATATGCGTATGATCCATCACATAACGCACGAACTTATTGGATCCCCTTGGAATCACGAGATCGATATCCTTATCCAGAGCGAGCATCCTATCCACATCTTCATGGCTCTCTATCCCGAGAATCCAGGAAGCATTGACGACACTCTCTGTAGCTTCTCTTATTATGTCGATAAGAATCCTGTTGGATTTTTCAGCTTCACGCCCACCCTTGAGAACAATAGCATTTGCAGAGCGAAGAGCGAGTCCTGCAATCTGGACAAGGGCATCCGGACGCGCTTCGAAAATCATGGCAATCACACCAATTGGGAATGTCACCTTCTCCAGGACAAATCCCGGATCCAGTTCCCTTTTCTCCCTCACACTTCCTACTGGATCTGGAAGGGAAGCAAGTTCCTTTAGTCCTTTCACTGCAGAAGAAATCTTGTCATCGGAGAACTTGAGCCTGTTGAGCAGAGCTGGGGATGTACCATTTTTCTCAGCTCTCTCAATATCCTCATGGTTTGCCTTCTCTATCTCAGCACGCCTAGAGATCAGGCTATCAGCCATCAGCTCTAAGGCTTTTTTCCTTGTATCATTGCTTGTCAGGGAGAGTGCTTCAGCACCCTTTCTCAAAGCCCTGATTCTTTCCTCTAACGCTTCCATGCTTTCAGGATGCCTTATTAACAGGATTGATTCAACAGCAAGAACCGGTCTATAGCTTCGAGAACACCTCCCGCAATAGCCCTGGCCTTATCGGAAACGGTAGTGTGATCAGCATTCTCTCCGCGCGGATCAATGTCGGCTATCTTAAACCCCTCAGGCACAGCAAGACCATCGTGCAGAAGTCCACGGAGCTTGCCATCAATAGTTGCAAGCACAGGTGTATCCCCTACATATGCAATCACATCGCCTTTGGATACGATATCGCCGATGTGTCTCGTGCCCTTGAAGACTCCCGATGAAGGCGAATGTATCACACGCTCAGCGGCATACCCCGCGATATTCCCAGGAATCCCGGAATTCGGAATTGCACTGCCGCTGTAAATCACAGAACCCAGCGTATGCCCTCTTTTTGTCTCTATGACAGCATCCGCATCCACTCCAGCAGTGAATCCTGGACCAAGAGCAACGACAAAAGGCGCCATACCGCGTTTGGTTCCAAGGTTCTTCTTTGCGATAATCGCATCGACAAGAGCAACAGGATGAAAAGATGAAAGAACAGAGAGATCCTTATCTACGACAACAGGAACATTTCCATCGTCCAAGGCCCTTCGTATCTCGCTGTCACCGGAAACCAGCACGCCCTTAACACCTTCAACAGTAACGTACTTATCGTACACAGCTTCTGCAAGGGATACAGTTCTTCGGATTACCGTTGGGTTATCAGTCTCCAGCGCTATGATTTTGTACCCCGCTTTGAACAGCCTGATGATGGTCCCAGTAGCAAGGTCCCCTGCCCCGCGAACGACTACAAGTCTTTCCTGCCATGCCCTGTTATGATGGGCATTCCTCCCTGAGAATACGGCCATCATCTCCGCTACAACCGAAACTGCTATCTCCTCCGGTGTCTCCTCTCCGATATCAAGGCCAATTGGAAAATAAAGCCGGGAATCCGGGGATAGCGACAGGCTCCGCGAAGCGAGAATCCCTACATAGAACGCAGAAGTGGACAAAGCAGCAGGAATAAGATACGCCCCGGCTTTCCCTGCAATGACAATAGCCGTTTTGTTATCAATAGGCTCCTTCAGCAGTACGTCATCATCTGCCTCCCGGCCAAGAAGACGAACACTCCAGCCTGTAGTTCTCAGCAGATTGGCAACTGCAGTACCGACATGACCGGAGCCGATGATGATTGCCTTCTTATGCGGAATCGGGATATCGATGAACACCGAGACGCTTCCATCGTTATTGTGGGGAATTACAGCATTCCGGCCCTTTCCTTCCCTTATCGCCTCCAGGGCAAGGAGCTTGGCTTTGTATTCTATCTCCCCACCGCCTATTGTTCCGAAAATCCGGCCATCTTCGGAGACGAACATCCTTCCGCTTTTTCTGGGAACAATACCAGCTGTGCTCGTTATGACAACGGATGCGAATGCTATTCCTTCTTTCTCAAGCTCCGCGACCTCAGCATATAATGCCATAGACTTTATCCTCCTTCTCAGATGCGGCAAAGACTCTTGTGTTGTCAGGATAAGTAAGGCTTTCAAGCATCCTGAAAGTATTCTCGTCTGACGATTCCGCGCCATTGAAGACTATCGCATTGCGCCCCTGAAAGCCTTTCGTCAGGCCTTCAGGATCCGAGAGATACCAGTCAAGATAATCCGCATCTATTATGATATCCCTATCCTCTCCGAACGCAGATGAGTACGCCTTATCACCGACTCCCCATAGCCCCATTACAGCTATAACTGCTGTGGTTCTGGGGTGAATCACAGGGTCTCGTTCGGTATGGATTTTCAGAGGAAGCCCTCTGGAACCATCAGCTTCCGAGATTACGACATCGTAGAAGGAGGAGAGTATATCAAGGGTTTCCATACGTGGTGCTATCCACTTCTTCATATCGAGGGTGTGGTGCTCAGCATAGAAGACAATCTTCCCTTTTTCAGGGACATGACCGAGAACTTTCTCATCCTCGAAGATGAGATCTGCACCGTAATTATGGAGATAAGGAGACATAACCTTTACCGTTGTTGTCAGAAGCACTGATAATCCCCTTTCTGCTAGCTCTTTGCCGATGAGGGATAATAGCGTTGTCTTTCCACCGCCACCTGTAATGGAAATAAAACCTTTTCCTTCCGGAAGCAATGTATCAGAGAGCACTTTGCTAAGTTTCATATGAGCTATTATAGCCTTGATTCACATCCATCTCCACGATAGACTAACGCTCAATGATTGATGAAGAAACGCGAAATAAAGTACTTAAGAAAACTGCTCTTCTGGGAATTATCTCGAACGCTGCGATAGCTGTGGTTAAAGTTGCAATTGGATTCTTCTCGGGTTCTGTCGCAATAATGTCGGATGCAGCCAACAATGCTTCGGATATGCTTTCATCAGTTGTCACAATAATGGGATTCAACCTTGCAAAGAGGAAACCCACACACACCCATCCGCTAGGATTCGGGCGAATGGAATATATCTCTGCGCTGTTTGTCGCATTCATCGTCTTGATGACAGGTGGTACATTCTTCAGGACTTCAATTGATAGGATACAGAATCCTAGCCCTGTCTCAGTTTCACCCGCGATGCTTGTCATCCTCGTGCTTACGATTGTTGTGAAGCTAGGGCTGTGGAGAATCAATCAGAAGAACGGCAAGAAGATAGAGAGTGAAGCGCTTTCCGCATCTGGAACAGATGCCCTCTCCGATGCGCTTGCAACATCGGTCACGATAATAGCGGCTATCATCTCTCTATTCTCATCATTCCCAATCGATGGCTGGGCAGGAATCATTGTCTCTATATTCATCATGTATGCAGGAGTCAAAAGCGTTGTCGATACAGTTTCTGCAATAGTCGGAGAACGCCCATCGAAGGATACGGTAAAGGAAATAAGGAGCATAATCCAGAAGCATCCACCGCTCTCCGGTGGCTATGATATCCAGATTCATACCTATGGTCCCTCGAGAATGATAGGAACCTGCAATGTCGAAGTCCCGTCCGATGCAAAGGGAGAGGAAATATTCGATGCAATGACGGATGCCCAGGTAGAGATAATGGACAGAATGGGTATCTACTTCACATTCGGAATGTATGCTGTCAATTCTGATAATCCAGTAGTAATACTCATGAAGAAGGAAGTATTGAAGGTATTAAAGGAGGTCTCACCTTCTGTGATTTCAATCCATGCCTTCCATGTCCATCTGAATGATTCAAGGGTGCATTTCGATGTAGTGGTCGATTTCTCCCTCACAGACTATGCAACATTCAGGCGGGAAGCTTCCAAAGCTTTGACTGAAGCTTTTCCAACCTATTCCTTCCAGTTCAATATTGATCCGGACTACGCCTGAGAAATTCAGGCGTTTTTTTCTCCAAAAACCTGACCATATCGGAAGACTGTGGCGTATAAGGGGAAAAGGAGAAAAGAGTGAATCAGGAACAAAGGATACTGAGGGTAATCGAATCGCTGTGCCTTGCCGATGATCTGGCCTTCGCC
>CALXXO010000132.1 GCA_944392705.1 uncultured Spirochaetaceae bacterium
GGATTACATCTTCATAAATGAAATAGAAGCCTGCGGCTTGGCGGATTGTCAGATGAACGACAATATTGATTTTGGATTCTGTAAGAATATTGGTGATTGTATCCTAACAAAATATCCAGAAATTAAAATCATCCTTACCCTTGGAAATAAGGGCGCCTACTATTTAGATGCTTCTAGTAGCTTTTATGCTCCTATATTTGATGTTCCTGTTATTGATACTACTGGAGCAGGGGATACGTTCTGTGGCTATTTCATCAATGGTATTTACACAGGGCTCTCTCCTGATAAAGCTTTGTATCAGGCTTCTGCTGCTTCCTCAATTACTGTTTCAAGAGAGGGGGCAATGGCCAGTTTCCCATGGAAGGAAGAAATCGAAAAATTAATTTATCAGAGCCACTAGAAAAATCTAAAGACGGCAGAGAACGTATCCCTGCCGTGCATGACTGTAATCGTTAGAAGGTTCATGTTCCTTAAGTAGCTATAGAGTAATCTTAACTGATTGCTCCAAAACCTGTTATGAGCTTACCAATTGTTGGAGAATCATTACCATTTATAAACGACGTATTATTAGTACATTCTGGAATACTTCAAGATTTATGTTAAAAAGATCAGCCATCGAGGATGATGAAACAATCTATATTTGAGTAGACGTTGTCGATAAGCTCGTTTTCATTGTAATCCGTATATCCGATGAGTTTGATTTTGGATTCTCTTACAGCACTGATAATGGCACCGGATATATTGCCTTCGCTAACTGTATTGCTATTCTCCGTGCGGTGGGGGAGGTATCCTCTCCTTGATTTCCTCAATCGGAGTAAATTATGTTAAGAAAAACTTTTTCGTTCTCATTTCAACTCTGTTGCTCTGCGCTTCTTTCATGATTACCTTCAGACTATGTTAGAGATAATCCCTGCTTATGAAAGAACGGAGGAAATCAAAGAGCTGTTTTCTGAGTATACTAGGATGCTTGTTTCCCTTGATCCGTCTTTCCAACTCTATCTCGATATCCAGCATTATGACGATGAAGAGAAGCATCCTGAAGTGAAATATATGGAACCTGATGGAAGACTATATCTTGCAATTTCTGATGGCCATACAGCTGGGTGCATTGCACTCAGGAAGCTTGACGATGAAAAGGGAGAGCTTAAAAGGCTATATGTCAGGCCGGAATTTAGGGGAAAGGGCATAGCAAAAATGCTGACCGATAAAATAATTCTCGATGCCCGTCGTATCGGCTACAAATGGCTATACCTCGATACCCTTCCAGAACTGGAAGCTGCCGTTAAGCTCTATGAGAAACTCGGTTTCAAGGAAACAGAATGCTATAACGACAGCCCATCTGAAAAAACACTATTCTTCAGGAAAGAACTCTGTTAATACTCCTTCCACTGCCTGTCCATTGATTGCATCAGCTTGATTTGTGTCCTTGCACGCACTAGATTGTGCTCAGGATAGGCAATCTTATAGTAAGTATCTCCCTGAAGATAGTCAGTAAGGAACCTTACAGCCATAATCTGCGTAATCGTCCTTCCCGATTCCTTGATTCCTTCCTTTTCAAGCTCTGTAAGGAATGAAGCTGCGCTCTCCATATAGCCCTCTACAAGCGCTTTGTAGAAAGCGGTGGAGAATTCCATTTTTTCGAGGTCTTTCTCATCCTCATCTGCGGTACTGCAGGCTGTCCTGATCATGTCGCCTGTATCAAAGAGGATGGTGCCAGGCATAATCGTATCGAGATCGATCACGCAAAGCGCTTCTCCCGTCTTTTCAGAGAAAAGGACATTGTTTATCTTCGTGTCATTGTGAGTCACTCTGGATGGAAGCCTGCCGCTTTCGAAATCGTTCCAGATCCTAACTCCTCTTTCCCTGTTATCCATAAGGAATGAAATCTCTTCCTGGACTTCCTTTACTCTTCCTACCACATCCTTCTCTATGGCAGTATCGAGCTGTGAGAATCTCATGCCCATATCATGGAAGCGTGGTATTACTGTATGGAGGGAAGAGCTGTCGAAATCTGAAAGCTCTGACTGGAATGTCCCGATTCCTTTCCCAAGGTTATAGGAAATGTTCTCATCAGGAACCCTGTCATAGGTATTGACCCCATCCACAAAGCCATAGGTTCTCCAGTACATATTCTCATCATCGATTATGTATGGCTTGCCATCCTTTGCAGGAATTACGTGGAGAGCCCTTCTTTCAGCTTCATCCATATCCTTTGTCTTCTCCTGGATATGGCTTGTCACTCTGACAATGTTCTCCATTACCTCATCGGGATGGGGGAATACATTGCTGTTGATTCTCTGGTGAGTGTATTTTCTCCTCTCGCCATTTTTTTCGAATGTTGAGATGAATGTCGAATTTATATGTCCCTGTGTATTTGTCTTGATACCCACTAATTCTCCAGGAATGGAGAATCCTGAGATTATTTCCTTTGCTTTCTGCTGTGTGTCCATTTCTTACCTCATGTGGATTATATCATAAATAGAGGAGTTTAATGCGGAATATGATAAGCATGTGATACATTGCCTTCTGAAAAACTCCTTCGAAAAGATCATCAAGCGTCACTACGCTTGTGGAGACTCCGCTGTATTCATTGTATGCTGGCCCATCTGTGTTGTATAAGTGCATTGTGGGTTCAGATTATAGCCTTGTTGACAGTTTCAAGTATTAGGGAAAGCGGAAGGCCTACTACAGTTGTCCAGTCTCCATCTATATGGTCTACGAGTGTGTAGCCGGTTTTCTGAAGCCTGTATCCTCCTGCAGCTCCTTCCCATTCTCCAGTATCGAGGTATTCTTCAATTTCCTCTTTGCTTAGATTCTTGAAGAAAACTGAAGCCTTGTCGGTAAGAATGATCTTTCCCTTTCCAGGGATGTAGAGTGCCGCTGCCGTGATTACAACCTGCTCATTTCCAGATAGCTCAGAAAGTATTGAAGCGGCATCTTCCCTGTCCTTAGGCTTTCCGAGAAGGTGGTTGTTGATCAACACAAGTGTGTCAGCGGCAATCGCGGTCATGGTGCTGTCGAATGCATTGGATGAAATATAAGCATCGATCTTTCTTGAAGCGATGCCAGAGACAATGCTCTCAGGTGTATCCCCGATTTTCGATTCATCGGCATCTGGGCAGAAAACCTTCACTTCCGTTCCACCCTTTTCCAGAAGACCCTTCCTGTTGGGGGAGGAGGATGCAAGGATTACAGATGGAAATGCTCTCGAGAAAGAGAGCTGGAGATCATCGGGTTCCATTATTCTCTGCATTTCTCAGCCTCCTCGGATACCATCATCCATTCATTCTCCTTCTCGCTTACAGATTTCTCAAGCTTTTCCTTTTCGCTTAGGAGCTTTGTTATCTTCGCCGCATCGGAATAGTTCTCCGGTTTCGCAATCTCTGTGTCGAGCTCTTCGATTGAAGATGAGAGCGTCTCTATTTCAGCAAGAAGCTTCTCTGCTGTCCTTTCCAGAGTCTTCAGCCTGTTTCTTCTCTGATTGGCTTCCTCCCTCGATACTTCCTTCTTCGGTTCATCCTTAGCCTTCTTCTTTGTGTGGCTCTCTTCAGCAAGCTTTTTCTCTTTCTCCTCGATTTTGTACTCGAAGTAGCTGTAATCACCATCGAAGAATTCAGGGCCATCTTCCGAGAGGTAGAGGATTCTTGTAGCAAGATTCTTTATGAAATGCCTGTCATGGCTTACGAATATGACAGTTCCGCCATATGCTTTGATTGCCTTCTCAAGCATCTCCTTTGCGTTTATGTCGAGATGGTTTGTAGGCTCGTCCAGCAACAGGAGGTTCGATGGATGGAGGAGAATCTTCAGAAGTGCAAGCCTGGATTTCTCTCCGCCGGAGAGCACAGATACCTTCTTGAAAACATCATCGTCTGAGAAGAGGAAAGCTCCAAGGAGATTCCTTATTCCCGGAAGGTCCTTTGTATCAGCAAGGCTTTCAGCTTCCTCTAGTACGGTATTATCAGGAGTAAGAGTGTTCTCCGTATCCTGGGCAAAGTAGGCTTTCTTCACCCCGGCTCCATCCCTTATCGTTCCGCTATAATCGGAATCGACAGATGCAAGCATCCTCAAAAGCGTCGATTTTCCAGCACCATTCCGGCCTGTTATCGCAAGGCGCTCTCCCTTCCTGACGAGGAAGGAGAAATCCTTGTAGATTGAGTTGTTTCCATATGACTTAGAGAGATTCTCCCCCACAAGTACATCGTTTCCTGAGTGTGGGGCAGGGGGGAATGTGAATGAAAGCTTCCTCAGATGCGCTGGGATCTCGATTATATCGAGCTTGTCGAGCGCTTTGATTCTAGACTGAACCTGCTTGCTCTTTGTAGCTTTATACCTGAAACGCTCTATGAATGCTTCAGTCTTTTCAATCTCTTCCTGCTGTTTCTTATAGGCTTTTTCTATCTCCTTGATCTCTTCCTCTCTGCGCACGAGGTAGGCGGAGTAGTTTCCGCTGTAGCGTGTAAGGCGTCCATTGAAGAGCTCGTAGACCTCGTTTACCATATCGTCTAGGAATCCCTGGTCGTGAGAGACGACCATAAGGCCGCCATCGAAACCTTTCAGATACTCTTCAAGCCATACCATCGCTTCGATATCAAGATAGTTTGTAGGCTCATCGAGGAAGAGGAAATCCGGATCCTCGAGGAGGATACGTGCCAGTGCAATCCTCATCTGATAGCCGCCGGAGAATTCGCGCGCAGGCCTTTCAAGATCTTTCTTCCCGAATCCAAGGCCGAAGAGAATCGATTCTATCCGGCTCCTGCGTTCATAGTAGCCTGAGTCGGAGAGTATCTCATGGCATTCCGAAAGGCGCTCAGCTGCCGAGAGGGCTTCATCTCCACCTTTTTCAGTCCTGACCTCCAGCTCCTCTATCTCCCTGAGAACCGGTTCAAAGCGGCTGTAGCCTTCCTCCGCGGCTTCGTACACAGTCTTCTCTGGCAGAACGATATCGGACTGGGGAAGGTATGAAATACGCGCACCCTTTGTCATCGATATCGATGCGCTGTCAGCTTTGACCGAGCCTGAAATGACTTTCAGAAGAGTGGATTTTCCAGAACCATTGGCGCCTGCAAGGGCAGCCCTGGTCCTTTCAGCCATCGTGAAGCCTACATTCTTCAATATGTCCCTCTCGCCGAAAGCGAGGTTTATGTCCTGTATCTGAAGTGTTCTCATAT
>CALXXO010000133.1 GCA_944392705.1 uncultured Spirochaetaceae bacterium
TCCCCCCTTCTTTTTTCCAGCAGGAGTCCGCTATTCCCTCGGGCTATGCTTGAGAGCATGAGAGCATAGCCTTTTTTCATGCCATTACAGCTTCAGAAGAGTAAGCGTTACGGGCAAGTGATCGGAGTATCCATAGCCTGTGGATACATCATATGGTTCAGGTCGGCCAAGCATATCCACAAGAATCCTTTCATTCTCTATTTCAACGCTATTGAATTCCCATCCTCTCATATCCCAGCACTCCTCGGTGAGAAGAACATTATCATAGCAATACCAGGCTCCATCATAGAAATATGTACCACCATTACCCCCAGAAAGGGGTGCAAAATAAAGTTCATCCCCAGCCTTAGAAGGATCCGAAGTGACATGGAAAGCATTATTCTCACTGTAAAGATCGGGAAAAACGGAGAACGGGCCATCACCTGTCGATGGATCTGAATTGAAATCCCCTGCAGCAATGCATAATGTACCCTTTTCCCTCTCAAGCAACAGGGAAAGGTGCTCAGCCTGTGCATATCGCTCCTCTTCCCCTCCATCTATACGGCTTCTGAAATGGAGAACGAAGACTTTAATCGTTTCATCGTTTACATGGAATGAAATCTCAAGGATGGGCCGGCACCCCGGATAAGAGTGAATCTCCACGCCAGTTGGCTGCAGTCGCGATACAAAGCCGACGGAAAGAGTTTGCACACCATCATCTGCAAGCCCGTAGTAACTGTAGCCCTTCTCCCCTAGTCCGGCATCGATTATATCCGAAAGCACCTCAGCGCTTTCTATTTCCTGAAGCACTATGATATCGGAAGAGGAGAAATTCCGGCCAAGGAGTATAGCGAAATCCCGGACTCTCTGATAATAAGCTTCCCCATCATATCCATCTGAGTGGGCAAATCCATCGAATTCCGAGCCATCTTCATAGCTATCGAAGAAGGCGTAGGCATTATAAGTTGTTATCTTTAGAAAACTCTTCTCTGTCGAGAAACGGCATGAAAATAGAAGAAAAAGCGAAAGGGATAGAAGCATAAGTCTCATGACTTATATACACTTCATATCCCCATTTATGTCAGATTTCGCTCTTTGAATTCACAATTCTGGAAAGCATTCCGTATGAAAGCGCTTCCTCGGCACTCATCCAGCAATCCCTTTCCGTGTCTTTCGCCACATCCTCGACGCTCTTGGATGTTGCGTCAGCAATAACTTTATCGAGCTTATGGCGGAGCGCTTCGATTTTATCTGCATAGATAGCAACATCGATGGCAACACCCTTCAGCTGTGAAAGCGGCTGATGAATCAGATATGTCGAATTAGGGAATCCTATCCTCCTCTCTTTAGGTACAGAAAGGAAAATAAGAGCAGCAGCTGAAGCAACAAGCCCCATGCCGATTACCGTAACAGGCGAGGAGACGAAGCGGATCATATCGTAAATCGCGAATCCGGAATCTACATCACCGCCAGGGCTGTTTATATAAACGTAAATCGGAGCATTCGACTCGCTGTCCAGAACAAGCATCTGGCGGGCGAACTCGTCAGCCCTGTCTTTGTTTATCTCTCCGGAGATTATCACTGTACGTGTCTTCAGCAGCCTGTCGCTGAGACTCGGATCCGGCTTATAATCATTTTTTTCGTTTTCCATGGCTTAAATAATAGCTATAAGCAATGGCTGGGTCTAGCCGCATTCAGCTATAATGGTGGTATGAAAGCAGCTACAGTCTCAGTAATAGGAAGACCTTCTTCCGGCAAATCTACACTGGTGAATACAATCACAGGGATGAAAGTATCGATAACATCCCCTACTCCTCAGACTACGAGGAACAAAATCCGCGGTATTTATACCGATTCCAGAGGACAGCTAATATTCACGGACACACCGGGATTCCATATCTCCGACAAGGAGCTAAACAAAAGAATGCAGCAGGAGACAATATCATCGCTGGAAGATTCCGACATGATTCTCTATCTCCTGGATGGAAAAAGGCGGCCCGGAAAGGAAGAGGAAACCATAGCGGAGCTTGTAAGGGCTTCGAAGGTTCCTGTTGTTGCCGTACTGAACAAGTCGGACATACTGACGGAGGAAGAGAAGGAAGTTGGGCTTTCATTTCTCGCTTCTCATTTTCCATCAGCCCCTGTGCTTGCTGCATCGGGAAAAGACGACATTGGAGTCGATGAGATTCTTATAGAACTCTTCCGAATCGCGCCGGAAGGAGAGCTTCTGTACGATGAGAATGCCTATACAGACCAGGATCTGGAGTTCAGGATTTCCGAGATAATCAGGGAAAAGACGATCGAGAACCTAATGGACGAGATGCCACATACGATCTTCGTTGAAATAGAGGACCTCGAATACGATGAAAGCGAGGGCCATGTCTGGATCCGCGCCGCAATAAACACAGAACGAGATGGGCAGAAAGGCATCATAGTCGGAAAAGGCGGAGAGAATATAAAGAGGATAAGGAAAGAATCCTTCAAGGAAATAAAAAGAATATTCCCCGGCGCAAAGCTTACACTTGACCTCAGGGTCAAAGCCCAGCCGGGGTGGAGAAAGAACGGGAAGACCCTGGATAGAATATTCAGGAGCTGAACTGGCTTCTATAGAGGGAGGAGTAGAATCCTCCCTTTTCCATCAGCGAATCATGGGTTCCTGATTCGATAACATCCCCATCCTTAACGACGAGAATCAAATCGGCATTTCTGATTGTAGAAAGCCTGTGAGCGACAATGAAGGATGTCCTACCCTCCATCAGGCGCATGAATGCTTCCTGGATCATCAGCTCGGTACGGGTATCGATTGAAGATGTAGCTTCATCGAGAATGAGCATCACAGGATCTGTAAGCATTATCCTCGATATCGATATAAGCTGCTTCTGACCTGCAGAGATTCCATCGCTGTCATCGGAGACAATCTCATCGTATCCTTCCGGAAGCGATGCAATGAAGGAATCGATATGCGAAAGCGCTGCAGCCTTTCTTATCTCATCATCGCGTGCATCGGGCTTCCCAAGCGCTATGTTCTCCCTGATAGTACCATGTTTCAACCAGGTATCCTGAAGCACCATTCCAAAGCTTTTCCGGAGGGATGTTCTGTTCACAGCGGCAATATTCTGTCCATCAATAGTGATGGAACCGGAATCCGGATCATAGAATCGCATCAGAAGATTTATTATAGTTGTCTTCCCGGATCCTGTCGGCCCTACTATAGCGACCTTCATGCCGCTCTTAACGGAGATGGAGAGATTCTTTATGAATTCCCTGTCCGGAGTATAGGAGAACCTTAGATTCGAGATATCCACACGACCTTCACTCACTGAGAGATCTGGAAGAGCGCTGTCATCGCTTTCCTCCTTTTCCTCGAGGAAATCAAAGATACGCTTTGCTGACGCCAGTGAATTCTGAAGCTCCGTTACAACTCCCGAGATTTCATTGAACGGCTTCGTATACTGGGAAGCATAACTTAGGATGGATGCAAGTCCACCGACGCTCATCATTCCCGCAAGAGCAGAGATTCCTCCTGAAAGCGCAACACCTGTATAGACAAGGCTGTTCACGAACCTTGTGACAGGATTCGTCAATGATGAATAAAATGTAGCAAGAAGCGAATAACCGGCCCACTCCTTGTTTATCCTGTCAAACTTCTCCTGGTTAGCCTTCTCATGGCCATAGGCGGAGACAACGGAAGCTCCTGTTATCATCTCGTCTATGAAAGCTGTCTGAACACCTCTGGCTTCGCTCTGTTTGTAGAAAAGCGAGAATGTCTTTCTGGCAATGAACGATGCCGCGAAGAGCGAAAGCGGAGTGACGAAAAGTACAACAAGTGCGACTATCCAGTTGACGACGAACATTGCGACAAGCGTTCCAAGGATTGTTATCACACCGGTGAAAAGCTGAGTGAAGCCCATCAGAAGCCCATCAGAAACCTGGTCAGCATCCGTTATTATCCTGGATACGATATCTCCATGCGGATGACTATCGACATATGAGAGTGGCATACGTTCCAGATGGGAGAAAGCGTCTTTCCTTATATCCCTGGAAATACCATAGGCCATCGAGTTATTGACCCTGTTCATCAGGTACTGTGAAAGCGATGTGAGAATAGCCGACACAGCCATTGCCACAATAAGGATGATAAAGAGCTTTCCATCTCCGCTGACAATCGCATCCACAGCCTTTCCTGTCATCAGCGGGAAGATTATTGTGAAGGCAACAGATATAGCTGCGAAAACCAGGGACAGGACAAGTCTCAACCTATATGGCTTTATATACTCATATACACGCCGGAGAAGGGATAAATCAGCGCTTTTCATCTGCACCTCCGAACTGTGAATCATATATTTCCTTATAGACAGAGCATCTGTCCAGGAGCTCTTCATGCGTTCCTATATCAACGATATTGCCTTTATCGACAACTATTATCCTATCCATGTTCATGAGAGAACTTGTGCGCTGTGAAACTGTGAAGACTGTCATTCCATCCATCTGGGCAAGATTATGTCTGAGCCTTGCTTCTGTCGCATAATCGAGCGCGGAAGATGAGTCATCGAGGATGAGAATCTCTGGCTTTCTTATCAAGGCCCTTGCAATTGAAAGTCTCTGGCGCTGGCCACCGGAAAGGTTTTTGCCGCCTTCTTCAATCATGGTATTGACGCCATTCTTCTTCTCCATGACAAAGTCATAGGCCTCGGCGTTTCTCAAAGCTTCATCGACCTCTGCATCACTCGCATCCGGCTTGCCCCATGCGATATTCTCCCTTATAGTTCCTTTGAAAAGAACCGCTTTCTGCTGGACATAACCAATACGACTTCTGAGGGCCGCTATCTTCCATGCTGCAGTGCTGTGACCGAGGACGGATACGACGCCATCTGTAGGATCATAGAGCCTTGGAATCATAGAGACTATTGTCGTCTTTCCAGCTCCTGTTCCACCGATTATACCGATTCTCTCCCCTCTCTTTACTGTGAAATCAGCATTTCTCAGGGATGGCTCACCGCCGCCACGATACACGACAGATACATTCCGGAAGGACACAGCTTCATTGCTTTCACCATCTTCCTCATATCCGTTCTCAGCTTCTGCCATTGTGGGCTGTGTTTCGAAAACACGTTCAATCCTTTTCCAGGATGCCACAGCTCTGGATATCGTGATTATAAGATTAGCAAGCTTTATAAGCTCTATGAG
>CALXXO010000134.1 GCA_944392705.1 uncultured Spirochaetaceae bacterium
AAGGCCTATTAAGACCTCATCAACTGGACCTTTTTCGACAACAGGTATCTTACCTATAAGCTTCCCTAACTCCACAGAAGCTTTTGCAAACTTATTAGCCGCTTGTGTTGTTAATGCCTCTTTTTTGAGACTTTCAATTTTGTCATAGCACCCTGTATAAAGTTCGAGAAAACGATTAGAATAATCTCGTATTTCCCCTGAGACCTTATTCAAGTACTCTGCCTGAAAGTTCTTTGATAGCATCACTTCCATATATTCAGACAAAGCAAACACATTCAGTGCAAGCTTGTAGTGAACAAATCTATTGAGTATCTTACCAATTCGTTGAGACGCTGACTGCATTTTTAAAAAGTTCGTCTTTTCAGCGATCAATTCTTCTAACTGTTCAGAGTAAGAACGAATATCCTTTCGCGCATTTCTTTTGATATTTTTTACCTGATTGAGGTTCGCAATAACATCTGCATCATTTTCCCAATAATACTTATAATCGTCTATATACGAAGCAAGAATATCATAGTCAGCCAGAAGCTGCGATTTTTTATCACGTTCCAGAATACTAATGATTTCTTTTTGCCTCTCTTTGATGTCGTTGATTTGCTTTGCCACTGCAAGAACGGCAACCGCCACAAGTGCTGCCTTCAAGCAAGCGGGTCCTATCGCCGTATCAACTGGCAACCAACGAGCCTGTGCAACAATTCCGCTCTCATTCATAATTGTTCCAAGAGCACCACTACCGTCCCTTGCCATAGCGAGTGTTCCTTTTACACCTTTAGGGAAAACACATCGGTATATACCTTTTGCAGCAGGCGCAGCTAATGTTTCAACAATAACCGAAAATGAGCCGCCAAGCATTGCAATCTCCGTAAACGGTATTTTTGCAAGCATAGAAGTTTGGAATGTGTCCTTTATATCAGTCAGTGCTTGTTCTACACGAACACTCGGTTGCAAGGTCCCATTAGAGTTGCTTAGTTCATTCAACACAATACCTTCAGTCTCCATTTCCATTTCCTCCCAATATGTACTCATTTCAGTGCTTGTTTATTTTGCGCATTACGAAAGTAATTTCGTTATTTCCTCAATATCTCTCTGGGTAAGACGGTTTCTGTTAGGTGTATGAATTGCCTTATTAATATCTTGGATGCTTGATAAAACATACTCACTTATCACTGGACTGTTTCCTTGAAGTAAGAGAGCATAACCCTCAATCCATACTCGTACTGATCCATAGTATTCTAGAAATTTTGCAAGCAAAAAGACCTGACGTTTAACTTGTTTGATTGGATTTTTCACTATCTTTGAACAGGTGTCTCCTGCATCTGTTGTATGATATTTAACCCATTCATAATCATCTTCGTTTCCAACCAAGCTACAATTGTAGTTCTTCACTTCGATGATAAATACGCCAAACTTATTGACTATTACATTATCAAGCTCAGCTGGCTCGTTCTCATAATTAACCTGAACATTAGTAAATAGCCTATCGTCTTCTCTCAACACTGAACTGATTATATGCGTAGCCTTTTGCTCCCCAATTCTACCAGCACGCCGTTCCGGAGCTTCAAATATCTACGGATAATCGGACTTATTAGAGGTTCGGGTGGTGCTCAAATTGGCAATTACGATGATTATGACTATTATCGCAGCAATTATTAATGCTATCATCTTTTCATCACTCAACTTCTCTAATATTATCTATTTATCCCAATGTATAGAAGCAAAAGGATTATATGAGTATCCTTTACCTTCCACTCCAGACCACTAGAAATGACAGCATTGGACAAATTGGATGAAACAATATATACGCCGATATCCTGGTAAAATACATAGGTCTTTGCGTGAAGGCGGGTACGCTTTGTATCATAGCTGACCTTAATCAGCGTACTCGGCAGCTTGCGAAGTTCTTCAATAGCTTTCAAATCGGTAGTGCCCATATAGGAAGTGGTGATAATGCGTAGCTGACCGCCGGTTTGCGTGAATTTCTGCAGTTTCTCGATGATCAGCCACAGGCCGCTCCGCTTGATGAAGAATACCAGCATATCACTCCGGCCCGCAGACACTATTTCTTTTTTCAGTTCCATGAACGTCTGCGGCTCGTGGATTCCACCGGTAAAGAGCGAGAGCGCATAATTACTCATTCAATTTCCAAAATTCACTGTTATATGTGGTTGTTTGCGCTTTTTAAGCTGATTTGTCGTGTATTTTCATACGGTTTCACATGAATAAAAGTATACAAACGCAGAAATAAACACAGATGATTTATACGCAAGAAGTTAGAAATTTTACCTTCCTCGTTTTAAGACTGCGAAGGTGTACGGATGAAATTCTGTCCTATCTGTAGTCCAGGATTTCGTCCGCCCCCCTTTACACATTATCAAATTGAACATCTCAACAGAAATTCCATCAATCAATTCAAAACATTATACTCATTGGAAACAACAGCATTGGCCAATTTATGAGGAACAACTCCACACACTCCGTGCGCAATATGTCTTTTAAAAACCAAAATGTCATCCTCTTCAACTTTAAAATAGTTTTTGACGAGAATTTCTTTACCCAAATGGGTTCCTCTGGAATCAACTCCACCAAAGGGACGACGAACCATTACCAACTCATATTCCCTTTCATCTTCCAAATCAATCGGTTGCTCTGTCAAGCGTAGCCACTGACCGATTTTTTAGCTCGCCAAGCTGCAGGATATAGCACTTTATACCTTCCCCGCACATATCCCTCCGGCTCTTCTTCTCGCCAAATTTTGGCAAATTCTTTCTTTAGTTTCTAGTGTCATCTTTCTCACAACCTTTTATACAACCTGGACACGTAGTTCAATTCCTTGATTAAAGCAGCGGAGAATTAGTGCATTCAGGCAATGCTTCGCAATATTTGAAGTATTTTCCATTAGATCTTTCTTAGCGGGACGTATGACAATTATGTACCTAAGTTTTTTCTCCTTCATACACTTGATAAAATCTTCTTTTGAGGAAAATACAGATGAAAGTGTTATTCCAGTATTCTTCTTGAGAGAGGATTCGTACAATTCTTCAAAATAATCTGTCCGATTATTATGCTTCAATTCCATAATTCTTGCAACGGATAATTCAACCTGTCTATCCAATGCTCTCATATCGTTATTGAATCCATCCTTTACATGGACTATAGTCGCATATTCTCCGTCTACTTTTAGAAGATCTGCAAACTCAATATGATCAGAAAGCACCCTATGCAGATGAATGTAATCACATTGAATAGATGCATTCTCATTAAAGAAGTCCTCATTCTCTTTTTCGGGCCATTCTGTTTTGATTTCGTCTGTATAAAACTCTGGACGTAATTTTCCACTTAACGACTCATTCAATCTTTCACTATAGGTGCTGTTTAGACGGTAATATTCACCATAGAAAATATAATAATTTATCCCACGTGATTCTATTTCGCCAGAAATATGATCCATTATTGTTCCATCTGTACCCATATAATCACCATGTTTAGACTGTAATCTTATAACACCCAAGAAAGAATAAAAGGTCTCTTGGCTTGCCTCCTTGCCATCAAGATAGGCAGCATACGAGGTCTGTAGAAGTTTTAGCGCATCATAATCTTCGGACATGCCATACGCATCCATCGTATCACGATTATAAATTACATATTGATCCGCATCGATATATGCTTCGGTGTCTTTATGAAATAAATCAAACGGCAAGTTCGAATTTCCTACTACTGCGCTATAAAGGGCATCTGCAACAGCAATGTTGTTTTCGTCTATAATACTGTTGTGTCTCTTCGTAGTCATCGGAGTAATCAAATTAAACTTATCGCTGAGTATTTCATAGTTATATGTATCGATTATTGAGAGCAAATGAATAAGACCAGAGAAGTTTAGTGCACTGCTGAACTGGACATAATCTTTTGCAGTAATCTTCATGGAATTTCTTTTAGATGTTGGTTTTAAATTCAATAAAGTTTTCACATTTGTTGAATCCTTCAGACGGCCTGTTATCTCTTTAAAAACTGTATCCAAAGCATTAACATCAACAAAGTCAACCTCATTTGTATATATTGTCTTTGAACTATGGATGATACTAGACATAGCATTGCTATTTAATGATGTTATCTTAAAATGTCCAGAATACGCACTTGCAATAATCAAACCAAATCTGGGAACTGCAAAGTCCTGAATCATCCGAAATCCCTGGCCGGTGGTTATTGCAAAAATATGGTTATCACTCCATATAAACAAAACCGATGATGCACTTCTAGGAAAATAGGTAACAGCCTCTTGATCGTCTTTCACAAAGTCCTTGCAAAAAGAAGCAAATTTACTCTGATAGTTGTCATCTCCCCTAAAGTAAAGCTTCACAGAAAATCCGCTTGTATCAACATTGTCTTTCAGCTTTTGCTCCTTATAGCTGTTATCCATTTCCATAACAGCATCCAACAAACGATAAATATCTAACTGCCGTGTCGGATCGAACCTATTCTGCATATCCTCACGATTGAGTAAAAAGATATTGTGTGTCTTTGTGTGTCTCTCTTTGGCCATTCCCTATCCTCCTTTAGTGAAGCTATATATCATGTATCGCTTTACCACTTGGTAACATACTTAGCCTAAGGCTTTTCCTTTAACTCTTTTGAATCTTTAGCTTGGAGCATCGCACCCATGTTCACTCTCCATCTACTTAATGCTCTTTTCCAGCATAGTGCCCCCTAATTCTTTAATAGTCTGTCTTACTTTTTCACCAACTTCACCGCTTAATAATCAAACTCATTCTCAGCGACTTAAATGGTCTGCGTGAGCCGTTCATCTTTATATTGCTTGCAGTTTTCCACCAAGTTTATAACGGTATATCCGCACTTGCGGAGAAAACCATTCATACTGTGATTGTTGGAGTGAACATAATTGAATACCGTGTCCTCGCCAAAGGACTTTACCAATTCCACAGTCTTTTCAAAGAGCTGCGAAGCACCACCCTTTCTGCGCAACTCCAGCTTTGCATAGATTGGTTCCACCCATACGCAGGGCTTATCCACACGACAAACGATGTAGCTGACATGTTTGCTATCGCAGACCGCAGCATAACACGGAAAATCTGAATCAATGTATTCTTTCATTTCACTTTCTCATGCATCTGTAT
>CALXXO010000135.1 GCA_944392705.1 uncultured Spirochaetaceae bacterium
TGTGAATGTAGGAAGATTTCTAACAAGTCCCTCTTGCTGAATCTCCTGTGACAAATACAAGCTAATATAATCAGAAAGGTCTTCATCAGGAACATCTGAAAGATAATTTGAAGGAAGCAATCCACTCTTGAATATCCTATCCAATGAATAATTCATATCCTTGATTTCTGGATAAACAAATGGATACATTTCCTTCCACCCAGCCCTTCCACCTAAAAGATTCACACCTTGTGCTTTGAGTTTTCGTGCACTTGACCCGGTAAGCAGGAATCGAATACCAGTTGTTTCAATCAGATTATGGACATCATCCAGCAAAGTCGCCAACTTCTGGATTTCATCAATAATGACGACACCATCGGTGATGCCTTCCCTACGAAGCACCTGTGTTAGATATGAAGGATCTCGAGCAAGTCTTTGATATGTCTGTCCTTCAAGAAGATTAAAACGGAAAGCAACATTCTCTAGTTCTTCTTCCATCCATGTTGTTTTTCCTGTCTGTCTTGGACCAAAAAGGAACTGAGACTTTCTGGAAAGGCTATCCTTAATATTTATCTTCCGCGGGACATATTCTCTGCTCATACCAAAACTTTAAGCTCAAATGATGAAAATCACAACTACTACTTTTGATTTTCTATAAAATTTCAAACTTACGGTTTTGAATTTCAGCAAATTTAGCTTATAAGAATAATGGCAAATTAATATGTTTCAGAACATTCATGGAAGCATATGGTCTCCATAGAAGCCATATACTTCCACTTGATGAAAAATTAAAGGATTTCGAAGACTTTTTTACAGATATCGCCACTTGTCATTCCAAATCTCTTAGAGAGATAATCCAAAGAACCGACTTCTCCGAAACAATCACCGACATTTATAAATCTGATTCTTGGAGCCAAATCATGCTGAATCAGATAGGAAGAAATCATCTCACCTACTCCACCAGCATAGCGTCCATTCTCACAGATAATCAGCTTACCAGTGTCATTTGCAGCTTTCATGATGGTTTCCGTATCAAGGGGACGGATTGTATGGAGGTCCAATACCCTAGCTTTTATTCTATGTTTCAAAAGGTCGTCAGCAGCTTTTATTGCGTGGTCTACTAGGAATACTCCAGTAGCGATGATTGTCACATCAGAACCTTCTCTGACAGTTATGGCTTTGCCAAGCTCTATTTCAGTACTCTCATCATATCGCCTTGTCATTCCTTTGCGTGGCGTACGCAAATAAGATGGTTCACCGCGTTTATATACCTGTTGAACGAGCTTATAAAGGCTCAAGGCATCTGATGGCTCATAAATCACGAAATTAGGAATTTGCCGCATTAGCGCAATATCCTCAAAAGGCATATGAGTTCCACCATTATACTGAGCTGTTATTCCAGGATCAGATCCAATAACGTGTACGGTGCGGTGTGCATATCCTATTGAAATGAAAAGCTGATCATACATCCTTCTTGAGGCAAAACAGCCAAAACTATGTATAAAAGGAGTGAAACCAACAGAAGATAATCCACCTGCAATGCAAGCCATATTTGCTTCAGCAATTCCACAATTGAAAAATCTTGATGGAAACTCCTTTTGAAACGAAGTGCTTCCTATACAGGATGAAAGATCGGAATCGAGAAATACAATATCATCATGCACTTCTGCCAAATCAATAATAGAACCAATAACTACATCTTTATAATTCTGGAATTCACTTATATCTCTCATACGTCACGCTCTCTTTCAAAAAGGTCTTTTATTGCTTTGTCCGCTGTCTCCATGCTTATAGGCATCGAATGATTACTCTTAATACCTTCTCCCGGAATAAAACCATAGCTTTTCTTTGTGTGAAGGATAATCATGGTAGGTCTATCTTCAGTATTTCTTGCTTCCTCAATAGCTCTTTCCAAATCGGGGAAATCATGTCCATTTGCTTCAATCGCTTTCCAGCCGAATGTCTCATACCTTTCCTTCAGTTGCTTCATAGGGATTATCGCATCGGTATAATCATCAAGCTGCTGTCCATTCAAATCTGTAAAACCTGTCAAATTTGAAAGCTTCCATGCCCCAGCAGCTTCTACAGCTTCCCATACCTGTCCTTCCTGACTCTCGCCATCTCCAACAATGGTAAATGTTCGAGCTTTCCACCCTTTAAGACGCTGTCCCAATGCAATTCCAACTGCAGCACTTATCCCCTGTCCAAGAGATCCTGCTGTGTAATCAATGCCAGGTGTTTTCAACATATCACAATGGGATGGAAGAGTTGTTCCACCTTGATTCAAAGTCGAAAGAAGAGACTCGTCAAAATAGCCTTTCTCAGCAAGAACAGCATAAAGAGCTGGTCCGCTATGACCTTTAGACAATACAAGTCTATCCCGTTCAGCCCACTGAGGATTCTCTGGCCTGATATTCATCTCTCTGAAATACAGATATACAAGAAGATCTACTATCGACATCGAACCACCGATATGACCTTGCCCAAAGCTGGCAATCTCTTTTATCAATCGTACTCTTGTATCAAGAGCTTTTTCTTTCAGAAACTGGATTTCCTGTTTATTCATACATTAACTCTCCAATGCCGAAATCTTGTTAATGCGTTCTTCATGGATACCACCAAGAAACTTTGCATTCATATATGAATCGACAATCGAATAGGCAAGTTCACAGCCTAATGTTCTTCCACCCAGAGTAATAACATTCGCATTATTATGAGCCTTTGCCATAGCAGCTGAATATGTATCGGAAAGATGTGCCGCCCTTATACCATTTATCTTATTTGCTGCAATTGATATTCCAATTCCGGTTCCACAAAGGAGAATTCCGAAATCATAATGCTCTTTCAACAATCTATGGCATAACTCTTCCGCAATATCAGGATAATCAACAGGAGTTGTGTCATAACAACCAATATCTGTCAAACTATGGCCTGCTCCTTCAAGCCTTGTAGAAATGAAATTTTTCAGTTCTAATGCTCCATGGTCACAACCAATAATAATATTCATCGAACCTCCCAAACCCGCAATTCGGGCAAAATCACAATATATTAAGTAGTCCAAGGACACTATCTTATAGGCACACAGGTTTCTTACCTTAGCACCTTGAATACGCAAATTTGAAATATCTAAAAGAAGGATTTAGGCTGTTGTCATATCACTGATTGATGAAAGGAATCTTTCTGTATTGTTCCTGATATTCTTCTTATCAAGAAAAATGCAAAGTGCTCCTGCAACTAAGTTATCTGCACCAAGCGAAACACACCGCATTGCATTCTCAAAATTGATACCACCATCAACCAATATACTGAAACCAAGAGCTTTATCATTCCTCAATTCTGAAAGCTTAGATATCTTGTCATAAGTTTTATCGAGAAATCTCTGGCCTGCAAAACCGGGACGAACGCTCATGAGAATAACATAATCAATATCCTCAAGATATGGATAAAGTTTGTCCAACGGTGATTCAGGATTCAGAACAAGCCCAGCATTTCTCCCATGAGCTTTAATTCTTTGAATAAGGTTTTTTATATCAAAATCATCGCGTTCTACATGGAAACTAACCGAATCTGCACCAGCGTCGATACTTGTCTCTATATCACGTTCTATATGCGTTGTCATAAGGTGAACATCGCATTCTGTAGTAGTAACACTCTTGACAGCTTTCAGGTAATCAAAGTTCAGACAATAGTTCGGAACAAAGTTTCCATCCATTATATCGATGTGATAACTAGCAACTCCAAACTCATCAAGTATCGATATATTTTCTGCAAGATGCAGATAATCTGCACAAGCAAGAGAAGGATATACCCCTATTTTCCTATGGCTTACCATCCATTCCTCCCAAGAGTGTTTATCGGTGTTGCTGGTATAATCAAAAGCATGACTATACCAGCGGATAATCAGAATATTGCATCTGGATCGTAATAATCATTTACATTGCTACTGTTTATCTTTGCACTTTCAAGCATCAGGTTATCCTCACACTCACCTGTCTCCAGATAATCCATTGCTATATCAAGAGCATACTCAACCTCTATAATCTTTCTAACTGTGCCATAGAGCTCACCAGCAATAATCGATTCAAGAGCATCTTTCTGTCCATCGCATCCAACAACAACGACACCAGTCTTGCCAGCATCCTTAAGAACCTTGCAAACACCAAGAGCCATTTCATCATTGTGGCAATATACACCAGTTATATCAGGATTTGACTGAAGAATATTCTCGAAAACATCAACAGCCTGGACTCTCTGGAAATTAGCTGGAAGGTCCGCAACAATTTCGATACCAGGATATTTGGAAATCTCATCCATAAATCCTGTCTGACGATCCACTGTATTTGCAGCACCTGGAGTTCCTTCGATTATAGCAACCTTACCGGTCTCTCCCATACCTTCAACGATAAGCTCAGCACCAGTCTTGCCAGCAAGATAATCATCATTAATGACCTGTGAAATCTGAACGCTAGGATCAGTAAGAGTTCTATCAAATGCAATAATGGCAATTCCGGCATCTTTTGCCTGCTGAAGTACTGATACAAGTGTTGGTGACTGATGAGCTGCAACAAGGATAACATCTGCATGGCGAGCAATAAGATCCTCTATATCAGCAATCTGCTTATTTGCATTCAACTGACCATCGGTTACAACAACCTCTACATTTGGGTGGGTAGTAAGCCATTCATCGATAATTTCAACAGATGATTTTCTTATTGGGTGGGTCATTGTTGGCATAGATACACCAATGAGAATCTTTCCATCATCCTCTGCTGCACCGCCTGCAAATAATGCAGTACAAATAACTAATGCCAATACCAATAAAGTGAGCTTCCTTTTCATTCTAACCTCCTTGATGAATTGGGATAAAAACTCAGATTACATATATGAGAATTAAGCTCTACGCCTAGAACTTGATATGATAACTGCTACAAGGATGATGATTCCCTGTATAACCTGCTGTATCTGATACGGAGCTCCAAGAAGATTCATGGTGTTGTTGATAATCTGGATAATGAAGATTCCGATAATCGTATAAAGGATACTTCCCCTTCCTCCGCTCATTTTCGTACCGCCAATTACGACAGCAGCCACAACAAACATACCGAGGGCATTTCCTG
>CALXXO010000136.1 GCA_944392705.1 uncultured Spirochaetaceae bacterium
ATCGATGGATTCACAGGTGCTGTATATGCACAGAAGATTCCTGTAAAGCCATCTGAGATCATGCAGGTTCTCGAGGGAACAATGAACGCAAGCGAGTCTGTTCTCTATCAGAACTACAGCAAGTTCATGGGATATGTCAGCGAACTCAAGACAATGGCAGTCCGCACAAATGCTGATACACCTGCAGATGCACATCATGCAGTTCAGCTCGGTGCAGAGGGTGTAGGTCTTTGCCGTACAGAGCATATGTTCTTCGGTGGAAAGAGAATCATCTCCATGAGAAAGATGATTCTTGCTGATACATACGGCGAGCGCCAGATTGCTCTTTCCGAGCTCCTGCCAATGCAGAGAGAGGACTTCATCGGAATCTTCCGTGAGCTCAATGGCCTTCCTGTTACAATAAGGCTTCTTGATCCACCTCTTCACGAGTTCCTTCCTAACGACCATACATCACGCCATGAGATGGCTCTGCAGCTTGGAACAACAGTTGAAGCTATTTCAAAGAAGATCAATGCTCTTCAGGAATTCAACCCGATGCTCGGTTTCCGTGGCTGCCGTCTTGCTATCGTCTATCCAGAGATTCTCGAGATGCAGGTAAGGGCAATCATCGAAGCTGCTATTACAGTTAAGAGACAGGGTGTTGATGTACATCCGGAAATCATGATTCCTCTCGTTGGTATCTACAAGGAGTTCGATTTCTGCAAGGAGCACGCTGAAGCAGTTATTGCTAAGGTCTTCGATGAGCAGGGACTCAAGGTAGAGTACAAGCTTGGAACAATGGTTGAGGTTCCTAGAGCAGCTATCACAGCTGATGAGATTGCAAAGTCCGCAGAGTTCTTCTCCTTCGGTACAAACGACCTTACTCAGATGACCTGTGGCTTCTCTCGCGACGACGCAGCTTCATTCCTCTCACATTACGTCAACGATCCTGACAAGCAGTTCTATCCGTATGATCCGTTCCAGACTATCGATTTCGATGGCGTTGGCAAGCTGATCAAGATGGCTGTAGGACTTGGACGTGGTGTAAGACCTGATATGAAGATGGGAATCTGCGGAGAGCATGGAGGAGATCCTAAGTCTATCGCATTCTGCCAGGCTGTTGGTCTCAACTATGTATCCTGCTCACCATTCAGAGTACCTATTGCAAGACTTGCTGCTGCACAGGCTGCAATCGCACAGGGCGCTTCAAAATAAAAGGCAAAGCATAAAGGGTAAAAATATGGGAGTCTGTCTATTCGGCAGGCTCTCTTTTTCTTTGCCTATAGTCTTTCATATGGTAAGATTCGAGGAAAAGGAGAGTGTTATTTATGCTTAGGAATACCCCCCCCCCTGAAAAGATTTTTACTAATCTCTTTAGTTCTTGTCTTCACCCTGATTTCCTGTAATCAATACAGTTCGATTCCTCCATATTTCTGGTGGCCACAGAACGATGGCCCGAAGGCTGTATCGATTGCTGCTGAGAACTTTGACGTCAGAGTAGGTGATGATACTTATGATTTCTCCTCCATTCAGTTCCCTGTACATTACTCAGATGCTACTTCTGAAATCTCAACTTTTGATATATCCGCCCAAGTCGCTCCATACCTCAATGGAGGTGTTGCTCCTGTAAAAATAGCTAAAGATGGAGCTGAAGCCAGCTTTGAAATCTTTTTCTATGATATGACCATAGATGAGCTTGTAAGGAAAATCTATGCCTTACAGGTGAATCCTCCATCTGACACTTCTGTATATTCAGAACTTTGCAGTAACAAGCATATCCTTCTTAATGATTATCAGGCAGAAGCTGCGTTATCGATAGATAGGTTTGATTCAAAACATGGAATAGTTCAAGTTTTTGATAATACATACTTCCGCGGTGAAGCAGATGGTGCAGAGGTTGGGTTGTTTGCTAACTCTGCAGATTTTCCTGTGGCAATAAGTGCGTATGGAATTACTGTCGAAGATGCAGCATTCACTGTAAGTGAAAGAAGTGATGATTCGGTCAGAGTTGGTGCTGTAGCTATCTATGGTCAGGATGTAACAATTAGAAATACATCGCTTGAAAGCAATCTCAATCCGTCTTCTGGTATAAATAAAGAACGGACAGGAATAAGCATCCAGAAAGGTGATACCACTGCTTGTGGGACAAATCCTGAATTCCCGAAGAATGTCTTGATTGAGGATACTGTGATTTCCGGTTTTGATATTTCGGTCAATATCTCGGCATTTGCAACACTTCGCCGTGTTACTTTTGACAGTCCTATAATAATCGCAATTGCAGATATGGCACGTCTTGATGAAATCGTGATTGAAGACCCAATCTCCCTTGTTAGCGAAGGTCCTGATGTTTTTGTCATTGTATCATCAGAGGACGATATGACGAATTCCAATGTACTTGAATTGGAAGCAAGGCTCGAAGGAGAGGGACTTGAAGTGAAAGTGGAAGCTATAGAAGTAGAAATTGGTGATGTTACGATTTCTCCGTGGGAAGAAGGTGGTTCATTTGAAGTTGTAGCAACATGAATTAATATATAAAATAACTATTTATTGATAATTATTATACAATATAAATATTAAAAATTAATAGTATTTTATTCTTTCATACATTTTTTACTATCTTTGCTGATTATAATCAGAGATTGTTGGGGTAGAATATAGCTGGAGGTTCTCATGATGTATCGCTATATTCTACCTGTTTTTATTATCTCTCTTTTATTCTCCTCCTGTGTCAGTACAGAGAGGGCGCCAGATACAGTGCAAGAGATTAAAGCAGAACCGGCACCGGTTGTTATTATCGTGGAATATGACCCAGCGATAACCCCTCAGATTGAAGAACCTCCTGCTGCGACAATAAGCGAAAAACCCGAGGTTAATATTGAAGAATGGGAGGCCGAGGAAGAAGCGATTCCAGTTTTCTCCCTTAATGAAATTAGTGCAAGGCAGCAGTCCGCTGTGCTGACGGTAAGCATTCCACAAAATACGGATCCTTCGCTTTTATCCATTGAAGGTGGTGGCCATGTATCTGAGATAAGAGTTTCGAAGGATACCGCTATAATAACTGTTGCGGGATTGGAGAGTCTTTCTTCTTATAAGCTTTCTCTTTGTTATGAAGGTGAGAGTGTTATCGAGGGCATAGAGATAAATACAGCTTCTTTTGAGGGTAAATACAGCTGGACTGCTGCTGATGGAAGCGAAAGCGATGCTTTTGTTCTTGATGTGGTAGCTGCTGAATCCGATGATTACAGATACTTCATCTATCTTAATCCAGATGATTCGGCCTTTCCTGAAGGATATGGAAAGAATGAAATACGCATCGCACCTCTGGTAGCTGCTGGAGAACCATCTCTTGATGACACAAAGTACCGCAATGCACCTGAGTCCTATAAGTGGACAAATAGCAAATGGAATACTGGTAGCATGACTCCATCTCGCATCGATTATGTTAAGCCTATAGAGACAGAAACTAAGGATGAGATAAGGACGCTTGTAGCATCCGTTGCTCTTGGATTCACTGCTGAAGCTGATGTGCGGTATGTTCTACATGAAGTCGATGGAAATCTATATCTTTCATTCTATAACAAGATGTCGCCTAAAATCGCAAACAACTTCATCAAAAAGAATCCTTCACCTGGCATAAGACCATTTGAAATAGATGAGTATTGGTACACGCTAGAAAGGGTAGAGTAATTATGATTTCTTAGATTCGTATGGATAGCTTTCCTCGTACAAGGTTTCTGGATCTATATCTATATTTCCATTGTCCCAGGAAAGCGTTCCGAATTCTATTTTTACATTTCTGAAAATCTTATCATCTTTAAGCGGTGCAAATGCTGGATATTTCAGTAGTGTTGTTGCATCAAAAAGTCTTTCTTCTCCGCTTTTGAATTTCACGATAAGAATCATTCCATCCAGTACTTTTACAGACTCAACGATACGTTCTTCTTCATTTGTTCCTGCATAAGCAATTCCATTTATGATATACATTATTAAGACTCCTATCTTAATTTTCTTCAATTTTGGAGAAAGTTTTTCCTGCAACAGCATTGTTCCAAGCTGCATATACTTCCTCTTCATGAATAGCAAGCCAACCAATTACAATTTTTAACTGCTTTGATGGAAGAGACCCTGCAAGAAGCTCTCCATCAACACCGATAGATGCTTTATACTCTCCATATGTTACATGAACATGAGGTTTATTATGTGTTCCAGTATCATGGAATCTCAGTGAAATAATAATGCCCATGAAACGTGCTAATTCTGGCATTGAATGCTTCTCCTTTGTCTCTTTCTACAAATACACTAATAGAATATGATTCTATCGACAAGAAGTAAAAAACTATTAAATAGATTTAATTTAAAACAGAAATAATCCCCAGGAGACGTCCTGGGGTAGAATGATTAATTTTTCAAAGTAGGTGAGTTATACCTTCTGTTGCATGATTTACAGTTCTGCTGAGGTCCTCGCCATTGTAACCAAGTATTTTGTTGTCGAACGTAACTTCGTAATTGCCATCGTTATTTTCGATAACATTTATATCATTAAAAATAATTTTGGCAGTACCTTGATTTCCTGCTAATGTAAGATAAATGGTATCCTCACTATTTCCATGCCCAACTATTTCAAGTGGGCCGTCTGTCCAGTATGTAGTAGTTTGCCTTGCCCAGATTGAAATATTTCCTTTTGAAATTTCGAATCTGTTAGAGTCATCACTGAAACTATTAAAAATAACACTACCAGGAATTTGCGAACCTGAGGACCATATACTATTGCTATAGCTCGTATTAAAAGTGATTCCATCAATTATTTTTTCTGTTTTATCTGCCCACCACCAATCTCCATCGAAATAGTCTTCACTATTTACAGTTATGAAACGTTTGCCAATAGCTTCGTTTACTGCATTAACAAGATCTTTCGCATCTGCGAAAAGTACATCATAAACATCAAATGTTACTGAAGCTGTTTTTTCTCCATACGTAGAAGAAGCTGTGATAGTGACTGTATGGTCAGTATCGGTAATTGCTCCTTTATGGAAAGTCACAAGACCTGTGTATTCTCCTACAGATGCAATTGAAGGATTACTTGACACATATTTTATGTTCTTAAGAGTTG
>CALXXO010000137.1 GCA_944392705.1 uncultured Spirochaetaceae bacterium
AGAGATTGCTCCGACCGGGGACTCGCCCTGGCAGGTTCCGCAAGCGATGCAGCTGTCAGTGATCTTGTAAGCCATAAACAAACTCCTTTCGCTGCTATGCAGCTGTTAGTCATAGCTGAAATTTACACCCTTTCACCTTTTGCGGTCAAGGTTAGATTAGCTTCTTGCGCCTTGCTTTAAGCACTTTATAGAACACAAGTCCCGCTGCATCCGCAATTGCCCACCCGATAGGAATACTCATCCATATTCCCAATTCTCCCATAGGAAGGCGTGAGAGGACAGCTGCAAGCAGTACTCTCAGTCCAAGGCTAATGATTGTCAGAACAAGGGATACTGACGGTGCCTTAAGTGCTCTGAAGATACCATAGAAAAGGAAAAGATATCCAATGAGGATATAGAAGGAGCCCTCTATCCTCAGATAATCCGTGCCTATTGCAATCAGCTCTGTTTCCCCTGGATCGACGAATATTGTCATCAATAGTCCGGGTATTGCGAATACTATCAGTGAGATGATTGCTCCGAATACAGTAGCAAGAGAGAATGCAATCTTCATGCCCTTCCTGATTCTCTCTTCCTTTCCGGCTCCACCATTCTGGCTTACGAATGTCGAGAATGCATTCCCGAATTCCTGAAGCGGCATATATGCGATGCTGTCTATCTTCACGCCAGCTGCGAATGCTGCCATTACCCCGGATCCAAATCCATTGACAATTCCCTGCACGCAAAGAATTCCCAGATTCATTATTGACTGCTGCAGAGATGTAATCACAGAGAGCGATAATAGTTCCTGGAAGAGCCCTTTTTCTGGAATCATATCCCCAAGTCCGAACCGAAGCATACTATGCTTTGTTATCGAGAAGAGCGAAATGCCTATACCAGCCACCCACTGGGAGATTATCGTAGCTACAGCAGCTCCCCATACGCCAAGGTCGAGTGAGATGACGAAATAGAGATCCAGAACTACGTTCATTATGGCAGAGACGGCCATGAAAAGGAGATGTGTGCTTGAGTTTCCTACAGCTCTCTCCGCTGCCGCATAGAAATTATACAGGAAGAGGGCAGGAAGCCCCATGAATATGACAGCGAGATACTCTGCCATATCATTATATACATCATCTGGTACCTGCAGGAGCGCCATTATCTGATGCTGAAAAAGAGATGCTATGACTGTTATAGCTATTGATATCAATCCGATGGAAAGGAAGGAAATTCCAAGAGCTTTTCTGAGCTTATCGAAGTTCTTCTCTCCGAAAAGATAGGAAAAGACAATTCCCGCCCCCATTGAAAGCCCCATCATCAGCGAAGTCAGGAATGTCATAAGTGAATAGGCGGAACCTACAGCTGCCAGGGCTTCCGGTCCTACGAAACGCCCCACGATTATTGAATCGGCTGCATTGTACAGAGTCTGCAGCATATTGCCGAGAATGAGTGGAAGAGCAAAAGAAAGGAGGGGTCCGATAATCCCTCCTTGTGTCATGTCACGAGTTGTATTCCCCATAATCATTACTCTAACAGTCTTCGATATCTTTTTGAACAGGTTTCTTTTTGCTATCATCTTCCGAGTATGAAAAAGCTTGTCATAGCAGAAAAGCCCTCAGTTGGGCGTGAGATAGCGAGGAACCTTGGCTGCTTCTCAAAGGAGAAGGGTTATACCGAAGGATCTGAATACATTGTCACCTGGGCACTCGGGCACCTTGTCGAGCTCGCAGAGCCACAGCACTACTCCGAAAGCTGGAAGAGATGGTCGCTGAAGGACCTTCCGATGCTTCCAGAGCATCTCGATCAGGTCGTCATAGATGAATCGAAGGAGCAGTTCGACACAATAGCATCGCTTCTCAAGCGCGATGATATATCCTCCGTTGTCATTGCAACCGATGCGGGAAGGGAAGGAGAGCTTGTCGCCAGATGGATTCTCAAGATGGCAGGCTATGAAGGGAAGATGGAACGCCTATGGATTTCTTCTCAGACGGAGAAAGCCATAAAGGAAGGCTTCGAGAACCTCCATCCAGCTTCGGACTATGATAATCTCTATCAGGCTGCTGCCTGCCGTGCCGCTGCTGACTGGTATGTTGGCATGAATGTCACAAGAGCGCTTACCTGCTACTACGATGCCAAGCTTTCCTCAGGTCGTGTGCAGACTCCGACACTTGCCCTGATGACGGAGAGGGAAGATGAGATTGAAGCATTCGAAGGTAAGTATTATTACACCGCACGCGGTGATTTCTCCCTCTTCGGAGCTTCTTATTATCCCGAAGAGAATACCATAAGATTCACCGATGATGCCCTTGCAGAGGAATTCAAGGAGTGGAAGGACAAGGAAGGAAAGGTTGTCTCAATGTCGACAGAGGAGAAGTCCGATCCAGTTCCGCAGGCTTATGATCTCACGGAGCTTCAGCGCGATGCCAATATAATGCTGGGCTTCTCTGCGAAAGAGACCCTGGATACACTGCAGAGACTCTACGAAGTGCATAAGATTGTCACATACCCCAGAACAGATTCCAGGTACATCACCGAAGATATCGTTCCGACTCTGCCGGAGCGTATAAAAGCGCTTTCAGAGACCATCTTCTCCCGTCAGGCCGATGAATACCTTCAGAATGGCTTCAGAAGCGACAACCCAAGATTCGTCAATAATTCACTGGTATCCGACCACCATGCGATTATCCCGACTGAGGAAAAGGTCAGAATGGACAAGCTCAGCCCTGATGAAGCAAAGCTGTGGCAGCTCATTGCCCTTCGCTTCCTTGAAGTGATAGGGGAGGATTATCAGTATAAGACCACTGTCTGCACAGTCGATGTTGAGGGAAAGAAGTTCAAGACAAGGCTTACAATCCCTACACGCAAGGGATATCGCTCAGTATCTGAAAGCGCTGGAATAAAGAGCGCATCGAATCTGACAGAGGATTCGGAGAACAGCTTTATCCTGATGCAGCTCAAGGAAGGAGATAGCGTAACGCTTTCTTCCGTAAAAGTCAGGAAGAATGTCACCACACCTCCTGAGAGATACACTGACGCGACGCTTCTCTCTGCTATGGAGCACGCAGGTCGTTTTGTCGACGACGCAAGTCTGAAAGCCAATCTCGGCAATGGACTCGGAACGCCGGCAACAAGGGCCGATATGATTGAGAAGCTCGTTCAGAACAGATATGTCGAACGCGACGGAAAGTATTTCGTTCCGACTGCTAAGGGACGAGAGGTCGTGCGCCTTGCTCCGGAAGTCCTGAGGTCCCCTGAGCTGACTGGTGTCTGGGAGGGAAGGCTCGAGAAGATTTCCAAAGGCAAGGAAGATCCAGATGCCTTCATCCGCGATATAAAGAAGATGGCAGCAGACCTTGTTAAGGAGGTTGAGCGCAGCGATAAAGTCTTCTCCCCAGTCTTCAAGGATTCCAAGAAGTGCCCGTATTGCGGAAGCGAGATGATGAAGGCGACGGACCCTGATGGATCTGTTCACTATATCTGCCAGCGCCTTTCATGCCAGTATGAGGAAAAGGAAGTCCGTGTCAAAGTCGAAACCGGTGCAACGGCTGTCAAGAAGATTTCCCAGATCCCCGGTGAAAAGGTCAAGGTAGTCCTGAACAAGAAGAGCTCTGTGCACATTCCCAAGGCTGTATATGAAACAAAGACAGTGGTTGTCAGAGAGTCTAAGAAGGCTTACAGGCACGATAGGAACATAGAAAGGGAAAGAAGGCCCCAGCCACAGCGCCTTTCCTCCAATGATTTCGGGGGAGGAACGATGGCAGATTTCTTCCACATCTCGAAAGAGAGACAGGAGAAGGATAAGAACAGGAAGAGAAAATGAGGGAGTTCAGGCTTAAGGACAGAGTCTATTTTTCCGATACGGATGCTGGTGGTATTGCCTATCATAGAAGCTATTTCGACTGGGCAGAGCATGGCAGAACCGAGATGCTCAGGGAAGCCGTGCCGTCTCATCAGCAGTCCGCGCTTGCGGAAAAGGATGGAATCCTCACTGTCATAAAATCTATTGAAATCCACTACAGGATGCCGGCCTTCCTCGATGATGAGATAGAGATAATCACTTCGATGGGGAAGGTTCAGAGATTTTCCTGCATGATAAATCAGCGGATTGTAAGGGGCTCTGAGGTGCTTGCTGATCTGGTTGTTAAGGCAGCTTTCATAGATAGAGAGACAAAGCACCCAGTCCCGATTCCTGAGGATTTTCTGGCAGCCTTGAGCGAGGAGGGGAAATGAAGGAGTTTCTCTATAAGACCAGAGCTTATTTCTCTGATACGGATGCTGGCGGAATCGTTTATCATGCAAGCTATATAGACTGGGCAGAGCATGGCAGGACCGAGATGCTCAGAGAGATGGTTCCGGACAAGACTCAGTCCGAGCTCGCGGAAGGGGATGATGGGATACTCATCCTTGTCCGCTCAATAAAGATCGAATACCACAAACCCGGGTATCTTGATGATGCTATCACGGTGCATACTTCCATCGAGGAGATGAGAAGGCTTTCCTGTACAGCCCGCCAGATTGTAATGCGTGGTGATGATGTGCTTGCAGATCTCAAAGTCGGACTGGCTTTCGTGAATGCAAAAACAAAGCGTCCTGCAATGATTCCAGATTTCATAAAGCAGGCATACGAGGAAGAGCTATGATAATCCACGGCCTGCAGAAGATGACACTGGTGGATTATCCTGGAAAGGTAGCGGCTATACTGTTCACCGGCGCGTGCAATTTCCGATGCCCTTTCTGCCAGAATGCTTCCCTTGTCCTTCACCCATCTTCAGAGCCGGAGATTCCGGAAAGCGAGATTTTCGATTATCTGAAGAAGCGTAAAGGTATGCTCGATGGCGTTGTGATAACAGGTGGAGAACCTACCATCAACGCAGATCTTCTCGATTATATGGCAAGGATAAAGGAACTTGGCTATTCCGTTAAGCTCGATACGAATGGCTACCGCCCTGACGTCCTCAGGAAAGCCGTCGAGGGCGGCTATGCGGACTACGTCGCGATGGATGTCAAGAACTCCCTGGAGAAATATCCTCAGACAGCAGGTGTCCATCATATCTTCACTGATCTGATAGAAGAAAGCATTTCATTTCTTATG
>CALXXO010000138.1 GCA_944392705.1 uncultured Spirochaetaceae bacterium
ATCTGGTATATTGTGCCTGTTCGTGAATGCTCTGGAGAAAGATCTGTCCCCCTCGAGTCTGACTGCGTTTTCCTGTGCGCCGAAAGTCCTTATTCCTCTCTCGTTGAGATACTTTACAACTCCTGTGAAGAGAGGTTTTTCGGTTCCAATGAATACGAAATCTATTCTATGTTCCCTGCACGCCTCATATACCTCAAACGGGTCGGATGGATTCACATCCGGTAGATTTGTGCAGAACCGCCCGGTGGCAAGATTGCCTGGAGCAGCGAATAATCCTGATAGATAGCAGCTCTTGCTGAGCCACCATGCGACAGCATGGTCCTTTGCCCCGGACCCAAGCAGTAGAACACGCATTCTTTCACTCCTTTATTAAAACGCTACCATACCGGAAAGTGAAAATCAAAGAAAATCGGCCTGCACAAGAGTCATCAGTATTTCTTTTATTTTCTCCGAAGAAGTGAGTGTCGCTATTTCATTCTTTACTCTGCTGCTGCCTGGTATTCCTTTTATATAGGCCATCAGATGCTTCCTCATTTCCCTGCAGCCTTTATCCTCTCCGTAATATTTCACCATCAGATCGAGATGCTTCATTGCAGTTTCCATCCGGTCTTTTAGGTTTGGAATCGAATAGCACCCCTCAGCTTTCATCATTTTCGTCTCTTTGAATATGAAAGGATTCCCTATAGCGCCCCGGGCAAACATCACTCCATCGAGATGGCATTCATCGATTAGTGAAATGGCATCTTCAGGGGTGAAGACATCTCCAGAACCGAAGAGAAGTATGCCGCTTCCATTGAATCCCTCTGACAATATCCTGAATGCATTCCTGTCTGCCTGCCCGCTATAGCCCTGGGCTCTTGTCCTTGCATGGAGCGTCAGCATCTCAGCTCCTGCTTCGGCAGCAACCGATGCGAATTCCATGAAGTTGATTGACTCTGAATCCCAGCCGAGCCGGAATTTGACTGAGACAGGTATTGCCGTGAATTCCTTTATGGCCTTGATGATTTTCCCTATCATCTCAGGGTTCTTCATCAAGGCAGAACCAGCACCTGTTTTCACCACTTTTGGCACAGGGCAGCCGCAATTTATATCGATAGCTGTAGGATTGTAGCTGAGGAGATTCTCCATTGCCCTTCTGACAGGGTCGTCGGATGGCCCGAAAATCTGGACAATCAGATTGTCCTCCCCTGGAAATCGCTCCAGGAGGGCTTTGGTCTTCTCCCCATTCCTCGCAAGCCCTTCGGCGCTGACCATCTCCGTTACAGCTGCATCTGCGCCCCATAATCTTGCTATTTCCCTGAATGCCTTATCTGTATATCCCGCTAGAGGAGCCAGTATGAATGGCCCTCCGATTGTCTTAATATCCACAGCACCATAGTAGCATAGGCTTTTCAAATTGCCATCTGTGTGCTAGCTTCTCATCTATGAAGCAGAAACTGGCGCACGATGATGACTGGGCCTATGTATATGTAATAAAGAATCCATCATATAACGATATATGCCTATGTGCATGGGATAGCGTTCTCTATGCCGGAACCCCGGTGGTTTATGAAACAAGATTCGGACTCGATCTCGGAGTAGTGGTCGGACCGGCTCCTGTGCCAGATGCATCCTATACCCCGGGACATACAGAGGTTCATGGTGCTTGTCTGCATTTTGCAGATGAGAAGGAAGAGGATGATGTGAGGTATACACCATCCGATGATGCCCATCAGTGTGATTCCTGCTTCTGCTGCCAGATAACCAAGGAACCGGAGAGGATAAAGGTCGATGGCAGTGTCACCTGGATCGATCACCTTGCAACTCCTGCGGAAATGGCGAGGTATGCAGAGAACGAATCAAAGGAAGAGGAAGCCATAAGAATCTGCCGCGAGAAGATAAGAAAGCACAATCTCGGCATGAAGCTTGTCACTACGCATTTCCTTCTGGGGGAACCAAAGGTCATTTTCTTCTTCACCGCTGATGAACGTGTAGATTTCAGGGATCTGGTGAAGGATCTTGTCTCTGTATTCAGGATGCGTATTGAACTAAGGCAGATTGGTGTAAGGGATGAATCAAGGCTCATCGGAGGCTTATCCGTATGTGGCCGCGATTACTGCTGCCACCTTATGACAAAGGAAATGGATCCCGTCACCATAAAGATGGCTAAGGAGCAGAATCTGTCCCTCAATTCGATGAAGATATCGGGGCCATGCGGACGACTTCTCTGCTGTCTGGCTTATGAATATGATTATTACATGGAAGAAAAGGCAGGCTGCCCGCCTGAAGGGACAAGACTCCGCCTAGACAGAGAGCTCTGGAGAGTCAGCGAGGTGAATATCCTTTCCAGGAAGATTACAGTCTCCGGCAGTGAGGGGCGCACGCTTCAGATTCCGTTTGAAGAGGTTTCCTACAATAGCGAGACTGGGTATTGGGACGTCAGCGAGGAGTATCAGGAGGAGATTTTCTCATCCTGAAGCGGTTTTTCCATAATCCTATAAAGCATTGCTGGATAACGTGTTGACGTGTGTTTATCTTTATGATAACGTCTGTAAGCGCTGTCATCGGAATGACGGCTCATTTTTAAATAGAACGATTGAGAGTAATTTGGAGGAATAAATGGCTAACAAGTCAGCTGAGAAGAGAGAACGCCAGGAAGCAAAGCGCCGCCTTCGCAATCACATGGCTAAGAGCACAATGCGCACAGCTATCAAGAAGTTCGACGCTGCAGTAGCTGCAGGTGACAAAGCAGCTGCAGAAAAGGCAATGGCAGAGAGCAACAAGCTCCTGGATACAGTTGCAGGAAAGGGAATCATCCACAAGAACACTGCTGCAAGGAAGAAGAGCAGACTCGCACACGCATACCACAAGATGGCTTAATTGCTTGAAGGGGAATGCGCTATGGAACAGAAACTTACTAAGGCTGCTATCATAGAGAGCCTTCACGCTAAGCTTGGTATCAACCGTACAGATATTCACTCAGTCATCGATGAGCTTTTCGAGGAAATCAAGGATGGACTGAAGGATAATCGTGTGATTGAGCTTCGTGGGTTCGGTACATTCGAGGTCCGCATCAGAAAAGGCCGTGAGAAGGCCCGCAATCCTAAGACAGGCGATGTCGTTGCCGTGGATAGGCATGGTGTTGCTATCTTCCGCCCGGGTAAGGAGCTGAAGGATTTCGTCTGGGATATCACAGCCGGACCGGATGAGGAATAACAGCTTGAGAGGGAGAGAAAAGACTTCCGATAGAAGCCTCAGGACTTTAGGTTCTGAGGTTCTTGTTTTAGCAGTATCTGCGTTCGTATATTCGCTGGCATTTCCCGGCTTCATGATTCCGGATGGGTTTGGATTGATTGCTTTCCTTGCTCTTATTCCGGTATTCGCGGTAATCAGGCACACATCATGGAAGCACGTATGGTGGATGGGATTCTTCTTCGGATTTGTATTCTTCCTGTTCTTCACTTATTGGCTTAAAAGCTTCCATGCCTTGGCAATTGTACTCATACCTGTAATCAAGGCATTTGAGATGATGCTCTGCTTTGTGGCTTTGAAGGCCGCTGACAGCTTCTTCAAACGCTTTGGATACATCGTACAGGCCATCATATGGGTCGCATATGCCTATCTCTCTGAAAGCTGGTTTGCTGGCTTCGCGTATGGAAATATCGCCTATACGCTTTACAATTTCGCACCGCTTATCCAGATTGCTGACATAACTGGAGTCTGGGGTGTTGTCCTCTTGGTGATACTCCCACAGCCATTTCTCGGAAGATATCTCTGTGATTTCACAAGAGGAAATGCCACACCATTCGTGCGCTATCTGATGAAGAATATTGTCTTCATCATAGTTTATGCGATACTTCTTGTTTCAACTTTGATTTATGGATTCGCGAAAGTATCGGAGTGGAGAGGAAAGGAACCGGACAGGGTGTGGGATGTTGTTACAGTCCAGCACAACCACGATTCATGGGAGGGCGGTTATCTTACATACCTCCACAACTTCAACAACCTCAGAAGATATACGCTTGAAGCACTTTCCCAGACCAATCCAGATATAGTTGTCTGGAGCGAGACCGCTTTCGTTCCATCCGTTGCATGGCATACAAAGTATTCTACAGAAGGCTCCGGGTATGAGATTACAGCAGAGCTTGTAAATCAGTTCGTCTCATTCGGAGAGAATCTTCCTGTTCCGCTTCTTACCGGAAATCCGGAGGGTGTTATAGAAGACGAATCTCTGCCGCCTATTCTCGAGGATGGTTCTACTAACCGTATCGATTACAACTCGGTAATACTCTTCGATGATGGCGAGATAAAGGAGACGTATCGAAAGCAGCATCTTGTTCCTTTCACCGAGCATTTCCCGTATGAGGAAGAGCTTCCTTGGCTTTATAACCTTCTTCTTGCCAATGATTACAACTGGTGGCTGCAGGGGACGGAGTCGGTGGTATTCACTTCCGATGATGTGAAGTTCTCAACCCCTATATGTTTCGAGGATAATTTCGGCTATCTTTCTGCGGGCTTTGTCGCAAGCGGTGCGGATGTGCTTGTGAATATGTCCAATGACAGCTGGTCCAAGAAGGTCAGCGCTGAGATGCAGCACGCGGCGATGGGCGCCTTCCGTTCGGTTGAGACAAGAAAGTCAACTGTCAGGGGAACAAACAGCGGTATCACCTGCATGATAACCCCGGATGGAAAGATGCACGATGCTATGGAGCCGTTCACAATGGGCTGGAAGCTGTATCATGTTCCTGTTTACACGCATGAGAGCAATCCCGATACATTCTATGTCAATCATATAGACTTCTTTGCTCATATCGCTGTCTATTCGTCCTATGCGCTCCTTGCACTAGGAGCTGTTATGAAGATAGCTGGAGCTGTAAGAGGTAAGAAGGGCAGATGAAAGCTAGCATCATAGTAATAGGTACCGAACTCACAAGAGGTATAATCCAGGATAAGCATGGCTCCCTCATAAGCAGGGAGCTTACGCATTTAGGCGTTCATGTCTCCGAAATCGTGGCAGTTCCAGACGATGGGACAATAGAATCGGTACTTGGTGCGCTTATGC
>CALXXO010000139.1 GCA_944392705.1 uncultured Spirochaetaceae bacterium
TATATAAGTGCCTTGAGTGCAATGAGACAAAGGAAACTATTGCATACAATAATGCAGCAATCCCTGATGAGGGAGATGTAGGCAATCTTGGCGATGACGCAGTGGTTGTTGTCACACCTGAAACAGCTCAGGCTGTCCTTGATAACATCGGCGATAACTCATTCGTTATTTTCTCTCCAGGCGTATACGAGGAAGAGCTTAAGATCATAACAAGCATCACACAATCAGAGGTTATGATTCAGGGTGATTTCTCCGGTACAGAAGAGGAGCGTTATATGCCAGCTTCCGAATTCCTGGAATACGAAACGACAAGCCCTGATGATTTATGGGAGCGTGGGCTGAAAGTCTATAGAGAGCTTTCTGATGTTACTCTCTATGCACTAGATGGCGCTGTATTTCCAGGCGGTTTCAGCATAACCCTCGATTCCACCTATGATTACATACGCGAGAAAGATAGCTATAAATTAAATGATAAAAATGAGAAAGTAGGAGATGGAACATATCTCCCTTATATTCTCGTTAACAATCTTACGATTGAGAACTGGACCTTCGATAAGAGCAATATTGTAGTTTCATTTCAGCGGCCTCATGAAACCGAATCTACAAGATTTGAACTTGGGCTTTTCGGTCTGAACATAAAGAACTGCAGATTCGAGGGAGACTCCGCTATAACCCAGAATGAAAAAGATATAAATTCACGGGCAATAACAACCGCTGATAACATCAGTGCAGATACTTTCAGCAATCTTTCTGTGGAGGGCTGTACTTTCAATGAGTACTATCAGGGTATTTACACAGGCACGATGAATAATGCTGAAGTGAAAGATTCTGTTTTCACAGACATTATCCATAATGCTATTGCATTCCAGGGCGGTACAAAAACAAATGCCGAGAGTGGATTTGTCGATACAAGGAATACTGGTACTTTCACAATCCAGGGCAATACATTCCAGAATGTATCGGACCGTGCAATTGGCCGCGGTGGTTTCATTAATGCAGATATTCTGATTGCAGAAAATACTTTTATCGATTCTGGAGATACTAATGGAGAGCTTATTAAGTTCGGCAATAACGAAAGCCAGACCCTCATGAATGTTGTAATCACTCTGCAAGATAATACAAACAATGGCTCTGTGATGGAGAATATTACCGTGCCAATCGACTGTGAGATTTCATGGTCCAAGTAAACGCAAGAAGCCAGGGACAGAATCTCTGGCTTCTTTGACAAATATCCTAAAGTATCAAGCTTGCAATGAATGTTCCGAAAAGTCCTCCAAGGGCCATGAACGGGTTTGCAAGCGACAGGGTCTTTAGTCCACCCTTCATATCGTATCCCATGCAGTTGGTGAATACCCAGAAGAAGCTGTCGTTTACATGGCAGCAGGCTCTTGCGCCAGCACCGGATGCAAGGAAGATGAGGATCGGATCGAGTCCAAGAGCTGCCGCGATAGGAGCACAGAGGGTTGCAGCTGTTGTAACAGCAACTGTTCCAGATCCCTGAACAATCTTGAGGATGGCTGAAATCACGAAAGGAATCAGGATGAACGGAAGTCCTGTGTTGATTACCATCGAAGCAAGATCCGCACCAGCTCCGGATACACTCAGAACCTCACCAAGAGCACCGCCTGCAGCTGTGATAAATACTATAGGTCCGGCTTCCTTCAGCGATTTGTCGATAACCTTCATTACAGTATCCTTGCCCATTCTCTTTCCAAGAAGAATCACAGCAAGAAGACAACCGAGAGCAAGAGCTACGTTGGCATCTCCTATAAAGGATGTTATTGCAACGATTGCAGATTCAGCTGGGAAAAGCATTGAGCAGGTTGTATTCCCGACGATGAGAAGAAGCGGAAGGACGAGAGGGAGAAGACTTGCAAGTGTTCCCGGAAGATCCTTGTCATCCTCAAGTGCATTTGTGTTCACAGCTTCCTCTTCAGCTTTTTCCGCATCATCGCGCCAGCTGTAATATGAGTCAGGCTTTTTCTTGAAGAAGATATGGGCAAATACAGTTCCGAAGAGTGTCATGAAAACAGCAGCGAATGCTCCCCAGAGGATTGCTCTTCCAATATCGATTCCAAGAAGACCTGCAGCTGCACGCAATATGGATGTTGATTCGCTTCTTCGTGAAGCCCTGGAAGCAAGAAGCAAAGAATCATTTACAAATAAGGATTATTACGAGGATCTGAATCAGCGTATCCATATGGCAATATGGAAGGCTGCAGATAACCAGAAACTCTATTCTTATCTGATGAATCTCTGGAATGGCCCGAGTATCGGCAAAACCACAATCGCAAATGATCACTATAAGATTTCAACAGATGAGCACATTGCGACACTGGAAGCTATCAAGGAACATGATTCCGGGAAAGCAAGGAAGATAATGGAAAACCATATAACAAGAAGCATGGAAAATATACTTGCAGGATTCAAGGAAAACCTTTGAAGCTTTCTAACTTGATGTTGCTGGTATATCTCTGAAGGACAGCGAACAAAGATAATCCATAATTCCGGTTTATACTGATTGCCCCGATTTCTAAAATCAGGGCAGATTATTACTCTTCGAATATTATCCCAGGGCCGAATGGAGCAAGACGAACCATGATATATGGACAGGTAAATGCATCTTTTGTATCCCTTGCAAATTTCCACATCTCTTTCCACAGTTCTTTGATAAGCTCTTTATACTCCCCCATTCCATCGGCAATCAGGTTGTGCATTTCGTCAGGATCGTTTTCGAGATCATAGAGTTCATCGTAATCGAAGGAATTGAAGACATACTTCCACTTTTTATTCCAAATCGCTCTCTGGATACCATATGCTTCATTGCCATTTGTCTGTGTGAAATGATACCTGCGCCAGTCATGGCAGCTCTGTCCTTCAATAAAAGGAAGGAGAGATTCTCCATGAAGCTTCCTGTATGGCTTGATTCCTGCCATCTCAAGGACTGTTGGAGCTATGTCTGTAATGGAGACAATTGAATCCACTACCCCTGGCTTTTTTACCATTCCACCCCCAGCCATGAGACATATACGGTACGCTTCATGAAAACATGGGATGCCTTTTGCCCATAGTCCATGCGCCCCGGCATAGTCTCCATGATCCGTCAAATATAGAATATATGTATCATCCCAGATACCTTTTTTCCTGACAGAATCAAGAACCTGTCCAAAGAGATAGTCCTCATAGGATATGAAAGCATAGTATCTTCGAAGGCTTTCAATGTGCTCTTCATTTGTCAGGGCGAAGCAGTCTCTGGTTCTCCTATAGAATGCGGGCTTGTCCTTCATATCATCGGAGAAGGATTCAGGAAGTTCCAATTCAACATCCTTGTACATATCGATGAAGCGCTGAGGAGGACAATATGGGTCATGTGGCCCTGTTGCGGCAATATACATAAAGAGGGGACCAGAAGAAGTATCATACTCCTCTATCGCTTTACAGGCCTTTCCAACAGTCTCGTTATCGCCAAAAGGATCTTCGTTGACACCGAATTGATAGTACTTAGGATACCCTTCTGCAACAATTTCTCCGAAATCCTTCGTGTCATCCAGCTTTATATTTTCCTTAGAAGAATATACATACTTCCAATCATTTGCCCTCGGCTTATTTTCAGGCTTCCACCTACCATAATTCGATACATATTCGTGGAGGGATTCATCAAAACCCCGATCAAGAGGTCCTTCATAAGCGCTAACGTGCCATTTGCCAGAGAATATATTATGGTATCCTGCTTCTTTCAGCTGCTCTGGAAACAATCTGACACCATCGTTCAAAGTTCTTGAGATAGCATTATCAACCTCGACATTGTTCCATACACCGCTTTCAGAAGGGTAAAGACCAGAAAGGCAAGCCGCTCTTGCCGGACAGCAATGAGGTGCAACTGTATATGCAGAATCGAAGACAACTGCATCTTTCCTGAATTCATCTATATTCGGGGTTATTGCCTTAGAACAGGGGTCGATTGTGTCAGCATTCTGCTGATCGGTTATGAAAATAATGATATTCGGTCTTTTCATTCTCACCACCACCTGATTAATTCTGTGACTTTATTTCTCAGAGCAACGAACTCATCCGATGCAACATCTCTTGGCCGCGGAAGATCGCAGTCGAGAAATTCCTTGACTTTTGTAGGTTTATTGGTCAGAACCATAATCCGTTCTCCAAGGTATATTGCTTCTTCGACATTATGTGTAATGAATATGACGGTTGTTCCTGTCTGTTTCCAGAGCTTAATCAGCTCATCTTCAAGTTTGAACCTTAAATCGAGGTCAAGCTGTCCATATGGTTCATCCATCAGCAACAGCTCCGGATGTGTTGCGAATGCTCTGGCAATAACAGTTCTCTGAAGCATACTTACAGAAAGCTGTGATGGATAGTAATTCCTGTAATCCTTAAGACCTACGATTTCGAGCATTTCCTCGACCCTCTGTCTTTTAAGTTCAGGATCAGCTTTCCTTATGTCGAGTCCAAATCTTATATTCTCCTCAACTGTAAGCCATTCCATTGCGGAATTCTCCTGAAGAATGTAGGAAATACTATTCTTCTTACAGTCTATAGGCTTACCATCTACGAGGATTTCTCCATTGGTTATCTCATAGAGCTTTGTAAGGCAATTGAGGAATGTGGTCTTGCCACAACCTGTTGGACCGACAATACACAGAAACTCACCTTCCATTACGTCAAATGAAATATCATCGAGAACCTTAAGTTCACCAAAGTTCTTCGTAAGGTGTCTAGTTGCTACTTTAACTTTTCTTTCTTCCATATCATCTCTTCCTATTTACCAGTGCGCTTAGCTCTGTTCGAATCTTCAGGAACGCCTTATCCATCTGATTACGTGGGCGTGGAAGATCAATGACACGCTCTGTGAGCACGCTGGAAGGACTTTCTGTCATAACGATGATTCTGTCTGCAAGATATACAGCTTCCTCTATGTTGTTGGTTACGAATACAACTGTACGCTTTTCAGTGTTGCTTATACGTATTGCTTCGTCTTCCATGAGATACCTTGTCTGGGCATC
>CALXXO010000140.1 GCA_944392705.1 uncultured Spirochaetaceae bacterium
TTCTTTATGATTTCCATCTTCAGTTCTTCCATGTTCTTGAAATTGGAGAAGATCGGCTGGGTTGAGACTCCTAGCTTCTTCGCAATTGCTCTTGCGTTCAGATTGCAGAAGCCTTCTTCTCGCACGATATCAAAAGCGGCATTGATGATTTGGTCTTTTCCCGTTCTCTGTAGTGGAGGCATTTGTTTATCCTTCTATAACATTTGTTATATAACATATAAAATATCGTCTTTCAATTATTGCTAGCTTTCTATCAGCCATATGCTATTCTGGCTTTACTTAGACCTGAGAAATATGTGAAGGCATATTGTATGCCATGATGGATGCGTTATGTTCCGTCTAAATGCTAAGAAACTCGATGGAAATAATCCATTCATAGCAAATCTTTTTAATGCTGAATGAAAGCATGGTAAATTAGATGAAAAGCTTGCTAGGAATGATGTTCTGCATAGCTATTTACAATGGAGTGCTGGAGTTTTAAGTCTCTCAAACAGTGCAGGAAATACAGGTGCAGGTTTTGCTTGTGTTCTCTTAGTGAATATGTAAAAATAAAGATAAAATTCAGGGTTTGTTTTTATTTTGAGAGGAGATGTATGCCGAAAGTAGCTTATTCCGATGAAGATAGGAAACGCATCAGAGCGGAACTTGTTGCAGTGGGGCTTGAACTGATGTCGAAGCAAGGCATCCGGCATACAACTGTTGAGCAGATATATAAGAAGGTTGGTATTTCAAGGACATTTTTCTATTCCTTCTTCTCGACAAAGGAAGAGCTGGTACTTGAAACGCTGTATCTGCAACAGCCTAAAGTCATTGAATATTCCCATAAGCTGATGACCGATCCTGCTATGAGCTGGCGTGCGGCTGCAAAGAAATTCCTCCATGATTGCTGCTATGGCGAAAAGACTGGTATTGCTGTCATGACAATCGAAGAACAGCAGCTTATCTTCAAACATTTATCAAAAGAGAATTATCAGGACTTCCGACAGAAGCAAAGATTGCTTTTCGGGAAAATCCTGGAAAACTTCGGAATAAAGGCAGATGCAGAACGGATCAATCTGTTTACAAACTTAAGTCTGTCTGTGATGGTTATACGCAGAGCGCTCCCTGATACTCTTCCTTTGCTGGTTCCTGAAGCAGCTGATGAAACTGTTGATTTCCAGCTCGATGCTATTGTCGATATCCTGGAGAAACTGAAAAGGATGGATCAGGTTGCAGATAGTGGAAATTAGCTGAATCCGTCTTGGTATCGTTGTGGTATCTCGGACGGATTCTTTTTAATCAAAATAAAGATAAATCCTGAAATTAGTCTTTATTTTGGCGATAAAAGCACAAGGAGATTGTAGGATGGAAGTATTTGATACGTTTTTGAGCAAGTTCCCGCCGGAGAGCGGGCTGCAGAAACCTTCTGGTGAAATAATGGAGCAATTCAAAGGAAAACTGCCGACAGCCCTTCTTGACCTTTGGCGGGAATATGGCTTCGGAAATTATGGGCAGGGATTGCTGAAAATCATAAATCCTGCTGATTATGCCGATACCGCCTCGCTATGGATAGGCAAAATGGAAAATTGCTATCCAATCTTGATGTCTGGATTCGGAATGCTTTTTGTTTACAGAAAGTTATCTAATACAACCGATGATATATGCCTGCTTGATATTCATCATCGCAAATCTGGCAGCTTTTCTATCGGATTTTCTGATTTCTTTTCGGACATAGTTCCATCAGATAGCTTTGCAAAGCAATTCCTTCTGGTGGATTTATTTCAGGAAGCATCTGTAAAATTCGGGGCCCCGGCAGCCAATGAAATCTTTTTCTTTGCTCCGGCATTGGCACTTGGAGGACGAGAAGCCATAGATTATGTCAGAAAAGGAGATGCGATTGTTCATCAGCATCTGCTTTATGAAAAGGGGGCAGCAGATGATGCCTGGTCAGAAGCCTATGAAGCGAAACCTCATGCATTTGGATTGGGTGAAGGTGGTGTAATGATCAGCTTCACGCTTACGGAAACTGTCGATACTATCCTTCCTGTATCCCTGGAAAAAGAATACGAAATCGAAGGAGAAACCATCTCAGAGTGGTTGCTGGTATTCTTCAGTCTGACAGAAGATGAGAATCTTTGCGTCCTTGAATACCACAGAGCATTGCAGCTACTGCAGCCTTATGTCCTGGAAACAAGAGATAGCCATATATTGATCCGCGGCTTAAGCCTAGCGGAAATGAAATCCATTTTATCGAAAGAAATATAAGGAGGTATAGTTTTGGGTTTATTCAGTAAATTGTTCAAAGAGCCGGAAATCGACTTGGAAAAAAGCAATGCAAATGCAAGGAAAATGCGCGCACTGTTCAATCATGTTGTGGAGGACGGTGATAACTATAGGCTTATTTTCGGTTATACCGAAGATGTGAGCCGTTTCAATTATGGATTTGTTCATGGAAGCAAGACAAAAATCGGTAATCTGATTGTCGGTTGGAACGAGGCAGATCTGTCAATTGCGGTTGTCCCTACCGTGCCGGATCTTTCTGGGTGCGGTGATCCGATTTATTACCGCCGTTCCGGAATCCAGAAAGCCTACCGTAATAAATATCCCACAGATGCATTTATCATCTATCCGGACAAGAATGGGTATATTGCTATCAATGCCTATGATTGGCTGGATGATGAAAAACTGTATGTCTATGTTTCGCAGAAAGAGGAACTGGCGGCTTTCACAGACTTCTTTATCAATAGATTTGCAACAAGGTGAATTTTATGGGAATGGGAGTATTCCTGCTGGTACTTGTGACAGTATTCATATGGGGCAATCTTTGGTTCCATTTCGTGGAATCAATATTAGGATTTGTCAGAAGAATACTCACACGCCACAAGAAGCCCACAGTATGGCATACGTTTCCAGAAAATGAGGAGACAGAAGATGATTGATATTGATGCAATAAGGAAAAGGACAGAAGAGCTGAGGAAGAAGTGCTTTGAAAAAAGCGAAGAGCTTGTTGATGAACTTGAAGTTTCAAGCTCTGAAGAAGCTCCTTCTGACGCTGAAACAGAGAAGGATTCCAATGCCTCTAATGAACGGCAAGTTGAAATCCTTGGTCAGATGTTCTCTCATGATGATATGGCTCAGATGGCAGCCAATGAAGAGCTTCTGAAAAAGATGATAGATGAGAAGGTTGCAGAAGCTTCAGCCATGTCGACAGAGAACATACTAGGACAGCTTCTTGGAGAGGATATGGGTGTTCTGGCAGCCGCTTTGGAGATGCTGGATACTGAAGACTCTGATGAAGATGTCACGGAGTTCAATCCTGAATTGGAAGAGGCTCTTTTTGCTTCACTGGAAGAAACAATGGCCAGGATTGCAGCTCTTCCTGAGCCGGAGCCTGTCTGTTACCAAGATGGAGATGAAAGGTGGAAGCGATTCGGTATCCTCCTCTCTGGGATTGTTTCGAAGATGAATGATCATGATCTGAGCGGAATGGATGTAGAAGAGCATATTCCGGTCATGGAACAGCAGGTCGTTTCGATTGTCCGCCGCTCATGGGGCATAAACGGGCGCAGCGAACTTCTTGATATGATCCGTTATTTAGCTCAGGAGGGCTATATCATGCGCTATCAGATTTATAAGGAGGCAGATGCTCCAGAAAGCCTGATGGACGAGACCATGGATGAAGATGAGCGAGAATCCATCAGAAGGGCATGGAGGTTTGTTCAGCGATATAAGAATCGCTATGCCCCGGATTTCTTGGCAGGTTGGGATATTGGACGAGCGTCGATGTTGACTCGTTGGGGATGTTATCTGGGCTGGATTACCGAGAACGAGGCAATTGGAATCCTGTGGGATCTTTCGCAAAGTGCTGCGAAAAAGCTTGATGACTGGCGTGAATTTGCCGAGTCTTATCTCTTTGGTGGCCTTATGTGGAAATTGCTTTGTGGTGATAGCTCTGCTGAAAGCTACCTTGGTTACATCGCCAATGCTGCAACCGATCTCCTGATAGGAAAACCAGAAGACGGTAGCGGGCAATGGCGTGATTGTCCTTGGCCGGCAAAAAGGAAGGTGGGGTTTGTAATATAACCTGAAAATCGATTTGCGATAGTGCATTTCATTCCTATTTGAATGGCATTTTCTGGATTTATGGTATCTATCATCTGGGTTGGAAATTTCCAGGATAGGGAGGTGTTGCCAAGATGATAGAACCATTTTCCCTGATTGCTGGTGCATCATGCATAATACATATATTTTTCCTCTATGCTGTGGGGTTCTATTCTTCGTCAATTAAATTTTTACCAGGTGCGATAGAAATGTCTTTGCGATGATGATATTCAACTTTCCGATTGATAAATGACAAGGCTTTAATTATGAACAAGCGGCATTTGGCGAGTATTTTATGAGGAGTCGGGTAGAAAGGAACATGGCATGAAAGGTTCCTACCTGCTGACTGTTTGTCAATGGAGAGTTTGTTCCGCTAGAGAATGATAAATGGATTGGTTATAGAGCCGGAGATCGGCTTGCTGATTATACAGACAAGAAGAGGTGTTGTAGGATTATGTAATTTTATTCTTTCATGCTATTCTTAAAGATGGAGGTTGCAATGCCTGAAATAAGCAGATTCTATGGAATAGGTCATAAAGATGCTCTATGAAGCAGGTGGAAAACATAATAAACCTCATGTCTATGTTGAGTATGGGGAGTATGAGGCATCTGTTGGCATTGATGGGGAGGTTCTAGCTGGTGTGTTGCCAGAGAAACAGTATAGACTAGTAGCGGCTTGGCTGGCATTACATGAAGATGAGCTTTATGAAGCATGGAATAATGCTGTTCAGATGAAGCAGCTTTCCAAGATAAGGCCATTGAGCTGAAAAGGAGCTGAATATGTACTTTTCAAACGGGTTTGTTTATGGGGGTACTCCGACTGAGCTGATGAAGGTTATCAAGGTAAAACCTTTGGATAATATGATGCTTCTTTTAACATTCAATTCAGGAGAGCAGAGGCTATATGATGCCAGTC
>CALXXO010000141.1 GCA_944392705.1 uncultured Spirochaetaceae bacterium
CTTGCTCATAATTACTAGTTGATATTATCCAAAAAAGCGTCAAAAACACTACTAGCCAAAAATTCATTAATCTAATTTCTCCATATCTTTAATAAACATTTCTGCATTTTTCGGTAACATACGGGTAACTGTATACCGGCTTAAATTAGCAATGAAATAGTAAGTATAAGTGTCATCCATGGCACTAAATACCTGAAATACAGTACCGTCAACGTCTCTATATTTATCGCCTTTATGTAGCAGCATACACAATTAAGAATGATACCACTAATATTAAAGCGTATGCATCAAAGCTTGCAAACAGCTCTGATCCTCATAGCAAGTATATTGGTAAATACAGCTTGATTAAGGCGTTGAGAGATGAGGGATACGAAAAGGCTGAGGAGGAATATCGAGAATTCTTGAAGTTCCTCAGAAACGAAATGATCAAAGATCCTTCTGACATGATGGCATTGAGTTTCCGTGTCCAGTGCCATGTGGATCTTGGTGAGTTTGATGAGGCAGAAAAGCTCTGCAAGCTGCTGTCTGACGATCTTGCTCAGCCACTTAGAGAGCAGATCAATGAGGCAAAATCCGGAGGTGATGCTTAATGGCTGCTTGGCTTTGGGACGATCTGGTTGTTGATGAGGAGAAATTCAATGAAGCAGCTCAACAGATGGAGGATTTGAAAAAGCGCACAAATGCTCTGAAGGAAAAGCTGAGTGGAATGTATGATGAACTCGCATCAGCAATGGATACGCCGGCTGGCAAAGAAATCCAGTTGGAAGCAAAAAACGTGTTATTAAAACCAGTAGAGAATATGTCTCTGGTGGTTGGTCATATTTCCGATACGTTAAATCTCATTATCGGAAGTGGCTACTACAAGGATGTCTTTACAGGTTTTGAAGAATTAAGTCATCTATTTTAGGAGGTAATTATTTATGGCAAACATGGGTTCAACCGGAACAGTCAACATCTCGAAGGCTATGATGGATGCTGCTGTTCAGGCTATCAGCGACTATCAGACCGCTATTACCGGTCTCAACGGCAGGTTGCAGGCAGAAGTCGATGGCTTGATTCCGTCGAGTTTCTCTGGTTCCGCTGCACAGGGTTTCAAGGCATTCTATGACAACAACATCTACCCTAACACTGGTGAGAACCTTACCAAGATGCTGGATTCTCTGAAGGGCATCTGTGACTCTGTTAAGGCTCAGATTCCCGGTGATGATCAGGGCGTGGATGAACAGCTTGGACAGGGCAACCAGAATCCTGGTGGCTCCGCTGGAAACTAAGTAATGGAGGTAAACAGTAATGGCAGATTGTAGAATTGTTAATGAGAAGGTTGCTGCTGCAGTTACAGCAATCCAGAATCTCGCAAAGGAATACGCACAGGCTGGTGCTGATTTTGAGTCCGCATTCATGAGCGCAATTGCCGAGATGGAGGGCGATTCTAAGGATGCAATGGTTGAACTCTTCAATAAGAGCTACAAGGAGTTTGTTACCAGCATGGAGTCCGGCCTTCCGGCAATGATCAATGGTTTGGCATCCCTTCTTGAGGGCAATCGTGATAACTTCGAGAAAGTGGATGACCAGATTGCACAGAGCATCAGAAACGGTGGACAGCAGGGTTAAATTAACCCGATATAGTCGATAATGCGGCTCTGTTTGAAACATACATCAAGCAGAGTCGCATTTTATATAAAGGAAGTGAGCTTTAGTGGCATTTAAAATATTATCACAAGAAGAAATCGCTGTTCTGAATGAGCATGAAAAAAGAGCGTATGAGCAAGCATATCAAGAGTATCTTGAGAGAACAGCATTTGTTGAAAGACTGGAACAGTTGGATAAAGTTCGTATGCCCCAAGTTTCTGTAAAAAGGAAGGGTATTAAAAAGATCAAGCCCCCAGTGATTCCTACTATGAAAACACAGGATTTTACAGTGAATCCTGAAATGGGTGTTAATCTTTTAAATGCAGCTAAAATGATAACGCGCACTACAGATAATAATGCAAAATTGTCTGCGCAAGTAAATTATAGGGTATCATTACCAAATGTGTTGATTTCAGCTCCAGAAACTGTAAAAGCCAGTGAGATCACACCTTTTGTTATTATAAAGTCTGCTTGTGTTCCCATTGCAGAACCTTCTGCAATCAAGTGTGAAATCCAAAGATTCAATACTTCATCCCCGGAAATAGAAAGCGTTACGATGCCTGAATTAACAGAGGTTGTAATTGAAGACTATTCCATAAATGGGATTCCAAGTGTGAAAACTGAAGCACCACCGCTACCTCAAGTGAATTCTATTCTGAACTTCACTGCCTCTCTTCCCAGTATTGAGGTTGCGGTTCCTAATGTAGAAAGCCTTAAAATTAAGGAGTATAAAACATCTCAACTCGTGGCAAAAACGGTTGAAACTCCAATTGTTGATTACACAGAGCCGGAAGTTCAGGCGGTAAAACTACCGGTTGTACCTATTCCAAATCCCCACGGTATTCCGAATGTGATCGAAGATACTTTGGTTGAGATTCCAACAATTGATTCTATAAGTGTTCCAAATGTACCTGTCAAGGTGGAGACGGCAAAAGTAGAGTCGCTGAAAGAAGTATGTATCCCCTCATTCGCACCGGAGGTACATATTGATACTGCAACCGTTGCAACAGTTAATCCTCCTGCTTGTTCGACTCCTGACGATATCCACTACTCAGAACCGCCGGTTTCGGTCGAGATAACACATATTCCATTAATATCTGTTCCGCATATTGATGCTAATTCTGCTCTGGAGACAATATTGTCCAAAATTAGGTGATATTATGAAAAATAACGAGATATTAGTATCCGTAAAAATCGAAGATAAAAATCGGTCAAGAACGCTTTCGTTTCTTGTGATTAAAGATACAACACTAAAATCATTTATTCAAGGCGTCTACTATGGCCTTGGGAAAATGGCAAAGAAAAAAGAAGATGGCGATGAGACCGAAACGCTGACAATTCAGGAATGCTATTCTGCGTTTGAACGATATATTAAAACACATAGGGAACTTCTTGTTCTTTATACAATCATGGGACGGTATGCCAAACTGAATATAAACGATGAATCAGTTGACGAACTGGACGAGAAGAAGCCTACTCGTAAGAATTATGATATGCCATTGAGCAGTCTTGGGATCGTTACAGCAAGCCAGATCCTCATCACAGACAAGACGGTCGTAGAAAGCGTTCCGCAGCTTTTTGAGGAAACTGATAAGCAGAAAACATATATTCTACGCGAAAACAATACTCTCGAATATAACATAAGTACTCGAAGATTGAATGTCATCGAGCCAACAGAAATCGATATTCTTCCTGCTGGTGATATGCCTGCGGAGCAAAAAGGAAGTCTGCTCGATACTATTGCTCCACCAATCATCACAGGATTGGGCATGGTAGGTTTGCGCTTCTTGATTGGAAAATTCACGGATAACTCAGCGTTCAATAGTTCCATGATGGCAATGACAATAGCGATGCCTTTTATGTCCGCAGTTAACTCTGTATATGGTAGAAAGCGTCAGTCTAAAGAGCATCGTGAATCTGTTGCTGATTGGAAAGAAAAATACGAGAAATATATCAACGAAACAATCATCAAGAAAAAGATAGTTCAGTGGCAGAGAGACGAAATCATTTATCTCAACAAGGTATATCCGCAGATGGGAGTCCTATTCAACGAAGCGGGAGAAATCTCCACAGTGATTTTCTCACGCTCACAAAATGATAACGACTTTATGCGTATCTCGTTGGGACAATCTGATGAAATAAAGCCATCCTTCCAAATCAAAGCGGAACAAAAGGATGATATTTTTTACGATATAAGGTATAAACTTCATACTCCTCCTAGAGATGCAGAAGACGCCACTCCATATATTGAAATTATCATCCCCCCAAAAAAGAAAAAGAAGAAGGGTTTTCAGGAAACAGCAGAAGAACTTAAAAATCAGTTCCTTTTAACGGAATTGCCGTATATCTTTTCTACAACACAATATGATGATGAGAATAATGGAGAACAAACCGGCTTTAAGTATTTAAGAGATACATCCGGCAAAGACGAAAAGCCGCCGTTGTTGATTGATCTCAGAAATATGGGAACTCTAGGTGTAATATCTAAGGATTTAGACATCTCAATACAGTTTATCAAGCATCTTGCATTTGAGTTATCCTTCTATCATTCTCCGGAAGATCTGCAAATGGTATTCTTTTTCAACAAAGAAAATGATACACATAGGCAAAATGAGCTCGTTGAAGATTATCTTTTTCTCCCACATACTAATGAGTTGTTTGACAATCTATCACAGTTTGTGTTTGACGAAAAGAGTGCTGGTGAGGTCTTTAGTCAATTGCAGACTATAATTTCAGAAAGAGCGAAATCTACGAATTCAGAGGATTCTGATGATAATGGCGTATCAGAAAAGCACACTCAAATTATATGCTTTGTTCTGGACGATTACGACATTAAGGAAAAGGCATTTTCAAAATATATACCGGAAGCACCTGTTGAAGGTGAGGAATATGTTAACTCCCTCGGCTTAACATTTGTGTTTATCAAGCGAGAAAAAGGTATGCTTCCGAAGTATTGCGGCAGCATCGTTGAACTTGATGGTTTGCGCCGTGTCAGCAACAGATATAATCTATTAAGCCATGAAACACTCAGCAAGCTCGCGGGAGGAAACGATTCTTCAACAACGACTGATGATATTATCGAATATACTCGTTTTAGTAATCAGTATATCTTTGGGGATGGTACGCATCCTATTCCATACGATGAATTTAGTCTTGCTTTTAGACTACTCAGTTCTATTTACTACACCCGAATC
>CALXXO010000142.1 GCA_944392705.1 uncultured Spirochaetaceae bacterium
GAATGGATTCCAGTTCCATGAAGATGAGAATATTTATTTTACTCCCCCTGACGCTTCACTTGGATTGAAATGGGATAGGGAAGACTTTCACATATCTGCAGAGCTAAGTGATATAGCTTCGCAGCTTATATGGAAAGCTATGATACCTTCGTATGATTTCGATATTCTATCTATTCCAAAAATATCATTTATTTATGATATTGCATCAAATATGAGTATTGAAGCAGGGTATAAATACAGGAAATTATATGCAGAATATAGATGGCTTGGATTAAAAGCCGGTATTGAAGCTAGTCTGGATAAACTGGGTTTCGGTATAATTCTTGGATATGAAATGTAGTATAGCTATATAAATATCATTTGTTTAAATACTGTTTAAACTTTGTTCTTATAGCCTTATCACATTGTTTATTCCAATAATCTGTAGAATGCGAACGTACCCATTTCCAATTAACTGGACACTTGAAAGTTGATACAAGTTTTCTATATTTCCTTACATAGCTTTTCATCTTTCCATGTGGAGTGGTTTCCCCATTCATAGCGGCCATAAGATGAATAGCATCTGAGAAGACAGTAATACTCTTTGGACTTGTATTCTTCAGCCTTTCCAGTCCCTTTAGGATAGCAATGACTTCCATATCATAACTGGTGGTCTCTTTTCTCAAGTATGTCTTTGAAGCAATTTCCCAGTCATCTGAGACAATGAAATATGACCAGGCACCGAGGGGCTGGATGAAACCACCATCAGTATACAAAGCAATATCCCGGTTTTTAACTCTTTCGGAAAGGTTTGCTTTGGTTCTGCATTCTTTCTTCAGTGGAATTGCTATTGGTGTTTTGAAGTAATTGCATTTGATTATTATCGCAGAATTAGAAAAACCGATGGTTTCAATATCCTTATTTCTGAAAGTAACTGATACAAGTACATTGCTTTTTTTATGTATGTTGATAATCAAGGTCTTTGTACCGACCCTAAGTGATGCTGTATAGATTCCAGATTTGATTGTGAACTTTCTGGCTTTGTTTACTTTCTGTCCTTCGTCTAGGAATCTTTTCGAAACCACTTTGCATATTTCTGCTTTCACCATATAACCCATATAGCAAGAAAACCATCATTTTGGTGAAAAAAAGACCCAGTAAAACTGGGCCAGAGCCAAAGATGGGAATTGAACCCGCGACCTGCTCATTACGAGTGAGCTGCTCTACCACTGAGCTACTTTGGCAAGTGATTATAATAACTTGTGATAAAATACTTGCTATATATAATAAAGTCAACGGCTTTTCATCACGAAATATAATAAAGCATTTCACTCTTATGTCCACTTTTGACAAACTGTAAATTCGACTTACACATCTGTCTTTTCCATAGATCTCCTTTCGGTTTTATTCGCGTAAGTGGTGAGACGCATAGCCACCTACACGAATAAAAACATCGCCTATCCATCAGAGAGTGGTATTCCTTGATTGAGTGGACAAGTAAATTAAATCAATATTGACTTAGCGCTTTTGAGCTAGTTCACACTTACCAGATGCAACCCCTTCAAAACCCTCCAGACTTATTTCACCGTTTAGATGCATTAGTACCGAAACTGCAATGAAGTTAAATCCTAGCTGTATACGTAGCGTTCCTTGTTCTTCTCCTGAGAACTGTACATAAAGTGAAAATGTATCATCAGGAAGCCATCCGCCAGAAACATAGCATGGGGACAACTGTGGAATAGGGAAGGTATTCTGTGTATTAATTCCTGGTGTGTAGCTGAATGAATAGCTACTTCCTTTGACTTTCATACTGAATGTTTTATCTGTAAGAACAAGCGATTCCAGACCAAGCATATTCTCTTTGAAGCTGAACTTTCTACCATAATATGCAGATTTTCCTGCTTTCCCTTTTGATACAGGGATTGATAGAGATTCCGATATTCGCTTCAATTCGATTTCCTTTTCCTTGTTTTCTTTCTTGGGTTCTCCTGCATTATCGACAATCATCCAGACAGCTCGCATTATGTCCTGGTCCCAGCCAGGATTCATCTGCGTATCAGCTGTTGTGACAATCGTCATTTCCTTATCAGGAACTGCGATTGCAAACTGTCCTCCAAGACCTACCATCGCATATGAATTGTGGCTCATCCTCCAGAATTGATAACCATAACCACATTTCCTGTCAGCTTCAGTTCCGCATGAACCTGTCTCTGTTTCTGACAACGATGATGTAGCTTCCTTGAGATAATCCTCATTTATTATTCCATCGCCACCTTTACGGATTAGTTCCATTACAGAAAGAAGATCAACTGGGCGTATCATTAGTCCAGATCCTCCTGCTGATACACCCTCAGGATCTTTCAATATGTATGTGGATTCAGCAACTGAAAGCTTATCAAGCAGTTTTATTCTGAGGTATTCGATAAGCTCTATTCCTGTAAGCTTCTCAACGAGAGCTCCCAGTACATGGGTGGAGGATGTATCATAGATGAAGAAAGCGCCAGGTTCGTGATCTGGAGCGACCTGGAAGAATGAACGTACCCAGTCCTTTCTGAACGATGGAATGTAGTTTCCACGGCCACCTTCTTTGTATGTTGTTCTTCTATGACAGGTACGCATCATGAGCATATCGCGGATAGTCATATCATCAAGCTCATAGGGACAAGGGGAAGGAAGATATTCCGTGAAGAAATCTGTAATATGATCATCCAATTCAATAAGGCCATCATCAATAAGGAATGATATTGCAAGGGAAACAAAGCTTTTTGTACATGAATAGACCCTATGGAGCTTATCGCGGTGCCAGGGCTTCCAGTAAATCTCCGCTGCTATCAAGCCTTTCCTTGCAACAATAAAGCTGTGCATAGGAACCCCCTGGGCTTCCAGATATGAAATCGCTTCAATGATTGTCTCTGTATTTATTCCAACGTTTTCAGGTGTAGTATGATCAAGCATTTTTGTCTCCTGCAATGATTATAGTTAAAACAAATGCCGGGCTATAGACCCGGCAATGCAGAACATTGATTAATTACTCGATTACAAGGTTGTTTGCTTCTGCAAATGCAACGCCTTCATCGTTCCATTCCTGTCCGCCCATCTTCAGGAAATCATCGAGGAAGCTTTGCCAGTTCTCAGGGTTAAGTTCTCTCTGGCCGGAGAAGAACTCAGCCAGTCCCTGTTCGAAGAAGCGCTGAACATCCGATGATGGTGTTGGCATGATGCCTGAACCTACAGCCATCTTCCATGGCACTTCGCTTGCAGCTATGCAGTAGCTGACAGGGGACATAGTCTTCCCTGAATTTGCACAAACATAATCGGGGAATCTGACAGCTGTCTCATCAGGTGTGTTGAAGAACACAAGGTTCCTGAGCTGTGTCATTACCTGTCCCTGAGCCCCTGTGAATGCGTTATCGCCAAGACCTTCTGTCGATACCTGGCCATTTTCGTCGATGATGTAGTTCTCTCCCTCGACACCATAACCGAGGAGGTAATAGGCTTCATCAGTGCCCATCCATTCGAAGAGCTTCTCGATATACGGAAGCTTTCCTGCATCTGCGGCTTTCTGAGATACAGCATAGATGCGGTATGTCTTGTCGAGAGCTCCAGTATAGCAGTATCCATCCGGTCCTGTCGGTGGGTTGATTACCTTCCATTCTCCGTCCGGGAAGTTTGCATCAAAAGGAGCATAGTTGGCTTCTGCAGAGAGGGCAGCCCACTGTTCATACATCATTCCGAATCTTCCCTGTTTCCAGGCAGCTCTGAAATCATCCTTCTTGTATGAAAGCCAGTTAGGATCAATTACACCATTGTCGATGCACTTTTTCATGAACACCATGAAATCATAGAAATCAGGATTAAGCAGCGAAAGTCCAAGGTTCTCTCTTGTGAAATCCCAGAGTCCAGGAACATTGAATGCTCCCATAATTGGCCACAATCTCGATCCCGGATAACCCTTCAGCGTTGCATTGGACTCGATAAAGGCTCCGAAACCATAGGTATCATCAAGTCCATTTCCATCTGGATCGTTGTATGTGAATGCATAGAGAACATCATAGAATTCATCGAGGGTTGTCGGGACTTCGAGTCCTAGGTTATCAAGCCAATCCTGGCGGACACAAAGGAACTCGATTCCAACGCTCTCTGCAGGCACTGCCATTCCCCAGCAGGTTCCATCGATTGTTGCATGATTGATTGAATCTGCATCGTGGTACTTCGCTGTACGAGTAGGCATTGCTGCGAAGAAATCCTCTCCAAGTGGTGCAATGAGCCCTTGGTCTACAAGATTCTGCAGAACCGGGCGCTGGACTAGGAATACATCCGGAAGATTGTTTCCAGCTCCTGCTGCCTGAACCTTTACATTCTGATCCTGATCGGAAGAGGGGAGTACTGTCAGCTTCAGATTTATGCCGAGCTCATCTCTGATGATATCGTATCCAACCCAATCCTCCGGTATAGGACCAGCTTCGGTGACTGCTGCACCGTACCATAAATCGATGTCTACAGTACCATCTTCATTGACAATTGACTGCTCCTTAGATCCACCTGCGAATACAGGGGAAATAAGCAATAAGGCAATTAAGAGAAAAGTAAGTTTTCTCATGAGAACCTCCATCTTCCCTAATTGTATATTACTGTTAACTGGAAAAACAATGTGAATTATTGTGCAAAAACTGAAGTATTCTTAATAAAGGAAAAGCGGCCATCTCTGACCGCTCTTTATAGTCCCTAGCGGAATCGAACCGCTATTTAGAGACTGAGAATCTCCCGTCCTAACCGTTAGACGAAGGGACCATTTTACTCCTGGGATGGAGGGACTCGAACCCCCAAAGGCAGAACCAGAATC
>CALXXO010000143.1 GCA_944392705.1 uncultured Spirochaetaceae bacterium
GGAATCGGTAAGCTGGAGGTTGAATGAGAATAGTGATTCTTGGAGCAGGTCGCAGAGGATTAAGGCTTGCACGTCATCTCATAGAGGAGAGGAAATCCGTAGTCTTTCTCGATAGCAGCAGCGAAAGGTGTGCGGCTGCAACATCGAAGCTCGATTGTATGGCAATCTGCGGTTCAGCCACCGACATAGAGATGTTAAAGGAGGCCGGAGCTGCGGATGCAGAAGCCGTTATTGCTGTCACCGACAGCGATGAGACCAATCTTGTCGCGTGCGGTATAGTCTCATCATCTTTCAGGAATGTCGGCATGACGATTGCCGCAATAAGGAGCATCAGCTATCTGGGGACAGGAGATGGAGATGTCCTGGGAATTTCCCACATCGTCAATCCAGAGCAGGAAGCTGCTGGACGTATTGCAGGTATCATAAGTACTGGTCTTTTCAGGGATTTCGAATACTTCCCATATGCAGGGTTCATGATGTTTTCCAGGAAGGTCGCCAGGAAAAGCATCTTCGAAGGTCGTACGCTTTCCGAGATCAGAAGGGAGATTCCCGGAAGATTCGTTGTGATAGGAATAAAAAGAAGAGGGAAGGTATTCACTCCATCAGGAGACACTGTGATTTTCGAAGGCGATGAGATAGGGCTGGTGGTTGATGATGATGAATCTAGCGAGATTTATGGACGACTGACAGATACAAAGGAAGGAAAGCTTCGGCGGATTGTCCTTGTTGGGGGAACGAGGATTGCAAGGTTTGCACTTCATTCAATGTCTGCAGATGAAAGAAAGAGGGTGTTCCTCGTTGAAAAGGACGGCGGTGTCTGCGAGCGCTTTGCAAAGGAGTTTCCAGAGATAATCGTTCTCAATGGTGCTATCTCGGATGAATCGTTCTGGGAGGAGGAAAGGCTTTACCAGGCGGATTTCCTTGCGGCCATCACAGATAATGATGAGCTGAATATCATTGCGGCCAGTTATGCAAAGCGGCTGGGGGTGAAGCGTGCGGTTTCGCTTATAAAGACGAACAACAGCTACATCCCGCTTGCTGAAGCAATGGATATAGATGGTGTGATTTCCACAACTAATACCACTGTAGATGCGATTGTCCGCTTCCTTCGTAGCGATAGCATCCAGAGCCTTCATACGCTCTTCGATGGAGAACTTGAGGTTTATGAATACGAAGTCACTGATGATTTCAGGTATATTGGACGCAAACTAAGGGATCTCCCGTTAAGCGGACGCATTACAATCGCTGGCGTGCGGAGAGCCGAAGTGGACGATAATTTCATTCCGGATGGGAATTATCAGATAAGGGCGGGCGACATACTGCTGATTGCTGCCGCCCATTCAAACTATGCCTATGTCGAGAAGCTCATGACCGACCGTCACTAAAGGCTCTCCCCGAACTCCTTCCTGAATGCTTTTACAAGCGCTTCGGGCCATGGTGATACCGGTTCAAGGCGTCCGAAGAAGAATCGGAGCGATGATGGCTCCTCTATGAACTTTAGTCCTCCTATAAGATTTCTGTTATCATAGAGCCAGGAGATTCTATCGACTGCATATTTGACCTGGGAGAGCGTGAACACTCGCCTTGGAAGAGCCAGTCTCAGAAGCTCTACAGCTGCAAGGTGCTCAGATCCGTCTTCTTCCCTCTGCTCGGAGATAGTGCCCCTTTCCATTCCCCTTATTCCGCCAGCAATGTATACAGCCGCGGCAAGCGAACCTGCTGGATACTCTTCCTGCCTTACATGGGGGATGAAGCGGGTTGCATCCAGGTGGCATCCGAGCCCTCCTGGAGGTGTTACGACAGGAACTCCACGCTTGATAAGCTCATCTGTCATATATTTTATGAAGAGCGGTCCCTGGGATATGACATCGATATCCATCGACTCTTCGAGACCGACTGTCATTGCTTCCATTTCCCTTACGCTCATTCCTCCATAGGTGAGGAAACCTTCGAACATCGGAACAAGCTCTCTCATCTTAAGATAAAGTGCTTTATCGTGGATTGATATTCCTCCGCCCCTGGCGAATCCAAGTTTCCTGCCTGAGAAGTAGATGATATCCATCTTGCTGGAAATACGTCTGGTTATCTCCCGGAGCGAGAGATTTTGAGCGGCTTTCTCTCTGGTCTTTATGAAGTAAAGATTATCTTGCAGTAGACTTGCATCGAGGACTGTCAGGACCCCATAGCTGTGCGCGATATCGCAGGCCTTCTCGATATTCTCAAGCGACAATGGCTGTCCACCGATGAGGTTGGTTCCTGCTTCTATCCTCATTAAAGGAATCCTGTCATGTTTTTCTTTCAGAAGCTTCTCGAGTTTCTCCAGATCGAAATTTCCTTTGAAAGGGCAGTCACTCTCGATTTTCACCCCTTCATCTGCAACAAGTTCCTCTACGTATCCTCCAAGCCTTGTTATATGGGCTTTCGTGGTGGTGAAATGATAGTTCATCGGTATGATGGAACCCTTTTTCACGAAGGTCATCGCTATGATGTTCTCCGCGGCTCTTCCCTGGTGAGCTGGGAGGAAGTATTCTGTACCGAAAAGCTCTGTGAGCTTCTCTGTCAGCCTTGTGAATGTCGCGCTGCCTGCATAGCTGTCATCCGCAACCATCATTGCAGCAAGTTGCCTGTCGCTCATGGCGTTCACGCCGCTGTCAGTGAGCATATCGAGATAGATATCCTTGTTTTTGAGCAGGAATGTGTTGAATCCTGCTTCAGCCATTGCTTCTGCTCTTCTTTCGACAGGTACTAGATCCAGCTTCTGTACAATTCTTACCTTGTGCAGTTCTAGTGGGATTTCCTCTCCACCGTAAAAACGGATTTCAGCCATTTGCGACTCCTTTTCTGGAAATTTTCTGTCAAATGGAGCCTGTAGTCAAATTAAATATGCAGAAAATGAATAAAAATTGCAAAAATATGCATATCAGCTGTTGTAAGCATCCGATGGGTTGAGTCCGACAGCGCCGAAAGCCATGTCGATAATCATTCTGGATATTCTATCGACGCTGAGCTGGAAGTCGCTTTTTATCCATTCCCTGACTATTCCGACAACGCCGTTGACAACGAATATGAAGGCCATCTTACGCTCTTCCTGATTCTGAAGCGTCGCGAAATCCTCGTATTTATCCATCACAGCAGCTACTACCTGTTCTCCGAATGTTGTATCCGCCGTTGTCGACAGGAGGATGCGGAAAGCATCTCCTGTTTCCTTTATGTATCCCATGAACTGTATAATTGAATCTATGAAAGGCTTCGGATTGCCAGGGTTATAATCCGGAAGCTTTGACAGAATATCGGATTCAATCTCCTCTATAAGGTCTCTCGGACAGGTGTAATAGGCATAGAAAGTACTTCTGTTGACCGCAGCTTTCTGGCATATCGCCTTTATTGTAATGTTCTCGAAGGGCATTGTTTTCAAAAGCTCTATGAGAGCTTCCTTGAGATAGCCTTTTGTCCTCGTTACCCTGGGATTATCTTCACGCACCCTTAGATGCTACTCTAACGCCGGGAAAGCTGTCAATTTTAGAGTGTGTTTTTTCAGTGTGCTTTCTTTGTGAGAAAATCTGTGTTACACTGAGCTTGGATGTATAAGCCTCCAATAAGGGGAGGTGTCTCTACCGGCTGCCGTAAAAAGCCCAGCTACATCCGGAGGTTCTATATGGCAGCTTTTTCTATTCATGGCGACATAATATGGTCGGAAACCCCTGGCGCATTCAGATACTTTGAGGGTGGGTATCTTACTGTCAGCGATGGTAAAGTCTTATCTGTATCACAGTCCAGGCCAGATTGCGAGATTATTGAGACAGATGGCTCGCTTGTCATCCCGGGGCTATCGGACCTTCATCTCCATGCTCCGCAGTATTCATTTGCCGGCCTTTATATGGATGAGGAGCTCCTTGACTGGCTGAACCGCCATGCTTTCCCAGAGGAGGGCAGGTATAAGGATGCCGTGTATGCGGAGAGGGCTTATTCCGCATTTGCTTCAGATCTCAGGAAAAGTGCCACCACACGTGTGTCTGTATTCGGGACAATCCATACGGATTCAACGCTTTTACTGATGGAGAAGCTTCAGAAAGCCGGGCTTTCCGGTTATGTCGGCAAGGTCAATATGGACAGGAACAGCCCCGATTACCTCACTGAAAGCTCTGAGTCATCTATAGCTGAGACGGAGCGTTTCATAGCGTGTGCAGGACGCTTCGAGGACGTGATGCCCACGATAACACCTCGCTTCGTTCCATCGTGCAGCGATGGTTTGATGAAGGAGCTTGGAAGAATCGCAGAGAGATATTCTCTTCCGATACAGTCCCATCTCGATGAGAACCTTTCAGAGATAGACTGGGTGAAGGAACTCTGCCCTTGGTCCTCGAGCTATGCGGATGTATACCGCGCGTTCGGTATGCTCAATGGCCGGACGATCATGGCCCATTGCGTATGGCTGAATGATGATGAGATAAAGCTCCTTTCCGATTGCGGCACTTTCATTGCCCATTCACCATCTTCGAATACGAATCTCTCTTCGGGAATTGCCCCCATCAGGAAATATCTGGAGGCGGGAATCAGGGTAGGGCTTGCAACGGATGTTGCCGGAGGTTCCTCGATTTCGATGTTCAGGATGATTCAGGATGCAATAGCAGTCAGCAAGCTCAGGTGGAGATTCGACCAGTCAAGCGGACATTCTCTCAGATTTGCAGAAGCTTTCTACCTTGCAACAAAGGGAGGTGGAAGCTATTTCGGCAAGACTGGATCCTTCGAGCCCGGCTACGATGCCGATATCGTTGT
>CALXXO010000144.1 GCA_944392705.1 uncultured Spirochaetaceae bacterium
TCGTCTGCAAGTTTTTTATAGAAGGCTGCAGTACCAAGGCCTTCCTCGCTTATAACGCGCTCTGCGATACCGAATGACAGGGCATCGTCTGCTGTCAGCTTAAGGCTTTCCGCCGCTTTCGGTGCTTCTGCCGCATCTTTATAGAGAATGCTTGCACACCCTTCCGGTGATATTACCGAATAAACAGCGTTCTCGAGCATCCAGACTTTGTCCGATACAGCAAGGGCCAGTGCACCGCCGCTTCCCCCTTCGCCGATGAATATCGAGAGTTCTGGGGTTTTCAGTCCCATCATCTCCATAAGGTTCTCGGCAATCGCCTGTCCCTGTCCTCTTTCTTCTGCACCTATGCCACAGAAAGCACCTGATGTGTCGACAAAAAGGATTACCGGACGATGGAATTTCTCAGCCTGTTTCATGAGTCTCAGGGCTTTTCTGTATCCCTCTGGCTCCGGGGCCCCGAAGGAACGGCGCATCCTTTCGATAGTGCTGTGGCCTTTCTCTATTCCTATTACTGTCACAGGCTTTCCATTGAGGTATGCAAGGCCGCCCATGATAGCTTCATCATCGCGGAATCTTCTGTCCCCATGGAGCTCTATGAATGATGTGAACATTCCTGCTATATAATCCTGGGCAGTCGGCCTTGTGGTGCTTCTTGCCGTTCTGACTCTGTCATATGCTGTCATGCTGTCCTCCATGCATTCTCAGAAGCTCAGCAAGAAGCTTCTTTTCGTTGCCGCGTGCTGTGATAGCATCTGCAAAACCATGCTCGAGGATGAACTCGGAAGTCTGGAAATCCCTTGGCAGCGATTCCATCGTCGTCTGCTCAACGACTCTGCGGCCCGCAAAACCTACCGTTGCACCTGGCTCTGCGATGATTATGTCGCCTTCCATTGCAAAAGATGCTGTGACACCACCTGTTGTAGGGTCAGTAAGCACTGTTATGTACAGAAGCCCCGCATCGGAATGCCGGAGAACTGCGCCGCTTGTCTTTGCCATCTGCATGAGAGACAGCAGCCCTTCCTGCATTCTGGCTCCTCCGGAGACTGTCCATCCGATTACCGGAAGAGCGTGCTCTGTGGCATATTCGAAAAGCCTTGTGATCTTCTCTCCTGTCGCAGCTCCCATTGACCCCATCATGAAGTCGGGGGACATGACGAATATTGCGGTCTTGATACCTTCGATACGACATACGCCTGTGACGACAGACTCCTTCTCTCCGCTAGCGTCCCTTGCTTTCTCCAGTTTCTTCTGGTATCCGGGGAATGCAAGCGGATCGTTGGTGACAATCGAAGAGAAGAGCTCTTCGAATGTGCCGTTATCGGTCATCATCGAAATCCTCTTCCGGGCTCCTATGCGGAAATGATGGCCGCACATACATACCCAGTCCTGGCCTTCAAGAACGCTTTCAACAAGTGTCCTATGACAGTTCGGGCACGTATACTCTTTCTCTCCGGCTGGCGGTTCAGCATTTCTGCCATCTTTTTCCAGCTCGTTCTGCGGTTTGTAGAGGAATTTTAGAATGCCCATTATTTTCCTTCCATGAAGTTCGTATCGTAATCTCCGGATTCAAAGCTTGGATCGCTTATTATCTGAAGCTCCTCTTCGATGTTGGTCTTTATTCCATCTATCAGAAGTTCACAGAGATACGCTTTCATCTTCCTTATCGCTTCTTCCCTTGTACCTGTGAATACCATGAGCTTCCCAACTAGGGAATCATAATATGGCGGAACCATTGTTCCAGGCTCAAGGTAGGTGTCAAAACGTACGAACGGTCCTCCCGGTATATGAATTGACTTGATCATTCCAGGGGTGAGCGCATTGATTCTGCATTCAATCGCCGCACCTCTCAGTCTGACGCTCTTCCTGGTGAATGGGATAGGAACACCTGCTGCTATTCTTATCTGCCACTTGACAAGATCGACTCCTGTCAGTATTTCAGTGACGCCGTGCTCGACCTGCAGCCTTACATTCATCTCCATGAACCAGAAATTACCATCCCTGTCCATCAGAAACTCAAGAGTACCAGCTCCCGTATACCCGATCTTCTTTATAGCGCTCTCTGCTCTCTCCATCAGTGCATCCCGCATTTCCGGAGTGACGGCAGGGGAGGGCGATTCCTCCACAAGCTTCTGGTGATGGCGCTGGATTGAGCAGTCCCTTTCTCCCAGCGCGACAGCATTGCCATGCTCATCCGCCAGAACCTGGACTTCTATATGTTTTGCAGGTGTGATGCATTTCTCGAGATAGACTCCGCCGTCTCCGAATGCAGCAAGGCTTTCCGCCACTGACAATGGAAAAGCTTCCTTCAGCTCTTCCGCTGAATACGCGGGTCTTATACCTCTTCCACCACCACCGGAGCGGGCCTTCAGCATTACAGGATAGCCAAGGCGCGATGCGGCTTCCAGGGCTTCCTCCACGCTGTCGAGGGTATCTGTTCCCGGTATTACGCTGAGTCCTGCTTCAGCTGCAATCTGCTTGATTCTCGATTTATCGCTCAGCCTTTCCATCTCCTCGGCTGAGGGGCCGATGAAAGCTATTCCATTCTTCCTGCAGAGAGCTGCGAATTCGGCATTCTCGGACAGGAATCCATAGCCAGGATGGATTGCTGAAGCTTTTGTAGCAAGCGCCGCGCTTACTATTCTTTCCATGTTGAGATAGCTGTCTGCAGCGGCCGCAGGGCCAATGCAGATGCTCTCATCCGCAAGTGCTGTATGCAGGGCATCCCTGTCAGCTTCAGAGAAGACCGCGACAGTCTTGATGCCCATCTCCTTGCAGGCCCTGATTACTCTTACGGCTATCTCTCCGCGGTTTGCAATCAGGATTTTGGAGAACATACGCTCTCCTTGTCTGTTATACAGAACGAGAAGGATGCTGAAATGCAGAGCTTTCCATCGACGTAGCCTTCACCTTCTCCAAAGAAGAAAGGTCCCATCGATCTTGTGATTCTGCACTTTGTTTCGAATGTATCTCCTGGACGTACAGGCGATTTGAAGCGGACCTTGTCCAGCCCTGCGTAGACAGGAAGCTTATCGCTACCGATTGTTCCATCGAGAAGGATGCAGGCGGACTGCGCCATTATCTCGCAGAGAATGACACCTGGGACAATCGGGGCTGAAGGGAAGTGCCCATCGAGGAAGAACTCTGTACCTTTGACCTTGTACTTTCCGTGTGCTGTATCGCCTTCTCTCTCCACCTCATCAAGAAGCAGCATACTGTTTCTGTGAGGAAGTATGTTCATGATTCCTTCTCTGTCCATTATGCCCTCCCGATTCTGAAAAGTGGTGCGCCGTACTCCACGATTTTGCCGTTTGTGGCGTATATTTCGAGGATTGTTCCGCTCTCTTCAGAAGCTATCTCATTCATCAGCTTCATGGCTTCGATCAGGCAGAGGGTATCTCCTTTCCTGACCTTGCTGCCGACTTTCACAAAGGGTTCGGCGTTCTCAGCAGGAGCTGCATAGAAGACACCTACCATTGGAGATGTGATGACAGTTCCTTCCTCTGCCTTTACCTCTGGCTTTGCTTCCGGAGCAGAATCTGCCACTACATATGTTTCTGTGCTTGCTGGTACAGGGCGGCCGCCGCGCTCCAGGCGCAGCTCATAGCCATCCTCTTTTACCTCAAGTCCTGTCAGGTCCAGTTCTTTCATCAGACCTGCATATTTTCTGATTGCTTCTTCCTTCATTAAACCCTCCTGAATGCGAGACAAGCATTGTGGCCGCCGAATCCAAGCGAGTTGGAGAGGGCAAGATCGATTCTCTTCTCGCGTGCAGTGTTCGGGACGTAATCGAGGTCGCACTCCGGATCTGGCTCGAGGAGATTGATTGTCGGAGGTATGATATCTGTCTCCAGCGCTTTCAGACAGGCGATAGCTTCGATTGCACCTGCGGCTCCAAGCATATGTCCTGTCATTGATTTCGTTGAGCTGATCACGGCCTTTCTGGCTTCTTCCTCTCCCAGTGCACCTTTGATTGCGATTGTCTCGCCTTTGTCGTTAAGCGGTGTGCCTGTGCCGTGTGCGTTTATGTAAACGCTCTCTCCGCTTCTGTATCCAGCTTCCTTCATTGCTTCGACCATGGCTCTTCTGCCACCATCTGCATCCGGGCGTGGAGCTGTAATGTGATAAGCATCGCAGGTCGATCCGTAACCGATTATCTCGCCATAGATCTTGGCACCTCTCTTCACAGCGTGCTCGTATTCCTCGAGGATGAGTGCTGCAGCACCTTCTCCGATTACAAAACCAGCTCTTCTCTTGTCGAAAGGAAGCGAAGCTGCATTAGGATCTGTTGCTGTTGAAAGCGCCTGCATATTCACGAATCCTGCAACACCTGCTTCTGTGATAGCCGCTTCCGCACCTCCTGTGATTGCTGCATCTGCATAACCATGTCTGATGGCCCTGAGTGCTTCTCCTATTGCATTGGAACCTGAAGCACAGGCTGTGACAGCCGGAAGCGCTGCATTCTGGCAGTTGAAACGTATTGCGATCATGCCTGCTGCCATATTTGCGATCATCATCGGAACGAAGAAAGGAGAAACCCTTCCCGGACCTCTGTCACGGAGCTTGTTGTGCTCTGTTGTGAATGTCTGGATTCCTCCGATGCCGCTTCCGAAATACACTGCGACTCTCTCCGGAGGAAGAGTTCCGATAACACCGCTTTCCTCTACAGCCTGAACAGCAGAAGCGATTGCAAACTG
>CALXXO010000145.1 GCA_944392705.1 uncultured Spirochaetaceae bacterium
CTATTCATTCTGAGTCTTTTCTTTCTCTTGTGAGTTGCTATCTTATGCTTCTTTCTTTTCTTTCCGCAAGGCACAATTCTGCTCCTTATCCTTCCAATTGGAATATAGTGTAATTACCGGTTCATTGTGCGTTTTTGAGTTTCAACTGTCAAGTGGCATCGGAAAACTCTCTTCCATTCATTTCCCAATGGAATGAAATAGCTGTCACTAGTTGTAATTCACTACCCCGCTCCACCTTATTCTACCTTCCACCATCATAGCAATCTGTCTATAATCATAGGCGTGAGAGTCCTTATCCTTGGCCTTGGAGCTTCTGGAGGTGGAGCCGAGGCTGCTGAGTATTATCTCAAGCTTGGAAACAGCGTGGAAATCATCGGGTCCCCAACAAAAAGGGAGAATGAGCCGATGGTTAAGCTTCTTGAGTCAAAAGGCGCGGTTTTCATATCAAAGGATGATGTGATGGACTCCGTCGAGAAGGCAGACCTGGTTGTGAAGATTCCAGGAGTGCCCATCCCATACCTCGTAAAGAAGAAGGCAAAAAGCATCACCAATGACATAGCAGCGCTGCTGGAGAACCCTAAGACAGAGAGAATGCAGCGAATCATAATCGCGGGCTCGAAGGGAAAGACAAGTACAGCTTCGGCCCTCTCCGATGCGCTCAATTCGCTTGGAGTGAAGGCGGCTTTCTCCGAAGGCCTTGGTTACTCTGCCTTCCACCTCCTTTCGGATATAGAGAATGATGACAAGCTTTACGATGCGGTGATTATCGAAATGTCGCTATGGCAGGTCAAGGATACGGCACAGTCACTTGGCTATGTATGGCCAAGGATAGACATAGCAGCAATAACTGATACCATCCCGATTCCGACCTCCCCTTCCGATATGACTTCCGAAGGCTCGCTTTTCATCGGACCCTGGATACGAAAACTCATAATACCCCGCTTTCTTAAGGAGAAAATGCTTTTTTCCGGTATCATCCCGAAAGCAAAGGTAAAGGGATATCCATCGCTTACGAACCCTTTCAAGAACAAAGCTGGAAAGGAGCTTGCATGGGAGTGCATCAAGGCTCTGGGATACAGGAAGAAGGAAATAGTATCTGCGTTCCGTGGCTACAGGGGAATACCAAACAGGCTTGAGCTCATCGCTGTCTCCGATGGGATATCATTCATAAACGACTCATCATCGGTACTTCCCCTCTCCGTCTCATTCTCGATGCGCGGAATGAAGGGTACTCCCGTCCACCTGATCATAGGCGGCACGGATAAAAGCAATATAGATCTTACAGAACTGAAAGAACCGCTGGATGAAGCTGTCTCGCTCACGCTGCTTTCCGGAAGCCTAACAGAGAAGCTCATACCACTCATACGGCGCGAGGGATTGAAATTCTCCGGCCCATTCTCATCGATGCAGGATGCGACCATGGCCGCATATGAAGCTGCACTGGACCACAGGGGAAAAAGAGATACCCCGGAGATAATCCTTCTTTCCCCCGGGGCCTATGCTGATGAGTATTTTGCCAATGAATTCGAGCGCGGCTCGGAATTCAGGCGCGCTGTTCACAGACTGCTGTCAGAGAAGCGATGAGAAGCGCTCGATGACAACCTTGGCTTCCTCAGCCTTCTTTTCGTCGCCTTCTTCAATAAGAGATGAGACATAGTCCTCAGCAATGAGGAGCGCGACTTTATGCATCGCAGACTTTGCCGCATTAATCTGAACAAGGATTCTCTCAGCACTGTCACCGGATGAAATCATCCGGTCAACAGCTGCTATCTGGCCTTGAGCCTTTGCAAGTCTTACATGAATCGAATCGAGATCAAGCGCCATAATTCCTCCTTAGCCAACATTGCCGTTGACATATTTTGAAACGCTGAGGAATTTACCATCATGGCCTATCTTGCGTCCTTCAATCGTCACAAAGCCATCGATGGTCTTCATCGGCATCTCGAAGAAATGTTCCGGTTTGAGGTATGTTGTCACCTTCTCAGAATCTCCCTCGCCCTCATACTTGAGAACTGTACCCGGCTCTATATCATCGGCGAAGATGACTTCGCAGGTCGAGTGTGGATCCTCTGCTGTCGGATCGGAAGCAGCAAGGAGCATACCCCTGCTCTTCACTCCGCGGAAATTAGCCGGCTTGAGGTTGGATACAAGCACGATATTGTGTCCAAGAAGCTCCTCTTCCTTGTAGAACGGAACGATTGAGGAGACTATTACTCTCGGCTCCTCCTCTCCGCAGTCAAGCGTGAGGATGTAAAGCTTATCACCGCCGGGGTGCTTCTCGACCTTGACAATCTTAGATACCTTGAGAATCACCTTGTGAGAGAATCTCTCAAGGATATCTTCCTTATTCTCTTCCATTTTATTTCCTTCCTTCGGAGAATCTGCCTTCTCCCTCTCAAGTCTTTCCTGCTGCGATCCGGAATAGCGTTCACGCAGCTCATTGATCCTGTCATCCTCCAGCTTCTGAAACAGAAGCTCTGCATTGGAAACGACCACCGGCCCCTCGAAAGAACCGACTGTATCCCACTTAGCTTTTTCGGAACCAATAAAAGAGAGGATGCGGTCGCCGGTTGATGGCATATAAGGTGTCACCATGACTGCCAGGTCCCTTATGAGATAAAGAAGCGTTCTGAGAAGCTTCTCAGCTTCCTCCGGATTCTCCTTCCTCTTCTTCCATGGCTCTCCATCCTGGAATGCCTTGTTGCCTATATCCGAAAGCTCGAATATGAGGTGGATGGCATCGCGCTCGTCGGATCTCTCCAGAGCTTTCGTAATCTCTTCCTCCTTGGCCCTTGCAGCTTCCACGATAGTCTGGTCCAGTTCCCCTTCTCCGAGTTTGCCATCATAGAACCTCTTTACAAAGGTAAGAGTGCGGTTCACAAGATTCGAAAGGTTCCCGATAAGCTCTTTGTTCACCTTGTCCTGGAAGTCATTCCAGGTGAATGTGTAATCAGCTTTCTCCGGCCTGTTGTAGAACATATAGAAACGCCAGACGTCTGCAGGGATACCCGTTTCCTCGACATCATTGCCGAATATTCCGATACCCTTGCTCTTGGAGAACTTCCCTCCTTCATAGTTCAGATACTCCGTAGAAGACATATGGTAGAGCATCGTCCATTTCTCCCCTGTAGCGAGCTGGGAGCATGGGAATATAACTGTGTGGAATGGGATATTATCCTTCCCTATGAACTGATAGAGCTCGGTGTTTTCAGGATCACGCCACCAGTACTCCCAGTCATCGGTCTTGTTCGCCGTGATGGAGATATAGCCAATCGGAGCATCGAACCAGACATAGAAGACCTTATCCTCGTATCCTGGCTTGTTGACAGGGATACCCCACTTCAGGTCCCTGGTAATACACCTCTCCTGAAGGCCATCGCGGAGCCAGGAATTGGTTATCTGGACAGCATTCTTTGCCCAGAACCCATCGGTGGATGCTTTATCCATCCACTCCTTGAATATAGGAAGGATTTTCGGGAGATTGATATAAAGATTCTTCGTCTTCTTTAGAACAGGGGTTGCTCCGCATACAGAGCATTTCGGATCAACAAGCTCTGTCGGGTCGAGAAGCGTTCCGCATTTCTCGCACTGGTCCCCCCTCGCCCCATCGTAGCCACAGTGCGGGCAGGTGCCGGAAACGAATCTGTCAGCTAGAAAGCGCTGGCAGTCGGGGCAATAAAGCTGCTCCGTCTCCTTCTCCGTTATGTAGCCGTTCTTATCGCACTGGGCGAAGATATGCTGGACTATCTCAGTCTGCTTAGGAGTGCTTGTGCGTCCGAAATAATCGAATGAGATATTGAACCATTCATAGATTTTCTTGTGTATCTCATGGTAGCGGTCACAGAGCTCACGTGGAGTTACTCCTTCCTGAAGAGCCCTTGTCTCGCTTGCGGTCCCATACTCATCTGTTCCGCAGATATACATCGTCTCATAACCGCGGGAGCGGCAGAAACGTGCAAATACATCTGCAGATAGAACCTGCATGAGATTGCCGAGATGTGGAATGTTATTGACATATGGCAATGCCGATGTGATTAATCTTTTCTTCATAGCTCCAAGTATAGCCAACTGGAGGATAATCAGCAACCCTACCCCGGTTTTTATTGGATTGTATTTTTCATTCTGCTACAATCAATGCATGGAAAGCAGAAAAGGCTTTGTTATATCAGGGCGGCTCGTTGCTGCCGTAATAGTTGTAATAGCATTGATTGCTATAGCGGCGACAAGCTTCTTCTCAGTGGACCAGACGGAAAATTCCGTGGTCCTCAGATTCGGCAAGTATGTCCGTACTGTCGGTCCGGGGCTCCAGACAAAACTGCCGCTGGGAATAGAGAGGAATTACAATGTCGAGACAGCTGTAGTGAAAACGCTTACGTTCGGCTACAGAGGTACTGATGCCTACGGCACATCCCTCTCAGGAGCGCTTATGGCACCGGATGAATCGATGATGCTCACCGGAGACCTGAACATCGTCGATGTTGAGTGGATTGTCCAGTACAGGATAAGCGACCCAAGGAAATATCTTTTTTCAATACAGGACAAGGAAACAACCATCCGCGATATCTCACAGTCAGTGATGAACCAGCTTGTCGGGGATCTCCCGATTCTTGCCGTAATGACAAGCGAAAGGACGAATATCGAATATGAAGCACAGATTGCCATGCAGGAGATATTCGACCGCTATGACTCAGG
>CALXXO010000146.1 GCA_944392705.1 uncultured Spirochaetaceae bacterium
AGAGCGTTGTCTTGCTGTTCTTCGGAAGTCCAGCCTCCTCCATCTCGTGCTCAATCTGCTCCATGGTAGCTGACTGGAAGACAGGTGTCTTATACCACTTGTCGTTCTTTACAGCAGCCCATCCAAGCTGAGTCTCCATCAGCTGACCGATGTTCATACGAGAAGGAACACCGAGCGGGTTGAGACAGACGTCGAGCGGAGTGCCATCTGCCATATACGGCATATCCTCTTCAGGGAGAACTCTGGAAACAACACCCTTGTTACCATGGCGTCCAGCCATCTTATCGCCCTGCTTGAGTTTTCTCTTGGTAGCAATAAGAACCTTGATGGTCTCATCAACACCCGGCTGAAGCTCATCCTTATCGCTCTTCTTAAGGCGCTGGATATCGATGACTGTACCTTCTGTTCCATGTGGAACCTTGAGAGATGAGTCCCTTACTTCCTTAGCCTTCTCGCCGAAGATGGAGTTGAGGAGCTTAACCTCTGGTGTTGTGTCAGCTTCGCTCTTCGGTGTCACCTTTCCAACAAGAATGGAACCAGGGTGAACATATGTACCGATGCAGACAATACCTTCAGCATCGAGGTGCTCAAGAAGTTTCTCTCCGGTGTTAGGAATATCCCTTGTGAGCTTCTCCGGTCCGAGCTTTGTCTCGCGAACATCGATGGAGAACTCCTTGATATGGATTGATGTATAAATATCCTCTCTTACAACGCGCTCTGAGATGAGAACAGCGTCCTCATAGTTGTATCCGTTCCATGGAACGAAGCCTACAAGGATGTTCCTTCCGAGAGCAAGCTCTCCATTCTGGGTAGCTGGACCATCTGCGAGGACATCGCCGGCTTCAACCTTGTCGCCCACATTGACAATAGGCTTCTGGTTGAGACAGGAATCCTGGTTTGTTCTCTCGAACTTATGGACTTCGTACTTGTCAATCTCGCCCTTGATTTCCGGCTTATCTGGAACAATCCTGATTTCCGTAGAGGATACATACTGAACAACACCTGCCCTCTTTGCCTTGATGAGGACACCAGAGTCATATGCTGTTCTCTGCTCCATACCTGTACCGACACGCGGAGCTTCTGGGAAAACGAGAGGAACTGCCTGACGCTGCATATTGGAACCCATGAGGGCACGGTTAGCATCATCATGCTCGAGGAACGGGATGAGCGATGTTGCAACAGATACTACCTGGCGCGGAGATACATCCATCCAGCTGATTTCCTCAGGACTTGCAACACCGTAATCTCCATAGTGCCTTACAGCAATCTCCTTCTCGAGGAAGTGTCCATCCTTGTCAATCTTTGCGTTGCCCTGGGCAATATAGCATCTCTCCTCATCGTTGGCATCGAGATACTGAACCTCATTTGTGACAATTCCGTTCTCGACCTTTCTGTAAGGAGTCTCAATGAAACCATACTCATTGATGCGGGCATAGTTTGCGAGGGAGAGAATAAGACCGATGTTCGAGCCTTCTGGAGTCTCGATAGGACAGATTCTTCCGTAATGCGTATAGTGTACGTCTCTAACTTCGTAGATAGCACGTGCAGAGGAGCGTGAAAGACCTCCCTTTGGACCAAGGGCGGAGACACGTCTCTTGTGAGTGAGCTCTGCAAGAGGATTTATCTGATCCATAAACTGCGAGAGCTGCGATGATCCGAAGAATTCCTTGATAGCACCGACAATAGGCTTTATTGAGATAATCTCCTGCGGCTTGACGGTATCATCAGTGATGTTCATCTTCTCGCGTGCAGTCTTAGCCATGCGGTTGAAAGCTTCGGAGAGTGTGATTTCCAGAAGCTCTCCGACAGTCCTTACCCTTCTGTTTCCGAGAGCATCGATATCATCTTCCTTGATTGTTCCGTTGCAGAACTGGATAAGGAAATTGACAGTGTTGACAACATCATCCGGTGTCAGGGCTGTAGATGAAAGATACTTCTCCTCATCGCGTCCGTAGAACTTCTTGTTGAGCTTGTGCCTACCGATATCGGAAAGCTCGAATCCACGTCCATGGAGGAAGAATTCCTGGAAGTAGCTTATGACACGCTTCGGATCAGGGAATGTCTTGAGGTTCTGAGGAAGGGAGTTGCGGCAAGCTTCAACAATCTGGCCGATATACTCATTCTGGAATTCCTCCGACTCCTCCTGCCTGTAGCTTGGGCAGAGAATGCGTTCGCGGCGGAGAGTCTTGAGAACAGCAAGAGCAGGAGCATCGAGGTCAGTTGCTGTTGTGTCGACAACCTCAACTGTCTCCATTCCTGCACTTCTGAGCTCCTCGAGTTCGATAGCACCAAGCTCCGAACCTGCGGGGAACCTCAGATCTCCGTCTACGCGGATATCCTTGTATGAATAGAATTTCGCATCATCGGAAAGACTGTCTGCAATGACTATTTCCTTTGAGGAATAGAATGCTGCGACAATCTTCTCCCTTGTATCGATTCCAAGGACACGGAGGAAGAATGTCACCAGGAAAGGCTTCTTTCCGAAGCTTACCTGGATGATGTTGTTGACTTTCTTTCTCTCTGCAGCGCTTGTCAGCTCACCCTTCTTTGTCTCCGTCTTCTCATTCTTTCTCGTAAGAACGAACTCGAGCTTGGTTCCAGAGTATGGGTAGAGAGTGCCGTAGTAGAGGGAAGAAGAGTCATTCTTCTTTCCTTCCTTGAATACAACACCAGGGGAACGTACAATCTGAGAAACAATTACACGCTCAGCTCCGTTGATGATGAAAGTACCACGATCCGTCATCAAAGGGAAATCGCCGAAGAAAATCTCCTTCTCCTTAATCTCACCATTCTTTGTCTCGAGAGCAACATTAGCTTTGATTGGCACTCCGAAAGTCCTGCCCTTCTTCTTGCACTCCGACTCCGTATATTTGATGCCGTCCATATCGACTCTGTAGCCGTTGTACTCAACCCTCATATCCTCATTCGGAGAGACAATCGGGAATGTTGAACGGAATACGGATTCAAGACCATATGATGGATTAGGCTCCTCTCCATTGAGGACCTTATCAAGCTGAAGGAACTTACTGAACGACTCGGTCTGGATACCAATCAGATTCGGAAGTTCGCATACTTCCGGCAGCTCCGAACCGATATCGACTCTCTTAATGCCTTTGCCTTTGCTGGGAATCATTGTACCTCCATAGCACATTGGATCGCATTTTTGCTCTGCGTCAGCAGACACCTAAGCCATCGGGGGTACCGATGGCATATCCCAGGCCGTTTTCAGGCCTGGGTGAAACATAATGAAAAGCTGTGTTATTTGACTTCGATAACACATCCAGCAGCTTCGAGCTTCTCCTTGATGGATGCAGCCTCTTCCTTGCTGACGCCTTCCTTGAGATTGCCGCCATTCTCGCAGAGATCCTTTGCCTCCTTGAGTCCGAGTCCTGTGATTGCTCTAACTTCCTTGATACAAGCAATCTTCTTTGCAGCGTCAACGCTCTTGAGGACGACTGTGAACTCAGTCTGCTCTTCCTCAGCAGGAGCATCTGCAGCACCAGCAGCAGGACCAGCAACAGCAGCAGCTGCAGCTACGACACCGAACTTCTCCTCCATCATCTTGATGAGGTCAGCAACGTCCATTACGCTCATCTGAGCGATTGATTCGAGGATTTCTTCCTTTGTAGCCATATTATCTTCTCCTTATAAAACCACGGTCTAGCAGGTTACTTGAAGACTAGGACCGTATTAGTTCTGTGATTCCTCAGAAGCTGCAGGTGCGCCACCCTTTGACTCGACATAAGCGAGAAGTGTAGCAGCAAGCTTCTGAACAGGTGCCTTCATCGTACCCATAAGGGAAGCGATGAGCTCGAGCTTTGTAGGAAGCTTCGAGAGTGCTTCAACTTCCTCGGCTGACATGAACTGCCCATCAAGGAGTGCTCCCTTGACCTGGATGCTCACACCATCCTTGTTCGCATTGAAAAGAACCTTAGCGACTGTATTTGCTGTATCACCCTTCACGAGAGCTACAGCTGTAGGTCCCTTCATCTGCTCATCAGCACCTGTCTTGTCCAGATCCTTGAGAGCGATCTTTGCATAGCGGTTCTTGACTACGCGATATGCAGCATCATCCTTCTTCAGGGCCTTCCTGATATCGGTGATCTGCTGAACTGTCATACCTCTGTAATCTGTGAAGATGAATCCGTTGTAATCCTTGAATTCATCTCTGAGAGCTGCGACAGCATCTTCCTTTGCCGGGGTTACACGTGTCTGATAATTCTCCATGTCATCCCTCCATTACACTGCCGCCGAAGCGTCAGCAACGTCCTTGTAGTTCACGCGGACTCCAGGGCCCATTGTAGAAGAAAGAGCCACTGATACGATGAAGTCTCCCTTTGCGTCAGAAGGCTTCTTCCTCATGATCTCAGCGATTGTCACCTTTGCGTTCTCTGCAATCTTGGCACTGTCCATGTCCACCTTGCCGACAGCCATGTGAACAACACCTGTCTTGTCAGAACGGAACTCAACACGACCTCTTCCGAGCTCTTCGAGAGCTTCCTTGATATCGTTTGTGACTGTATGAGTCTTAGGATTAGGCATAAGTCCTCTCCTAAGACTCATACAGTCACAAACGATATCAAGGAAGCTCTCGAAG
>CALXXO010000147.1 GCA_944392705.1 uncultured Spirochaetaceae bacterium
GATAATTAATAAGGAGAGCAGTATGTCCAAAGCACATAGAGGAACAGGTATCCGCGATCAGTTCAACAATGGAAGAGCTACTTGCCCGGTTTGCAAGAGAACTGCCATCAAGTGCCTTTACGAGAAGGAAATCGACGGAAACAAAGTCAAGATCTGCAAGGAATGCAACGCAAAGCTTTCCAAGTAAGATGAGACCATTCTGGAAAAGAAAGAATGAGAAAGTGAGGATACAGCACACTGTACCCTCATTTTTCGCATCTATCGGGGATAGTATCTCTGTAAGCGGACCGAAGGAAGCGAGGAAAAGGGCTGAGGAAAACAAGCCATGCGCTGTCGTCCTGGTTCCTTCTCCTTCTGTGTTCGAAGATTGTCATGGATGGGCAAATGCACTTTCATCTGCTGCCTATCTTGTTGTGATTGCAAATCCCGATACAAGGGAATCAAAGAAGCTTATGAAAGCCCTTGATGGTGTTATATTCTCCCCCGTCCCGAGAAGGCTTTCATCGGCCTTCATCGTGAAGACCAGAGAGGAAGCCCTGGCTCTTCTGGAGGGTGTGAAGGAGACATTTCCCAGGATTGTCACAATGTATGCAGATGATACAATAAAGGCGGAGGTGGCAGATTGAAGAGCATGACTGGCTACGGCCATTCATCATATATATCTGATGACTTTGTAATAGAGTGCGAGATAAAAAGCTACAACAACAGATATCTCGATATCGTGCACAATATATCGCAGTCGCTTTCGTCCTTTGAAAGCTACGTTGATGAGAGAATCAAGGCGGTCGCAAGGAGAGGGCGGATTGAGGTGAGCCTCAAGCTCCGCGTCCTTAAAAGCAAGGTTATGCTTTCTGTCGATGAAGGCCTTGTCGAGTCGTACAGGGATGCTTTCAGGATGATTTCTGATATCGCAGAGCTTCCGACTCCTCTTATCTCAGACTTCGCTTCAATCGATGGTGTCATAACAGCTGTCAGAAGCGATGATGCATCGATATACAGCGAAGGTGTTGAAAAAGTCCTGTCAGAAGCGCTTGATGCATTCGAGAAAGGCAAGATAAGGGAAGGAGAAGGAACGCGCAAGGATCTTGAGAGACTCGGTGACAGCTTCGCTTCTTCTCTTTCGAAGATAGAAGCAAATGCAGACAGGCTCGAAGGTCATTACAGGAAACTTCTTGAGGACAAATACCGAGATCTTACAGGCCGCAATGCCAGCGAGAGCGACTTCATCACGGAGCTTGGGGCGATTCTTGTCCGCTATTCAATCAATGAGGAAGTCTCAAGGCTCGGTGTTCACATAGCGGAATACAGAAAGCTTGTCTCTTCCGATGATCCTGTTGGAAAGAAGCTTGATTTCATCTGCCAGGAAATGCAGAGGGAATGCAATACTATTGCATCCAAGAGCCAGCTGGTGGAGATCAACCTTCTCGTCGTAAGCATGAAGGATGATGTCGAGAACATAAGGGAACAGATAAGGAATATAGAATGAGAATAGCTATTTCATCGAGAAGCGGCTGCGGGAATACTACTGTCACAAGGCTTGTATCGGAAAAGCTCGGCTATCCTATGATTAACTTCACTTTCCGTCAGATGGCAGAGGAGAGGGGCATGGAGTTCTGGGACTTCTGCCGCCTTGCTGAAAACGACTACGAGATTGACAAGGATCTGGACAGGCGCCAGGTCGAGATGGCGATGGCTATCCCTGATTGTGTGCTCGGTTCCAGGCTTGCTATATGGATGCTCGATAAGGCCGACCTCAAGGTTTATCTAACCGCATCTGCGGAGACAAGGGCTCGGAGAATCCTCAAGAGGGAAGGCGGTACATTCGAAGAGCGTTATGAGCAGACAGTCAGGCGCGACAGCAATGATTCTGCCCGCTATATGAAAATCTATGGTATCGACAATACATCTGCAGAGGAGGTTGCAGATATCGTCATAGCAACGGATGAGCGCACTCCCGAGGAGATTGCCGGGATAATCATTGAAGCAGCCCGCGGAAAAGCGAGTGGGGTATTGGCATAAAGCGTAAAGTTACGCTAGAATAAAAAGGCTTTTATAAGGAGATTCATGTGATTCCTCTTGATGAACTTATCGATAAAGAAGGCAATGTCTATGAGATGACCTGCGTAGCTATAAAGGAAGCTGCCATTTATTCGGCTACCGACAAGAAGAAGGAAATTGAGGATTCTGGCGACAAGATCGTATCAGTTGTCCTTACCCGTGCCCTTAACGATGAGATTGAATACAGAGAAGAGGACGACAAGGAAGAATAAAGCCGTCGTGCTCTTCGGGCCTACCGCTGTCGGAAAGACAGCTATGACCGAAGCTCTTTTCTCATCATCGGCAGAGATTATCAATGCTGATTCTGTACAGGTATACAGAGGTCTTGATATAGGGTCGGCAAAACCTGATAAGGAGCTAAGAGAGCGCATTCCTCATCATCTTCTTGATATCAGAGATCCCTGGGAGCAGTATACTGCCGGGGATTTTGTTCGTGATACAGAAGCCCTTATTCCTGAGATTATCTCAAGGGGAAAACTCCCCCTGATAACAGGCGGCACCGCATATTACTTCCGGCAGCTCGTCTATGGCCCTTCAAAAGCGCCGCAGTCCGATCCTCTTGTAAGGGAGAATGTGAATAAGGAGATAGAGGAGAAGGGTGCTTCCTGGGCTTATTCATACCTTGAACTGATTGATCCTGTTTCCCATTCGAGGATAAATGAGAATGATATTTACAGGATATCCAGAGCGATAGAGGTATATCGCGCATCGGGGAAACCTCTCTCATCGTTCTCTGTCTCTTCGTCTCCACGGGAGGATATCGACTTCGTTCTGATCTGCCTTGTTCGCGACCGCTCGGAGCTTAAAGAGAGGATAAGGCTTCGCGTTGATCAGATGTTCAGAGAAGGTCTTTACGGAGAAATACGGGCACTGATGGAAAAGGGCGCAGTAGCTTCGTGGCCCGGGATGCAGGGAATAGGATACAGGGAATTCTTTGAAGCTATGGAATGCGGCGAAGCATCGCTTGGGACTATAAAGGAAGATATAATAAAATCCACCGAACAATATGCAAAGCGGCAGATGACGTTCTTCCGTTCATTCTCATCATGCCGCTTCTTCCATCCAGATGACCTGGATGGTATCAGGTCATATCTGTCTGTTGAGGGGATATGTCTCGACGATTTCCGTTCCTAGGAACTCGTTGTCAGTTATCTCCGTCCCGGTTATATTCCACCATCCCCTGTCATTCCAGGTGAATGTGAAGGTCTGCGTGACGTCATACATATAGACAGGAATCGACGTCAGCGTTGCGCTTACCGTCTCGCTATCATCATATGGGTATGGTGTATACCATGTAGCATCAGCTGTATATGTATTCTCCCCAGTCTGTGTGATGCTGTTCACGACAACGCCGTAGATTGTGGAGGATTCCGGTACCGCTGGCATACCTTCCTCAACCCATTCTGCAGCATTCACAAGCGGGTCGAAGTTCTCATATGCCATCCTGGTTCTTGTAGAGACATAGAGATTTGTGACTTCCATTTCCTGCGGAGCACTGCAGCCCTTGAATGCGGTTGTAAGGCTTTCCGGCATACATTCGCTCTGAGATGCATAGAATGCTTCGATTATCCCCACAGGTTCCAGATCCTTCGTCTCTGGCGGTTCGAGGAGGTTGCTTATGTAATTGAATAGGAAGCCGCCTACGGAGAGCACTATTATGGTGACGACGATTATTATCGTTCCCTTGACCCTCCAGAAGGAATTCCTCTTCTCTATCCTTGACCGCTCCTTGAAGAATGCTGCGTATTCGGGGGAATTCTCTGTCTTCTCGATATTCCTGTCCCTTTCTTCTTCTGAGATGTTGTCGAGATTCCACTCGAGGTCCTCGGTGCGCTTCAGGAACCATGAGAGATTCTCACCGCCGTCCCTGTTGCCCATAATGTCCCTCATCTCCCTGTTCTTTGCGTGGAATATGAAGTTGATCAATCCCTCTGTCTTCTCTGGCAGCTTTGCATACAGCGAAATGGGAGCTTCCTTGTATCCAGAACCCCTGACTGTATCGGAAGCGAACGGAAAGACGCCGGATGCGGCATAGTACAGCAGCTCTGCCATTTCCGTGATGAGAAGAAATGGTTTCTCCGCTGTGCTCTGTATCATCCTGTTCACTTCAGCCTCTTTTCTCTCCTCTGTTCGCATTATCGCGAAGATATCGCCAAGGTCGGGAGGAAGGATGAGTACATCGGTATCGTTGTAGATCCAGAGCCTGTAGATAGGGAATATTCCTGTGATCAGGTCGAGAAAATCCTTCTTCGTCTGAGACAGGGCGAATGCGATATTCCTGACAATCTTAAGCGCATCTTTTCTGGCTGTCGTGCTGAGACTGTAGATGGACCTTAGCCTGCATGGTTCGAAATAGACGTACCTCTCGCCGTCGATTGCGCAGAGCCCATCCCAGAACCATGGCTTCAGTTCTTTTCCATCGGAGATGATTCCGCTCCTCTTTTCGCCCTGCATGAGGTGCTTCGGGATTCCGAAATCATCGTTGACGAT
>CALXXO010000148.1 GCA_944392705.1 uncultured Spirochaetaceae bacterium
TGATTCCAGCTACACCGCACGCAACAACAACTGTTATCGATGAACGTGCACCATTTTCAAGGGCATCGAGGAACCTCTCGAATGTAAGCCTTTCCCTTCTGTTCAATGCTCCTACTATCACGGCGGCGACAATTGCAATCGTGGCAGAATATGCCATCGTGAATGTACTTGAACCTACCAGATAGATAAGGACAATGAGCGGAATAAGAAGGTAGATTTCCTTCACTAGTTCTCTGGCTTTCGGAAGCTCATCTTTAGGAATACCCTTCATTCCGAGCTTCTTAGCTTCGAGATGGACAGCAATGAAGATTCCTGTGAAGTAGAGGATTGCCGGCAGGATTGCTCTTACTGCAATGGTTCCATATGGCTCTCCTGTGAACTCTGCCATCAGGAATGCTGCAGCTCCCATTATAGGGGGCATTATCTGTCCGCCTGTCGAAGCTGCGGCCTCGACTGCTGCTGCGAATTCCGGGCGGTATCCCATTCGCTTCATCATCGGTATTGTTATAGATCCGGAACCTACTGTATTTGCAACCGAAGAGCCGGATGCCATGCCTTCAAGGGCACTGGCTACGACTGCAACCTTTGCCGGTCCGCCAGAGAACCTGCCGACAGCTGCATTTGCGAATCTGATGAAGAAATCCGCAACACCTGTCCGTTCCAGGAAAGCTCCGAAGATGATGAAGATTACTATGAATTTAACACATACCTGTACCGGGGCACTGAAGATACCATTTGTCGTGTAGAAAAGCGTCCTGACAACCTGCAAAACATCCAACCCTGTTGTGAAGGTATATATGAGGAGTACGCCGGCAACTATCAGTATCGGGAGTCCAACGCATCTTCTGCACAGCTCAGCGAGCGCGATGATGCCAATGACTCCAGCTACCATGAAAACAGGTTCCCTGATTATTCTTGCGGAAAGCTTTATTGCTTCCATCGCATTTGCCGCATAGAAGAAGAATGCACCTGCTCCGAGCACGAGGAACACTATATCGTACCATGGCATATGATTTGGTTTCTCCACGCCTTTCCTCACAGGGAAGGTGAGGAAGCCGAGGAGGATTATCATTCCCATGAATACTGAGAGCCTTATTTCAGGCAGCGTTGTCAGGAATACTGCATCGATTATGCAGTACAGCGAGAACGCTACCATTATAAGGCGTATTATGAGCTTCGGTACGCCTGTCCAGACCCTGACGTTCGATTCCCTGTCATATTTCTTCATGACAGCTTCGACATCGGCAGCGGTGCCGACGTCATAATCGTGAAGCTCTTCGTTCTTTGTATGGATTTTCTTTTCTTTCTCCAAATTTTACCCCTTTTATTTTGTCGGTACCGTTATTCCCTGCTCAGCATAGAACTTTGCTGCTCCCGGATGATAAGGAATGTTCGTTATCGAGGAAGCGAATGCGATATCAAGCTCAGAACCTTTGTTATGGCTTGCTGCAATAGAATCCTTATCGTTGAATATTGTCGAAATGATGTTATAGACATCATCTTCGGGAACATCGTCCTTTGCGATTACAACAGCTGCTATAGCGACAGTCTGGCAGTCTGTGTCTGTTCCGTATACAGAAGCATCGATTATGTACTTGCTGTAGTATGGTGATTTCTCTATAAGAGCTTCGATATGCTCATCATCTATAGATAGTAGGTAAACATCCCTGGAGCTTGCGAGTGTTGATACCGCAACAGTAGGTGCACCTGCAACAACGAATGCTGCATCTATCTTTCCGTCCTGAAGGGCATCAACGCTGTCGCCAAAGCTCTGATATGTTGGGTTGATATCTGCTTCTGTCAGGCCATATGCGCCGAGCACATCGATGGCGTTGTAGTAAACACCGGAGCCTGATGAGCCGATTGATACGGTCTTTCCTTCGAGGTCTGCCACCGTCTTGATATCAGGGTTGAGAGTGACAATCTGGACCTGTTCCATATAGAGAGCGCCTACTGTCGAGAAGTCCGTTATTGGGTTCCCGTCGAAGAGGTTTGTGCCATTGTATGCATAGCTCATGACATCGGACTGGACAAATCCCAGCTGATAATATCCCATATCCATCATCTCTATGTTGTCCTGGGATCCGTTGCTGACAACGGCTGTAACTTTTGTATCTGTTTCAGATGAGATGCGCTGGGCGAGGACGCTTCCGAAACCATAGTAGGTTCCCTGGTCTCCTCCGGTTCCGAAGCTGAGTTCTCCGGAGTTTTCCGCTGAGCCACCTGCAAAAAGCGAGAATGATAAAACAGCCATAGCTGCAAGAATCAGTGCTTTTTTCATATTTCCTCCTCTTGTTTTTGTGTTCAGAAACAATAAAAATGGAATTAATTCCCATTTTTTCAGATGAGGTATAGCTTGTCAAGCTTTATGCAATCTTGGTGCATATTATTGCATATTTATGCAATCTGAAAAATTGATAAAAATTATTGTATCAACTATTGACACGCTTGGCGTTCATGAGTAAATTATGGAAGCAATCGACGTAGGGTAGAGCAGTTGGCAGCTCGTCGGGCTCATAACCCGGAGGTCGCAGGTTCGAGTCCTGCCCCTGCTAAATAGATGTAATCTGGGCCACTGTAAGCAAAGGCTGTAAGTGGAATAGGGTCCCCAGACCATCATGAAACGTGGCAATCTGCTGGCTGAGCAATGGCTCAGGGGTAGGTTGCCTTTGTTTTTCTCCTTTGATAGTCATATTTTTACTTGGAATTCATGCTGCTTTCACCTCTTGCTCAAATCTTTGATTCTTTTTATATAGCTTGGTTGTGAAATATATCGAAGACACTATTATTATGCTTGGCGACACGGAGATAGGCGCTGAGCTTAAAGCTATCTATGATTTCTACAACTGTGTTCAGCCTGATTTTGATGGTTTCATGGACACTTTTGGTATTGCTTGTCCATCTGGTTGTGGGCGTTGCTGTGCTCATTTCATTCCAGATATCACGCCATCTGAAGCCCTCATAATCGGAGCCAAGGTTCTTTTTGGAGAGAAGAAGGATATTCTCAAGGAGAGAATCTATTCGAATCCTCTGGAAGCTATTGTGTGCCCATTCTATGATTCCTGGAGCGAGCATCATTGCCTTATCTATTCTGTGCGACCACTTGTCTGTAGGATGTTCCATTCATGTGTCTGTACAGATAAATATGGCAATAAGGTCTTTGGTGGCTGCAGGTTTGTCGCGGATAGTAAATCATTGAGCGAAGAAACTCTTGCAGCTTCCGATGTGAAGCCTATGGAAGATTATGCTGATGAGCTTTCATCGATTCGTGGAAACAGTGCTTCCACAGAGCTCCTTCCAGGTGCTGTCAAGGAAGCTGTGAATAGAATAGGCTCTGCGCTGAATCTGCTCTTCCCCGATAGCAGGGAGATGCTTACGCTGGATCAGGAAGCTTTGTGACGTCTATCCAGCCATCACATTCCGATACTCTCTCAAGTTCGCTTATTGTCAGCTTGATAGCACTCCTTGGTGTGCCTGCAGCAGGATAGACGTAATCGAAGCGTTTGAGCGATTCATCCAAATAGACTTTCACTCCTTCTTTCACAGCAAACGGGCATACACCGCCTACAGGATGCCCTGTAAGTTCCTCAACCTGGTCGGGGCCGATCATTTTTGCTTTTTCATGGAAGGTGTCCTTGAATTTTCTGTTGTCGATTTTCTCGTCTCCTGCTGCGACTATCACGATCGGGCCGGAGGAGAGTAGGAAGGACATTGTCTTTGCTATTCTTCCTTCTTCTGTATTTAAATCCGCAGCAGCTTCTTTCACCGTTGCGCTGGACTGGTCGAAAAGGATTATCTCTTCACTTTTCCCATATTTCATTAGATATTTTCTGACATTTTCGAGCGACATAATCCGGATTCTAAATCATTTGACCCTCTTTTTTCCATAATTCTCGACCTGCGGGTCATTTTGACCCAGCTTTTGGAAAGGAGGTCTATCGTTGGTTAAACAGGGGATAATTATTTTCTGGCCAGATGTTTGATATTTCTATTTAATTCTTTTAATTGTAAATAATTAAGAAAGTTGGCACGTTCTTTGCAAATAGGTTTGTGTCCGGAAAGGACAATGAAATAGAAAATACAAGGAGGCCCTAAGATGGCAAACGATGTAACTAGATATAATGACAGAAGCGGAAGAAGGGATATGTCCCTGTTCGATGATTTCTTCGATTCCATGCTCGGAGCGTGGGACAACTACTCATCGAGAGTACCTGCAGTCGATGTTGAGGAGACACCAAGCGAGTTCATCATAAAGGCGGAGATGCCGGGCTTCAGCGAGAACGATGTGAAGATAACGGTGGACAAGCACGTGCTTCATATAAGCGGAGAGGTGAAGGAGGAAGACAAGGAGAAGGAAGGAAAGAAGTACCTGATAAGGGAGAGACGGCATGAGTCCTTCGATAGGTCGTTCAGCCTTCCAGACGGTCTTGATGAGAGCAAGATAAGCGCAGGGTTCGAGAACGGAATCCTTACGGTAACGCTTCCGAAGACACCGGAAGAGCAGCCTAGGAAGATTGAGGTCAAGAT
>CALXXO010000149.1 GCA_944392705.1 uncultured Spirochaetaceae bacterium
GCCTGTGATAAAAAAGAAAGTGCTGCTTCAGATACTTGCACTCGGGGTATCGCCATTTATCATGAATGCCACGGAAGCTGCCATAAACATTGCATTCAATTCGCGCCTTCAGATCCTCGGTGGCGATATGGCCGTAGGTACGATGACAATATTCTCATCAATCCTCACATTCATAAATATGCTGGTCACTGGAATGAATCAGGCCGTCACCCCGCTTGTCAGCTACAATTTCGGAGCAGCACTTAATGACAGGGTCAGAGGAATATACCGCTTTGCAGTGACAGTGGAGCTGGCGTACTGCTTTACAGCTTCCACGCTATGCAATCTTTTCCCAGCCACTGTTATAAGTCTTCTGACAGCTGACCAAGAGCTTATTGCATATGCAGTACCTTATATGAAGTTCTTCATCACAGGTATGGCAATATTCGGTATGCAGAGCTGCTCACAGCAGACTTTCATAGGCCTTGGACAGGCAAAGATATCATTATTCCTGGCTGTTTTCAGGAAGATAATCCTCCTGATACCGCTTGTCTATATCCTCTCCGCAACCCCGCTTGGTATCAAAGGAGTCTTCCTCGCGGAGTCAATCTCCGACGCGACTTCAGCAATCGTCACATTCACTGTATTCAGGGTTTCCCTACCCGGAATCCTGAAAAAAGGTGCCCCAAAACCGTGATAAACAGTCATTGCGCTTGAATGTGTGTGATGTTACTTATACGATAATTATATGCCGGAATATAAACTTACAGGCAGAATGAAGAGAGTTGTAAATCTATCGAGCAGGTTCCAGACAAGGGATCCAGACTCTCTTACTGATGACCTGATCAATAATATAAACAACATGACAATACCAAGGCGGGATGCGAGGAAGATACTGTGTCCTTCGAAGAAAACTTCCGTATCCTCATTTGTCATACCTGTCACAGAAGGGGCTGTAACGGGCTATTACTTCTCGAATCCAAAGCTGTCTGAGCTGACTGGACTTGTCCCGCTTATCGTTTTCTGCCATGGCGGTGGATGGGTGTTCGGGAATATGGAGTTTTACTCGATATTCCTCAGGCATCTTTCCGAAGTCACTGAATCGGCGATACTCCTGATCGACTATCGCCTGGCCCCGCAGTCGAAATTCCCTACAGCAGTCGAGGACTGCTACGATGCCCTTCTATGGGCATACGAGGGAGCCAAATACTGGAAAGTTGATCCTGACAGGATATACATAGCAGGAGATAGCGCAGGGGGAAACCTCGCCGCAGTCACTGCGATGCTTGCACGAGACAGAAAAGGCCCACAGCTTGCAGGCCAGCTCCTATTCTACCCTATTACCGATTGTCGTTTGAGAACTCAGTCGATGCTTCTCTACAAGGATAGTCCAATGCTGAATGAGAAGATGCTCTCATTCTATGTGAAGAACTACGCGAGGGAACCGAAGGATATACTCTCTCCGATGTTCTCACCTCTTCTCGCGACGGACTTATCGAGGCTCCCCCCCGCTTTGATAATCACAGCGGAATTCGACCCTCTTGCAGATGATGGGAAACTGTATGCAGCTGCTCTGAATGAAGCTGGAACAAAAGCAAATGCGCTTATGGTCAACGGAGCTTATCATGGTTTCATGCCATACCGCGATGCTGTCGGAAGGCTCGTCGGCGAATGTGCCGCACGCCAGTTCATTGCAGGACGCCCGGTGGAGAATGTCCAGCTTATAACTGAAAGAGAACTGAAAAGACAGAAATAAGCAGGCACTGGTTGCCCAGTGCCCGGTAATCAGACGAATCGATTATTCTGGAAGATTTTCCTGTGTGATGATTTCAACACCGGTGTCCACATAATATGGATCAAGTGTCTCGCCTTCTGCCATATCGCTCTGGAGAACTTCTACAGCACTCTTTACACCATCGTATCCCATTGCATATGGATTCTGTGCCATGATGCAGAGGAGCGCTCCTCTCTCAACAAGTGAGAGGTTCATGTCGGAAGAATCGGAGCCACATCCGATAACGGAATCAGAACCAACTTCCATTACAGCGTTGCCGACACCAACAGTAGAACCTTCATTTGCACCATAGACTGCGATACAACCCTGTGCGATGAAGTTAGCAGCCATATCCTTTGCCTGTGCAGCATCGCCCTGGCAATACTGTGTCTCGAGAAGTGTGAAATCTGTGCCTTCGAAAGCATCGCGGAAACCATACTCACGCTGGTTGCAGGACTCTGTGGCAGCGTTTACACCGATAACACCAATCATTCCAGATGTGATGCCCTTGCTTGTAAGTTCTTCGATAAGTCTCTCTCCAACCTGCCTTCCACCTGCTCTGTTGTCTGTAGCAAGAAGTCTTCTTCCCGGGAAGTTAGCTGCAGAGTCGACATATACGATTTCAACGCCAGCATCCGATGCTTCTCTGAGAGCTGCAACACAAGCTTCAGGTCCATTTGCAGCAAGAAGGATGCAGTCTGCACCAGCTGCTACAGCATTGTTGATACATTCAATCTGCTTTGCATCGTCCTTTGTATCAGGAGCAAGCCATGTAAGATCAACATTTCCAAGTTCAGCAGCAGCGGCCTCAGCACCTTTGTTCACATTTACCCAATGCTGGTCCATCTGATCCATCGTGATAAGGTAAACACTGTAGTTTCCTGAATCCTCACTGGCGCCATTGGCGAATACAGATACTGCAGCCAATGCCATTACAAGAGCAGTAAGCAAAACCTTTCTCTTACTCATTCTTTTCTCCTTTTTGTTTCTTTATAGACATTGCTTATGCAAAGCTATTTCGTTTTCTTTCTTGTCCTCGGTGCACGACCTCTGACTACGATATCGAGAAGGACAGATATAATAACGATGATTCCAATTGCGATATTCCTGATAGCTACTGGAGCACCTGCAAACTGAAGACCATTCTGCAGCACGGCCCATATTGCGGCACCGATGACAGTTCCGAAGAGAATACCCTGGCCACCAAGCGTGGAAACACCGCCGATTACAGATGCCGCAACTGCATACATTTCATAAGAATTTCCTGCATCCATTGCACCCATACCAGCAGAAGCGCACTGAGTAAAACCGACGAGAGCTGCACAGAAAGCTGAGATAACATAGACTATTACAGTCACTGCCGTGATATTCACACCCGAGAGCTTCGCGGCATTTATATTGCTTCCGACTGCATATACATGGCGTCCAGTCTTTGTTTTGCTTAGATAGAAGTTGAAAATCAGGAAGATGATTATCGCAATCCAGAAAGTGTTATAGATTCCAAGAGTCTTTCCATAATAGAAGAAATCCCTGAATCCCTCTGCTGCCGCACCGATGCTGTTAGTGTTGTAATTACCATTGGCAATCTGAGCGATTCCTCTTGCGATTGTCATCGTACCAAGAGTTGCGATGAATGGAGGAATCTTGAATCCTGCTACAAGATAGCCATTGAGGAATCCTACAACAAGACAGGCGATGAGCGTTATTCCGACAGAAAGCCATGGATTGACGCCTTTTGTCATCATTGTCGCGCTGAGCATGGTGGACATACCGATCACAGAACCTATCGACAGGTCTATATTCCCTGTAATGAGAACATATGACTGACCAATACCGATAAGGATGAATGGAGCAATCTGTCTTAAAAGGTTGCCGAGATTCCTCGCGGAGAAGAATGTCGGATTTATGATTCCAAAGACTATGCATAACACTACAAGTCCTGCAGTAACTGTCAGTACTTGTCCCATGCCAGTTACTGACAGAATTCTATTTTTAAGGCTTACACCCTTATTCTCAGTTTTCTCCATCTTCCCCTCCATTTGTCTCAATCTTCTTTTCGAACTGAGTTGCAAGCATGAGAATCTTCTCCTGCGTGGCTTCTTCCCTCATAAGCTCTCCAGTCACCCGGCCATCGCACATTACGATGATTCTGTCCGAAACACCTATGATTTCAGGCATCTCAGAGGAGACGAAAAGAACGCCGATGCCACTCATCTTCAGCTGATTCATAAGGTTGTAGATCTCAACCTTGGCAGCAACATCGATACCACGCGTAGGCTCATCAAATATGACAACCCTCGATTCTCTTGACAGCCATTTTGCAACAACAACCTTCTGCTGGTTTCCTCCCGAAAGATTCTCAACATTCACTTCTGGAGAAGCCACTTTGATACTGAAGCTCGAGATTGCGTTGTCCGTCATCGTCTCCTCTTTGCCCTTCAGTATCCTTCCACCCTTATCTGAGATGAGATCCAGGTTAGGCAGAGAGATGTTGTGCCGTACAGGAAGCTTTATGCAAAGTCCGTCCTTTTTCCTGTCCTCTGGAGCAAGGACTATTCCATTCTTTATCGCATCAATCGGGCGGCGTATTTCCACTTTCTTCCCGTCAACGAGAATCTCGCCGCTTTCTTTTGGGTCGACACCGAATATAGCTCTTGTGGTTTCCGTTCTTCCGGCACCCATAAGGCCTGCAATGCCAACAATCTCACCTTCCCTTACAGAAAGAGAGACGTCACG
>CALXXO010000150.1 GCA_944392705.1 uncultured Spirochaetaceae bacterium
GTACGACAAGCTTTTCAAAGCGGAGAACCCTGGAGCTGCAACGGGCAACTACCTCGATGATCTCAACCCCGAATCCCTTGTTGTAATTCCGGAAGCTCTCGTTGAGGAAGAAGCTGCAACTGCAAAGCCTGGTGACTATCTTCAGTTCATAAGAAACGGCTATTACATGGCGGACAGCAAGGACTCGAGCCCAGAACATCTTGTATTCAACAGAACTGTCACTCTCAAGGACTCCTGGTCCAAGATGAAGAGCAAGATGGGTATATGATTAGGCGCCTTCGGGCGCCTTTACCAGTATGAAATACTTTTCCGACTGCCATTTCCATGTAATGACAATGAACGATCCTAACTTCGCTTCGTTCCTGAGCTCTCTCTATGATTCTGCAGCTGGCATTCTCTCTGCCAATGCAGCACCTCAGTACATACTGACTCCACAGATGATGAAGGGGGATACATTCCTAAAAACGCTCACAAACACGCTCTCTGCCTTCTCAAGGCCTGTCGGAGAAACTCTTGGAATGATGGAGGATGATCTTATGGGTTCATTCACCTCCGAGAGAAAGAAGGAGTATGCTCCCCTCCTGCCATTCATAAACAACGGCAAGTTCCATTTCAGAGGGATGGAAGCAGAGAAGATGCTGATGGTACCGCTGCTGATGGATTTCTCAGAGGACCAGACCGTACTGGACAGGATTTATTACACATACAGGGCAGAAGACAGGATAACACCATACATCGAGGAAATGCTCAAGGGAATGAATTGGTATTATGAAAAGCATCCTGAAGGGCTTTTCGAATTCTATCCATTTGCCGGAATAGACCCAAGGCTCCACTCGATGCAGTTTCTGCAGGCATTCCTGGAAAAGTACATCAATGTATCCCACCGTTTCCATAGAGATCATGTGATTGAGGAAAAGCCATGCTATGGAATCAAACTGTATCCACCCCTCGGCTTCAAGCCATGGCCGGAAGACAAGGAAACGCTGAGAAAGCACAGATACCTCTATGAATTCTGCGAAGCGAACAGCATCCCGATAATAACCCACTGCGATGATCAGGGATTCAGGGGCGTGTCGGCGGAAACTGCCTGGGATGACACTGATCCGGAAAGCTGGAGAACTGTGCTTGAGAACTATCCTGAGCTAATCATAGATTTCGCTCATTTCGGAAAGCAGTATGCGATAGTCCAGAGGAGCAATATGCAGAGCATCAGCGCCAGACTCCGCCATCACCCTGACAGCCCTTGGTTTTATTCCATCATCTCCCTGATGCTGGAGTACAGCAATGTCTATGCAGACCTCTCCTTCTCCGGCTGCAGCCAGGAATTCTATAGGGAGCTTGCGACATATCTTTCCGATCAGGACAAAGAAAAGAGAGAAAGGATAATAAACAGGATACTCTTCGGTTCCGATTTCTCTGTGAATCTACTTAAAGTCGAATCGTATACAGAATATATCTCAATATTCGAGCATTCCCCATTCACAGATGAGGAAATAGAGCGAATAGCTGAGAAAAACGCCCTTTCATTCCTAGGGCTTTCAGAGTGACCTTCTCCTCCACTGCGATGGTGAAAACCCATAGGACGCTCTGAACGACCTGGAAAAATGGGAAGGACTTTCAAACCCTATCCTGTATGAGATTTCCGCAATCTGGAGATCGGTGCCCTCGATAAGCTTTATACCCTCCATCAGCCTGTACGATATAAGATACTGTACAGGTGATGTACCGATAGCTTTCCTGAATGTCCGCAAGCATTCGCGCTCCGATACATTTGCAGCTTCCGCTATATCGTGAAGTGTTATCGCGTCACTGTAATGTTCCTTTATGAATGTCATCATCCTGAGCATCCTGTCGTTGGAGAAGACTTTCTGAGGAACGGAACCTCTCTCATTCTCCTGCAGTATGGTTATAAGAACGGAAGTGATGAGATTCCTGGCAATGAGCTCGAAGCAGTATCCCCTGTCCTTAATTGTCAAATAGGCCTGTTCAGCGCTTGCTGCAGCAGCTGGCGAAAGCGAAACAGCTCCTGGTATAGCAAGAAGAGTCTCCGAATATTTCCTGTAGACTATGCTTTCAGCATCTTCCCACAAAAGAAGAAGTGGAAAAGATATCGTATGGATCTCTGCAGAGTTATCGGCTGCAATTATAGAGGAAATAGTACGCGGCGGGATGAATACCCCCTCGCCTTCCCTGAGAGTGAAAGCCTGAAAGCCGTCGGAAGCAATCACACGAAGAGAACCGGAATGAGCTACGACAAGCTCAGCTTCATCGGAGAAATCCCACGTTGACGAGACAGCGTCGCTAAGGGTCTTACAGCTTATGCTCATTCCATGACCGTGCATGGAAAACCGATAGCATCCAAAGGCTCAATTGGTCAATCCTGATGGCGGAAAACATCAGATTCCTGACCACTTTCACTTCTGCTTATCGTTTCAAAGATGCTAAACTCCTGCCATGTTCTCATTCTTATTGCTGGTAATAATCTATATTGCGTTTGTATCGCTGGGACTACCCGACTCAATGCTCGGGGCAGCATGGCCGATGATGTTCCCGGATCTCGGAGTTCCGGTTTCATTTGCCGGCTTCATATCATTCACGATTTGCATAGGGACAACCGTATCCAGCCTTATTTATGCCAAGCTGAACGAGAAATTCACGACCTGGTCGATTACAGTCCTGTCCATATTATGCACAGCACTTGCTCTGCTCTCGTTTTCTGTCATAACTTCGTTTCCCATCCTCATAGCAGCCGCACTCCTGCTTGGATTAGGCGCAGGAGCAGTAGATGCGGGCCTTAATAACTATGTAGCTCTACACTACAGAGCCAGGGCAATGAACTTTCTCCACGCATTCTGGGGTGTAGGAACCCTTGTAGGTCCATTCCTTCTTTCCTACTTCTTTGCAAATGGGCTTTCATGGAGAAATGGATATATGACAATTGGAAGCATTCAGAGCGTCATATGTATCCTAGTCCTCTGCTCCGTGAAGCTCTGGAGGAAGGCTGGCGAAAGCAATATCACGAAAGACGGAAACAAACCTGAGCTAAAGCAAGACAGCAAGCCGCTTATTGAAACTGTAAAACAACCAGGAGCCATCGCCGCGATGCTCGGATTCTTCTCTTACTGTTCGATGGAACAATCTTCCATGCTCTGGGCTTCGACATTCCTCGTAAGCGCAAAGGGATTCTCTGAGGGATCTGCAGCAGCGGCCGCAGGATTGCTTTTCTGGGGAATTACAGCTGGAAGAATCGTATCGGGCCTGGTTGCGGACAAAGTCCCTGGAAAAAGGCTAATCACAGCCGCCCACATCGCAATAGCAATTTCCATGATACTGGTATTCACGCTTCCTGCAGCAGCAATACCTTTGGCTTTATTCCTGCTTGGAATGGGATTCGGACCACTGTATCCTACAATGCTCCATCAGACTCCGGAATTCTTCGGAACAGAATACTCTGCCCGCATAATGGGGCTTGAGATGAGCTCAGCATATATAGGATCTGCTGCAATGCCTGCTCTTTTCGGGATAATCGGGAGGAATATAACAATGAAGCTGTTCCCTTTCTATATTCTATTCTTCTTCCTCATGAATGTAGCAATGCTTGCTTTAAAGCAGAAGAATGCAAAGAGAGAAGGCATTCTTAAATAAAGAAAGCAGGGAGTTCCCTGCTTTCCTGCTCAGATGCAATCAGTTATCGCCATCATCCTTGATTTCCGTATTCTTCAGCCATGAGACATCCGCTGTATCGCGGTTCTTTGTCACCATGAATGAATCATAACCATACGGCTTAGGAGCGCTTCTCCTTCTTTTTGTATCACCGAACGGACGGCGGTCATCGCCAGTCTCCGAATAACGAGGAGGGCGACGGTCGAAATTTCTTTCGCCCCTGTACATACGTCCTGTATCGTTATCCCAGTCGCGGTCGCGGCGGGAACGTGAGTATCCACCTCTTCTGTCATCATCGCTGCGTCTCGATGGCCATCCCTCGCGCTGTCTGTAGCTTTCCTTATCTCCGTAAGGCCTTCTTTCCCTGCTGAAATCATCGCGGTAACGAGGACGGCGGTCATCCCTGTCGCGCCAATCATCACTATAGCGTGGACGGTCATAATCTCTCCTGCTGTCGCTGTAGCGAGGGCGGGAATAATCATCGTCATATCTTCTAGGGCGATCATAGCCCCTGTCGCGGTAGCCACCCCTTTCAGAACGATCTCTCCATCCGTCCCGATCTCTTCTCTGATACGAATCACGGTCCCTGCGGTCGAAGGAGCGTCTCTCCCTCCTGTCGTCGCTTCTTCTCTCTCTTTTCTCGGCAGGCTTATTGTCCCTGTCTTCCGCTGTCTCATCAAATGACAGTCTCTCTACTTTCTCTTCATCCATTCTTCTACTCTTCTTTGCGGCGATTCTTCCCTTGATTTCCTTCATATCCGCCGTCTTCTTCATCATCCATACTCTCAGGCCGCTTTTCTTTGTCG
>CALXXO010000151.1 GCA_944392705.1 uncultured Spirochaetaceae bacterium
AGAAATATGCGCTCGAAGGCAAGAGCTGCCCTGTGGATGGTGGTTTCGATAAAAACGGTAATCTCACCAGAGATCCTCGTGCAATATCTGAATCGATGCAGGTCCTTCCTATGGGCTACTGGAAGGGGTCGAGCCTTGCAATAGCTCTCGATCTTGTCGCGTCCCTCCTTTCCGGTGGCCGCACGACGAAGGAGATAGGAAAGCTGCCCGTAGAGACAGAAGTTTCCCAGGTATTCATAGCAATTAAGCTGTCCCTTTTTCCGGATTATCCTGAGATGGAGCGGAAAATCGGAGAGACGCTGCAATATATAGACCAGTCGGAAGAGAGAATAGAAGGTGTCCGCGTTCACTATCCTGGCGAGGGTATGAGAAGGGATCGGGATGAAAGCCGGGAAAGAGGTGTCTATGCTGATGATTCCGTCTGGGCAAGGATCCAGGACCTCTGAGGAAAAGCCGGTTAATCTTCTCGAAAGCGTTCAGATTCTGTGTTTTTATGCAGTTTGTATGCGAATAGATGAATAAAAAATCAAAAAATTTTAAAACAAATACTTCATTTTCCTTGAAAGAAGTATAGAAAACACTATATAAGCTAAGAAAGGCTGTTGCCTTAAGCCTTTTTCGTGACTTGGAGGCGATATGTGGAAATACATTCTGAAGCGCTTGCTGATGATGATCCCGGTTCTGCTTGGAGTGACCTTCTTGGTCTTCTTCATAATGAACATGACACCGGGAGATCCTGCAGCAATCATACTAGGTGATCAGGCCACGCCTGAAGCCATCGCACAGCTGAGGGAAGAGCTTGGACTCAATGATCCTCTTCTTCTCAGGTATGTAAGGTACATCGTTGATATGCTCCATGGTGACTTCGGAGAATCCTACAAGAATGGTATAAGCGTTGCTTCTCAGGTTCTGGATAAATTCCCGAACACGGCAATCCTTGCTATCTGTGGTATCTTCGTTGCCCTTGCAATCGGCATACCTGTCGGCATCATCTCTGCCCGCAAGCAGTACTCTGCTCTGGACAATGTCTCTATGGTGCTCTCGCTTATAGGAGTTTCTATGCCTGTATTCTGGCTTGGACTTCTCCTCTCGCTTCTCTTTGCCTTGAAGCTTGGATGGTTCCCTTCGCAAGGAATGGGGTCCGGTTTCCTGCCGCTTCTGCGAAGCCTTGTGCTTCCGGCCATCACGCTCGGTACCGGTTCTGCAGCTACTGTTGCGAGAATGACCAGATCCTCGATGCTCGAGGTCATTAGACAGGATTACATCTCGACGGCAAGATCAAAGGGCCTTTCGGAGAAGGTCATAACAAAGCGCCATATGTTCCGCAATGCTCTTATTCCTATCGTTACTGCAGTCGGTCTTCAGTTCGGACATCTCCTCGGAGGAGCTATGCTTACCGAGACTGTCTTCTCATGGCCAGGACTTGGAAGGCTCATGATTGACTCTCTAAACAGCAAGGATATTCCGATGGTACTTGGAAGCGTTCTTTTCATGACCATCATGTTCTCCTTCGTCAATCTCTTCATTGATATCGTCTATGCGTTCATAGATCCGAGAATCAAGAGTCTTTACAAGAAATCAGGCTTCAAGAAGAAGAAGGCAAAGGGGGTTGCAGCATGAAAAGTACAGTGGAAAAGGGTAAGCAGCGTTCGCTGTGGATGGAAGCCTGGAGAAGGCTCAGAAAGAACAAGCTTGCTATGATTGGTCTTTCATTCATACTGCTTCTCGTCGTTCTCTCTCTGGTGACAATTGTCATTGATATCGTGACGAGGAATTCATTCTATGAAGAGCACGTTATCAAGCAGAATCTCCGTCTCAGGCTTCAGGGACCGTCGAAAGAGCATATATTCGGCCTTGATGAGTTCGGCCGCGATATTTTCCTCCGTGTCATCTGGGCTATCAGATACTCGCTTTTCATGGGAACTGTCGCAATTGGTATCTCCGTTATAATCGGAAGCCTTCTTGGTGCTATCGCGGGATTCTACGGCAAGGTCGTGGATAATGTAATCATGAGAATCATGGATATATTCCTCGCGATTCCATCGATGCTTCTTGCGCTTGCAATCGTCGCCGCATTCGGAACAAGCCTTACCAATGTCCTTATGGCTATTGCGGTAAGCTACATACCGACATTTGCAAGAACTGTCAGGGCATCTGTCCTTACGGTAAAGGACCAGGAATATATCGAAGCTGCCAGAGCTCTCGGAGCAAGCGATGCCCGCATAATCGGGAAGTACATCCTTCCGAACTGCCTTGCACCTCTTATTGTCCAGGCATCGCTGGGTGTCGCTGGTGCAATCCTCTCGATTGCAGGCCTTTCCTTCCTCGGACTTGGTATCCAGCCGCCTACACCGGAGTGGGGCTCAATGCTTTCGAATGCTAGATCGTATATCCGCGATGGATGGCATATCACGGTTATTCCAGGCCTGATGATCATGCTTACGATTCTCTCTCTGAACGTTCTTGGTGATGGGCTCAGAGATGCCCTTGACCCGAGACTCAAGAACTGAGGTGGATGAATGGATAAGGAACTAATCAGAGTAGAGGATCTTGAAATCCGATACGAAACAGATGATGGTATTGTATATGCTCTCAATGGCGTGTCCCTTCATGTGGAGGAAGGTGAGACTCTAGGCCTTGTCGGTGAGACTGGTGCCGGCAAGACGACACTGGCAAAGGGAATCCTGCGCCTTATTCCTTCCCCTCCGGGAAAGGTTGTCGGCGGAAAGGTGATGTACGATGGAAAAGATCTCCTGCAGCTTTCAGATACTGAGATGCACAAGATCCGTGGCAATGCGATTTCCATGGTCTTCCAGGACCCTATGACCAGCCTTAACCCGGTAATGACTGTAGGCGACCAGATTGCTGAAGTCATTTCTGTACACAATCCTGGTCTTTCCAAGGAAGAGGTGAGGGAGAGGGTTATTGCGATTCTTGCAAAGGTAGGAATCTCCTCTGATAGAATCGATGAGTTCCCTCATCAGTTCTCCGGTGGTATGAAGCAGCGTGTCATCATAGCTATAGCTCTGGCCTGCAATCCTAAGCTTCTGCTTGCCGATGAGCCGACAACCGCGCTCGATGTCACCATCCAGGCTCAGGTCCTCGATATGATTCAGAACCTGAAGAAGGAACTCGGCACTGCTATGATTCTGATCTCGCACGACCTTGGTGTTGTTGCTCAGACTTGCGACCGTGTTGCAATCATCTATGCAGGACGCATTGTGGAGACTGGTAATCTGCACGATATCTACCATAATCCGCAGCATCCATATACTCTTGGTCTTCTCGAGTCGATTCCGTCCCTGACGAAGAATGTCAAACGTCTCAATCCTATAAAGGGTCTCATGCCGGATCCGACGGATCTTCCTCCAGGATGTCCGTTCGCACCGCGCTGCAACCATGCGACGGCAAAGTGCTCTGAGGCCGTGCCTGAGCTCAGGGAGATTGAACCAGGGCATTTCTCAAGATGTATCAGGACATTTTCAGAGGGGGAGAGGAAATAATGGCGAAAGAAGAACTTCTCAGAGTAGAGAACCTTAAGAAATACTTCCCGACACATAGCGGTATGCTTCATGCGGTCGATGATGTCTCATTTTCCCTCGCGAAGGGAGAGACTCTGGGTGTTGTAGGTGAGTCAGGCTGTGGAAAGTCCACGCTTGGCCGTACGATACTCCGTCTGCATGAACCAACTGCAGGAAAGGTATTTTTCCGCGGCGAGGACATAACGAACGCCGACAAGAAGAAGATGAAGGAACTGAGACGGGATATGCAGATTATATTCCAGGATCCTTTCGCATCCCTCAATCCTCGTATGACTGTTGCTCAGACGATACAGGAAAGCCTTCTTATCCAGGGACTTTTCAAGAAGAGCGACAAGGCAGGACTTGAGAAGAGAGTAAAGGAGCTTATGGATCTTGTAGGTCTCTCTCCAAGGCTTATAAACAGCTATCCTCATGAGCTTGATGGCGGTAGAAGACAGAGAATAGGAATAGCTAGAGTCCTTGCTCTCAATCCGGAATTCATCGTCTGCGATGAGCCTGTTTCCGCACTGGACGTGTCGATTCAGGCACAGATACTGAATCTGATGCAGGATCTGCAGGATTCGTTCGGATTCTCCTATCTCTTCATAACCCACGATCTTTCAGTTGTTAAGCATCTGTCCAATGAAATCATGGTTATGTACCTCGGAAAGATGGTCGAGAAGGCGAAGACGGAGGATCTGTTTCGCAACCCTGTACATCCATATACCCAGGCACTTCTCTCTGCCATCCCGGTCCCCGATCCGGATTTCCACAGCGAGAGAATCCTGCTTCAGGGAGAGATCAGCAGTCCTATCGATCCCGCCCCGGGATGCCGTTTTGCAGCAAGATGCCCTTATGCGACAGACC
>CALXXO010000152.1 GCA_944392705.1 uncultured Spirochaetaceae bacterium
AACCGGGCTTTCTCATTGGGTTCCCGAGCTTATAGGGGCAATCATATCCACCACGATTGCTTCTCTTTCCATATTATTCTTTGATTGGAGAATGGGACTTGCTGCACTCTGGCCAATACCTGTGGCAATACTTATTGTCGTACTTTCAAGGAATGTTCAGTATAGACTTTCAAGGAAATCCATGGATGCGAAGATGGAAGTTGCCGACGGCATTCAGGAATGCATAGAAACGATGAAGGATCTCAAGAGCTGCAATGCGGAGCATAAATACCTGAAAGGTCTATTCAGGAAAATCGATAATGTAGAAAAACGTGCAATAATATCGGAAGCAGGAACTGCAGTATTCGTGGTTTCCGCATCTTTTATATTGAAAATCGGGATAGGGACGGTTGCGCTGGCGGGATCTGTTCTTCTTGGTGGTGGCAAAATCGATGTTCTTACATTCTTCATGTATTTGCTGATTGCATCACGCCTTTATGATCCTCTCCAGAGTTCGTTGCAGAACCTTGCTGCTGTGATTTCTCTGAGAACAAATGTGGAGAGAATGGATGAGATACTTTTTCATCCTTTGCAGGACGGGAGCCCAGAGCTTTCAAATGAAGGTTATGATATTGAATTCGAGAATGTATGCTTCAGCTATGATAATGGAGAGAAAGTCCTTTCGGATGTGTCTTTCATAGCAAAGCAGGGTGAAGTGACGGCTCTTGTTGGACCATCTGGAGGTGGCAAGACGACAGTCTCAAGGCTGGCTGCTCGTTTCTGGGATCCTGAGTCGGGGAGGATAACTGTCGGAGGAATGGATGTTACGAAGACAGACCCTGAATCCCTTCTATCTCTTTATTCAATCGTATTTCAGGATGTTACGCTTTTTGATAATACCATTATGGAGAACATCAGAATAGGCAGAAGGGATGCAAGCGATGAGGAAGTCATTGAAGCTGGACGTATGGCTCAATGTCTTCCGTTCGTTGAAAAGCTTTCTGATGGCTGGAATACGATGATAGGTGAGAATGGCTCAGAGCTCTCCGGCGGAGAAAGACAGCGTATTTCAATTGCCCGGGCTTTTCTGAAGAATGCACCGATAATCCTCCTCGATGAAGCAACAGCATCATTGGATGCAGAGAATGAGACAGAGATACAGAAGGCACTTTCAAAACTAATCAGGAACAAGACTGTCCTTGTTATAGCTCACAGAATGCGTACCGTTGAGAATGCGGATAAGATTGTTGTGCTCAAGGATGGAAAGGTTGAAGAAACAGGGACACCTGCCGAGCTGATGACGGGACGTGGACTGTTTGCCCATATGGTCGAACTTCAGAAACAAAGCGCCAGCTGGCGACTTGTCTGAAGTGTAGAGATTGACGCTGTCCTTATTTGTAGTTAGCTTAGAGTAACATAGGAGTATAATTATGATTGCAAAGAAATTATCAGAAATGCTTAATGAGCAGATTAATAAGGAACTATATTCTGCTTATCTATATCGGGCCATATCGAATTACTATGCAGCAAAAGGTCTGAAAGGGTTCTCGAATTGGTTTGCAGTCCAGGCAGGAGAAGAGCTGGATCACGCTTGGAAAATCAATGGATATCTTATTGATGAAGGCGTGGTTCCTGTTCTTGAAACAATTTCCGCACCTGTCGGTAGCTTTGATGATTTGAGAGCACCTCTTGTTGCGGCATATGAACATGAGAAATTCATTACCTCATCAATCAATGAAATCTTCAAGGCGGCAGATGGGGAAGATGATTATCGTACAAAGAGATTCATTGGCTGGTTTATCGATGAACAGGCAGAGGAGGAGAAGAATGCTTCGGATCTGGTGACAGAGTATGATCTTTTCGGGTCAAGCAGCCAGGGATTATTCATGCTTGATTCGAAACTTGGAGATAGGAAATAATCCGATTAAACTGTGGGCTTGCCGATTATTCTCCGTAAGGGAGTTCTAAGTCAGAACTAAACCATTTGATTATAAAGAACTGGTTGAGGGCAAGCCCCAGATATCATTTTTTTGTGTAGTACACCGAAAGTGTTTACTTTTTGTATTTGTTCTTATCTTCTTCTGTAATCTTTCGAAGAACTCTGCAAGGATTTCCAACAGCGACAACTCCTGATGGAATATCCCTGTTTACGATGCTGCCAGCCCCAATAACAGTGTTATCTCCTATGGTTACTCCAGGAAGGACAATAACACCGGCTCCAAACCAAACATTATTGCCAACTTTGATGGGGTAGGCATATTCAAGCCCTCTATTTCTTTGCTCATAATCTAAAGGATGCCCAGCTGTAGAGAAAATACAATTAGGCGCAATGAAGACATTATCGCCGAATATGACTTTAGCAGCATCCAGTATCACTGTATTGTGGTTCGCAAAGAAGTTCTCACCGATTTCGATATTGAATCCATAATCACACCAGAAAGGGGGGATGAGACAGAATCTCTGGCTTGTTCTACCTAGTAATCTCTCAATGATGGACTTTTTCTGGTTTGTTTCAGATGGCTTCAGATTATTGAAATCATAGCAAAGATCTTTTGCTTTCAATCTTAAAGTATCCAATGCTTCATCGTTATTCGCGTCATACAGTAATCCATTTGCCATTTTCTCCATCTCTGTCATATTTCAAGTTCCTTTATTATTGTTGAGTCGTATTCAGGAATAGCTCCACTATGCTGTACAACATAATCTGCAAGATGACTTGCTTTCATTATTGATTCTTTCATCGTATAACCGCTGAGATAGAAGTATAGAAAACCTGCTGAGAGACTATCTCCAGCTCCAACAGTATCCTTTACAGGGACATCTTCTGGTTCTGCGTGAATTATTTCATTGTCCGTATAGCAGAAGGTTCCCTTCTTTCCACAGGTTATGATTACTACAGGTATAGAATATTTTTCTCTAAGTTCCTGAACATTTGATGAATCTGAAGATTTCAAGATAACCGGGACTTCTTCATCATTCATTTTGAGTATCGTTGCTTTTTTCAGCGATGAGGATATTATCTCATCAGAATAGTATGAAAGCCTGAGATTGACGTCAAAGAAGAATTCCTTTGCATCGATTTCATTCAATATTCTTTGAAGACATTCCTGCGATACATGGCTTCTTTGTGCAAGTGTTCCGAATATGAAAACATCATAACTTGAAGATAGAAGCTTTGATTCTTTTTCAGATTCTAGGTTTATCATATCCCAGGCAGCAGGATAGTTGAATTCATATGATGGAATACCATTTGCCAAAATGACAGTTGCTGTACCAGTTCCGGCAGAAGGCACCCTGACAATATATTCGTCGGAGAGTTGAAGTTCGCGAAGTTTCAATTCCGTCTCTTTTCCCAGCTTGTCAATTCCGATGCCGCTGATGATTTCAGCCTCCCCTCCAAGCCTTTTGATATGCCCTGCAACATTCAAAGGTGCCCCACCTATGGTTTGAATTCCTTTCGCTGGAAAAACGTCCCAGAGAATTTCGCCAAATGCTACTGCTTTCATCTGAATCCTCTTAATATTCTGTGGTGACATTCACTACAGCTTTCTTGTATGGAACCGAAAGTTCAATATCGTTGTAATCCTCATAGATCTCAACTGAGATTACGTCGTATCCATCATCGATGAAAATCTCATATGCTGTCTTGTCGAGAATGATTTCCAATCTATGTTTTTGGGTATTTGCAAGTTCTGCGACGATTACTCCTTTGCTTTTTCCTCCTGTAATAAGGATAGCCTTTCTGGATAGCAGATCCACCAGAAGAGATGACTTGCTTGTAATCGCTATATTGAGAACAGCCGAAGGAATTTCTTCTTCTGTGAATTCAACTGAAATCCTCATGGCGGCTTCTCTTGTTAACATTAGAGGATTGCTTCGGTCGATTTCAGCGGTTAACTTGTTTCTGCGTTTGAATATATTGCAGAGCCCTGTAATAGGGGAGAACTCCAGCTGTCCATTCATGAGTCTTACGGACCGTGGAAGCGAGAGTGCACATCTCCATCCCTCTCCTGTGGTTGGACCATGATCTTCACCATAAGGCATCCAAAGCCAGCGGTTCATCCAGGCAATCATAGTCCTGTTGCCATTCTCGTCCAGAAATGATTGAGGGGCATAGTAGTCGAAACCTCTATCGATTTCCCCTGTATATTCCGGAGAGAACGTATAGGTATCAAAATCCATATCTCCGATTATATAAAGTCCTTTTTTTCTCTCTGGATTTCCCATTGGCGAGAAGACAAGTACCCATTTGTCATCGAGAGGAAAGAAATCAGGACATTCAATCATTGTTGCAGTTTTCTTGTCCGAGGAATATAAAATGCCATTGTACTCCCAATTGTATATATCGTCAGAGCTATAAATGAAGATTTTGCCATCACCATCTATTGCTCCTCCTATCACCAGATA
>CALXXO010000153.1 GCA_944392705.1 uncultured Spirochaetaceae bacterium
AGAATCTGCAAGGAACTGTATGGTGAGTCTCCGGGATCGAAGATAAGAAGAATGAGGATGGAGAGCGCAAAGCTTCTTTTATCGAACAGCTCGATGACGATATTCGAGATTGCAGACAGCGTAGGCTACGGCTCCCCTTCCCTCTTCTCCTCCTCGTTCTCATCCTATACAGGAATGAGTCCAAGGGAATACAGGAAGAAGAGACGCGGCCTGATTATGTGAATCACTCCTTGCTGCTGTCAGCTTCGTGGACTTCGGCATCGACAGCTTCAGCCTTAGCCTTCTTCATCGATTCGAAATCGGCTTTCTTGGCTTTGTCATCGAGGTTTTTCTCTTCCTTGTGGTTGTGTACCTGAAGAATCGTGAAGATAACCATCAATACAAGACCGGAGTCAAAGACAAGGTGGCCAAACGATGCCATAGCTGTTCCCGAATATGTTGCTGGAACTGTATATCTCATTGAATACATGAAATATCCAGGTCCATGATGATAGTAAGCATGAGGCACAGTCATATATGCACCACCGACTGTAAGTGCAAGACCTATAACAAGAAGAAGAATACCGAATATAAGTGTGATAACTGAACTCTTTTTCATTTTCGTCCTCCACAATGGAAGATAGCACAAATCCTGGAAAAGATGGTGAACTTCACCCAATCGACAGATAAACTATCTCCTAACTGCATGGAGGGAAATCACGGTGCCGAGGTCGGGGGATAAATCGCGCTCAATTGCCCTTATATCGAAGCCAATCATGGAAAGGGCACGGACAACATCATCCGCCTGATACCTCTTCATCCGGATCTTCGTACCTCCATCATACCATGCATCCTCCTCTTTCATCGGAGAGAAGACAAAAGTATCTGTAGAGGGAAATGAAAGATAAAGATTGCCGCCTTCCACAAGACTGTCATGCAGGTTGTAGAGGTATCCAGTCAGTTCCCTGGTCTCCAGCGTCTCTATAGAGAGCACAGATACCGCGATATCGGAACCGGGGACAACTGCACTCTGAAATGCTTTCTCTTCTTTTATCATTCCAGAACACCCCGCTGCAGCTTCATCTAGAGCTTCCCTGTCGGTATCCACCCCGATTATCTCTGCATCGGGATAGAGAGTCCTGAAAAGAGGTGCAAGGAAAAGGGATGCAGTACCTGAGAGCAGTATCTTCCCCGCCCCTTCTCTCATGCATGAAAGCTCCCCGGCGTATCTGAAGAGCTCCGCGTTATCTGTCATCCACTCGCAAAGGCTATGGCTCATACTCTATCCTCCGACTTAAGCCAGAATGTGCCGCACTTCCTGAATGCGTTCTTGCCGGCTGCAATCCTATACAGGATGATGAAGACAACGAGATAGAGGAAGGTTATCCCAAGCATTGTGAAAAAGAGAGCTGGATTATTCTGGGCATAGCTGTATGCAGGCAGGTTTACAAACAGGATAAGTGGGAACACGAAAACGAAGACCATGCCGGATGCATATGCGTAATCGCGCGCAGCAGGCGTCTCGAAATCCGGGTCAACAACCCTCAGAAGCGAAAGTCCGGTCGGTAGCGTTCCTGTCGCTGTTCCGAAAAGGACAAGCATTCGGTAGAACTGGTTATCGGAGAAGATTCTCGAGGAATACCAGGGAAGGATAAAGCAGGTGATAAGTATACCGACAATAATGAGTATAAGGACAGGAACATAGTAAGCTGCAAGCGCTGTCAGCGAGATAGCACCAAGGCAGGCTGCAACTGTAAGGTCCACAGAAAGGCCATTGATCCTGTTCAGAGTACCATTGTCAATCGTGTAATCGATGCCTGTCTTGTTTATGATCATTCGGACGATAGCGGCGGAGAACATACTGAAGATGAAGTTCACGCCCCAGAGCGTGGATGAGATTTCTGCACCGATAGAACCTATGAAACTGAGAAGATACTCTATAACTGCAAGCATGGCCCATGACAGCAGGTATGATGCCATGATGAGCGCGACGTGGTACGAAAGGGTGTCGATTGATTCACCTTCCGAAGTGAGTCTCGAGCCTTCCCTGGAGTTTCCTCGGCCGAGGAAGCCGGAGAAAAGCTTCCTCTCCTTCAGCTTCTCAGCATCGGGAGCTGAAATCCAGCCATTTTTCACACCGAGATTAATCAGGATAACACCGCCTACACTTCCTGTTATGAAGCCAGCTGCAGCCATCGCAAGGCCCACAGATGTGGCACCTTCGAATCCCATATCCTCCCAGGGAAGCGAGATTGAATAAGCCTGCCCTGGTCCAAGTTCAAAGCCCAGAGGAAGTGAAAGCCCTATTGCAGGGAAGAGGTCAGGGAAGAATGTGAGAATCATCAGGAGAGTTGCCAACAGCCCGAAGAAGCACTGGATTCCATACTGACCGAAGATTGCTATGACATTCTGGAAGAACGAGCGCCTTGCGCTTCCATCCTTAGGCTTGTCATCCGATGGATTGCGAAGGGCCATCGCGATGAATGAGATATTTAAAAGATGGTAGACAAGATCCCCGAGGAACGCTCCATCAAGGCCGATGTGAGGAGCAACGAAATTATAGAAGACGAGGAGGAAGAATCCCCCAATAATCGCAGATGGGATAAGGTAGCGCTGCAGCAGCTTGACCTTCGCCCTCAAGAGCGCCCCTACGAGGAGCCCCAGCCCGACAACCCCCAGATTGATAATTGCATTGAAGTCCATTTATCCCTCCTCCCCTAGTTTTTTATATGAAAAGTACAGCTCCTGATACTTCAGGGGAGATCTATCAAGCGCTGTACGGAACCTATACTGCTTTCCGTCAGAATAGAATTCCACAGTCTGTTTTGCGTTGATTATCATCGATTCTATGCCGCTGAATGGAAATGAAAGCTCGGAAAAGCACTCCCCTCCGTGGCTGATGGTATTATCAAAGACAAAATGCAGGCCGTTTTTATCGGCTGCTATTGAAAATGATTCAGACACTGTCTCGAGTTTCTTCTTTCCTGGAATCTGAAAAAGGATCCCATGATCCGTGAAGATATTCCCCTTTGCTTCCAAGAAAATCCTCTCTAGCTCTTTCTTCTCCCATTCATGCCATTCGGAAAGACGTGTGTATGGAATCGCCTTGTCATTTGTCTTTATTCTTCCATACTCATCGAATACAGCGGAAAAAGAGCAAGAGGTACACGTCAATGTATTCCCATGGCTCTCCATCGTTGAGAATCTTCCACACCTCGGACAGAGATAGAAAAGGCGCTCAGAGCCCTCTGCAAGCTTGTCAGAGCGGTATGGGATCCTTTTCTTCTCCTCCCATCCATCGGTGGAGAATGACAGGCATTCCTTAGTCAGCGCTGTAATCTCCTGAAGGGACATTTCACCTATTTCCTCAGGAGTGAGGACTCGCACCACACTGACAGATACAGGTCCCTTCCTGACTGTATCACTCCACCTTGGTTTATTGAGGAAACCACCTTCGATGTGGATGAATATGACAGGGACCTTGAATATCCTGATAAGCTTAGCTGTTGCCGCAGTTATATCCATCATCTCCCCGTCCCAGCTTCTGGTACCCTCCGGGAAAAGGCCCACTATGTCGCCATTCTTAAGGGCCGCCGAGATACTCCTGATTGTCTCAAGATCGCTCCTTCCCTGTGTCTTAGGGATTGCATGGACGAGGTGCCGGAGAAGAAATGAGACGCCCTTCATCTTGAAAAGATAACTGCCAGCCACCCATCTGATCGTATATGGATAGAAGGCAGAGATGAAGAAAGGGTCGTTTGTATGCGTATGATTGCCGAATACTACCGCAGGGCCTTTGAAGGGAAGGACTTTCTCCATTCCCTCCGCGCTCATCCGGTATTTTCTCTTAAGATATGTCCCATATGTAAGCTTCAGAAACCTGAAAGCCAACGAAAGATTCTGATTTCCCACAGAATAGGATTTTATTTCCAAAAGAGTCCGAACTCAACAGTTTGGGTACCGCAGAACAGCCGATATCACATTTCTGTGAGGGTTTTCACAGATATATCCATTATCGTTGAAGTGATGCGTTCTATTGTCTCATCCTCCAGAAACGAAATCCCCTCCGCATCGAGTCCTGCAGCCCAGTTTATCGAATAGGCAACCGCAGCATTGCTTATCCCGGCTTCCTTCAGAAGCGCCGCTTCAGTTCCAAGCGTCATGCCGACTACATCAGCCCCCATATTGCGATACGCCATGATCTCAGCAGGGGTCTCAAGCCTGGGGCCGTTCGTCGTTATATACACACAGTCCAGCGCAATGGAATTACCGCTTTTGATTGCAGTTCGTGCAAAGCTTGCACCGAG
>CALXXO010000154.1 GCA_944392705.1 uncultured Spirochaetaceae bacterium
CTTGATGCCAGCCTTCGCGCAGGCTTCTGCAATAGCTTTCGAAACTTGTTTTATGTATGCGGTATATTCGCCTTTCTTCTCAAGGAGATAGCCGTTGATGTAATCGTATGATTCCGGTTTTAGTGCCTTTAGAGACAGATCTTCCAGCTCGCTCTTTATTGTCTGCATACCAAGACTGTCCGCAATCGGTGCGAATATATCGAGACAATCCTCTGCGAATGCCCGACGGCGTTCTGCGGAGAGCCCGCTGATTGTCCTCATGTTGTGGAGCTTGTCGGCAAGCTTTATGAGGATGACCCTGAGGTCCTTTGACATTGCAAAGAACATCTTCTTTATCGTCTCGGCTTCCTGGATGGATTTCTCGTCGGTTATCCTCGATATCTTCGTGACAGCCTGTACCATCTCTCCGACTTCCTTGCCGAAGATCGTGGCAATCTCTTCCTCTGTTGTGTCTGTATCTTCCAGCGTGTCGTGAAGAAGACCTGCAGAGACTGTGTCGGCATCCATTCCTATCTGAATGAGAATTTCCGCAACAGCTATTGGATGCGTTATGTACGGCTCTCCGGTCTTGCGTTTCTGGTCGCCGTGTTTTTTGGCAGCAAAGACAGCTGCAGCGGCGATTTTGTCTTTGTCATCATCGCTGTAGCGTATGATTTTCTTCACGAATTTGTCGACTAGTTCTTTATTCGGGAAGTCTTCTGCCATATATCACACGCTCCTTGTCTGCTAGGTCTTTCACTATGTGGATATCAGTGAAACCATTATTTTCAAGAAGCCTACCACATATTCTTGTCTGCCGATAGTCGCATTCAATGGCAAGTATACCATTTGGCGAAAGAAATTCTGGCGATGATGATATTATGCTGCGTATTAAGCTAAGACCATCCTCTCCGCCACCAATGAATGCACCCATGGGCTCTGCCTTTACATCTTTTTCTGTTTCCTCGTACCAGCTTTTTGTAAGGTAGGGAGGGTTTGTCGCTATGATATCAAAGGTGGAGCCTTGCCATGGCTCCAGGAGATTGCCGCACCTTGCATCTGCATCGGAACCTGTTATGTTCCTGTAGTTCTCCCTGGCTATCCTCAGCGCGTCTTCGGATATATCAGATAACGCAACAGGTCTTCTGAGTGCAAATGCGATGGATGCTCCTATCGCACCGCTTCCGGTGCAGAGATCGAGAATCGATGGATTGTGAAAAGATCTGGAGAGTTCAAGCACGGTCTCCACAAGTGTTTCTGTGTCAGGGCGTGGAATGAGGACGGAAGGGGAGACGAGGAAGGTGTGGCCATAGAATTCCTTCTTTCCTGTTATATAAGCCATCGGGGTTCCATTCAGCCTTCTTTCAAGAAGCTCGATGGCCTTTCTGTATTCTTCCTCTGTAATCTCCTCCGATGAGTGCGTAATCTGCTGCACATCATCAAGTCCCGTTGCAAGGTTAATGATGATTCTTGCATCGACGCTTTCGGTCTTTTCCAGGAGTTCCTTTCTCAGTTCTGAGAGTCTCACGCTTCTTTCAGAGCCTCCTCGCCGGCTGCGAGCTTGAGCGCATCGATAAGCTCATCGAGATCTCCCTCCATAATCGAATCGAGTTTGTAGAGCGTGAGGTTTATCCTGTGGTCGGTGACTCTGTTCTGTGGGAAGTTGTAGGTCCTTATGCGTTCGGATCTGTCTCCCGAACCTACCATGCTTCGCCTTGCATCTGCTCTTTCCTTCTGCTTCTTCGCTTCTTCCAGTTCATAGAGCCTTGCCCTGAGCACCCTCAATGCCTTTGCCCTGTTCTTTATCTGGGATTTCTCGTCCTGGCAGATAACCACAAGGCCTGTGGGGATGTGGGTAAGGCGTACTGCGGAGTCCGTTGTGTTTACACACTGGCCACCAGGACCTCCGGCTCTCATTACATCGACCCTGAGATCTTCTGGCTTTATCTCGATATCAGTCTCTTCCGCTTCCGGAAGCACTGCGACTGTGATTGCAGAGGTATGGATTCTTCCACCGGATTCCGTCTCCGGGACTCTCTGTACCCTGTGTACTCCAGACTCGAATCGCAGTGAGCCGTATACATCCTTGCCGGAGATTGAGACGACAATCTCCTTGTATCCTCCGATGCCTGACTCGCTTGAGGACATAACTTCCATCTTCCATCTCTGCTTCTCAGCATAATGGGAGTACATACGGAAGATATCAGCGGCGAAAAGGGATGCTTCATCTCCTCCTGTTCCTGCTCTTATCTCCATGATGATGTTCTTGCCTTCAAGGGGATCTGGCGGTATGAGGAGAATCCTGCATTCTTTCTCTGCTTTCGCATACTTCTCCTCCAATGCCGAGAGCTCTTCTTTTGCCATTTCGACAAGCTCCGGATCCTCTTCGGCTTTGATTATCTCCTTCGAGTCCTCGATTTCCCTCTCCGTTTCCTTCATCTCTGAGAGCTTATCGACGACAGGTGCAAGATGGGAGCGTTCCTGCATCAGGGTTTTGTATAGTTTCATATCATTCAGAGCTTCGCCGGAAAGACGTTTATCCAGTTCTTCCAGCTGTGCCCTGAAGCCGTCTAGTTTATCTGTTAATTCGGACATAGCAATCCTTTTATCATTTTATGACTTTGTCGAAAAGCTCTTCGCCATATTCTCTGAGTTTCAAGAGTATTTCCTTATCCCTGTAGTCGGTATCGGTGCTCTCTAGCTTCTCATTCACGCTCCTCATGTAGAGCTCATATGTCGGAGTTCCTTCAACAGGAGGATTGATCAGGCGGAGCGCACAGAAATTCTTCCAGCTTTCCTTGTCTTTCTCCGAAAGGACTTCAGGCCAGTTCCTGGCAACCTGTCTCCAGAGAAGCTTATGATACTTGTCATCATCGAAAAGATGCTCGCCCTTTGATAGCTTCTCCTCCGGCTTCATTGCCCTTATCGATGCCATGACGCCTTTGTCATGGTCGGAAGGGAAGCTGTTGTAAATCGTCAGATCAGGGTCTTTTGAACCTTCTTCATATGGTTCTCTGGCACTTAGTATCGATTCCTTGCTCAGCACAGGAGATGCTATTGCTTTGCTTGCCTTCTGCCAGATCCATGCTTTCGTGAATCCAAGCCGTTTCTCGCTCTCCTCGTCGAGTGTGCTTACCGGTGCGATGAATGGGGAACGGTTGATCATCAGCCGCATTATGCCAGTTTCCTGATAACTGCCTTTGGCGCTTTCCGGTATTTCATGCAACAAATCGAAGCAGTACAGTGCCGCTGACTTCTCGGCTTCGAAGAAGAGCGGAAGCAGAGGATGCGTGTTGCCGGTTTCGGACACGAAAAGCGGGCAGGTGTGGAGGAATGGAATATGGTTGAGTACTTTTATCTCCCTGGATATTTCATTCTTCGATCTGTGCTCAAGTGCCCACTGGAAGAGCTTCGGCTGTTTTTCCTTTATGAGCTTTGCTATAGCGATTGTTGCCCTGACGTCAACAAGTGCATCATGGGCACCGGTCTGGTCAATGCCATTCTCCTCAGTAAGGTCGGTAAGCTTGAAAGATGGAGCGTTTGTCTCTGGGTTGAGTTTTGAGAACACGATGCCGCCGGGGCGTAGGTCTCTTGTAGCTCTTACAAGATTAATGATATCCCATCTTGAGCATTTGTTGCGATATTCGCGCTCAAAAGGGTCGTACAGGTTGCGATAGAGTGTTGAGCGTATCACCTCATCATCGAAGTTTATGCTGTTGTAGCCTACAGTTATTGTCTCTGGTACCATGAATTCTTTCTGGAGCCTTGCTATCATTTCGGCTTCACGCATTCCCTTCTCATTGACTTCCTGCGGAGTTATTCCAGTGACAAGACAGGAGTCTGGAGATGGGAGGTAATCGGGGGAGAGCTTTGCATAAAGCACAATAGGCTCCCCAATCTGATTGAAATTCATATCCGTGCGTATTGCCGCAGCCTGTGCAATGCGGTCGTAGCGGGGATTTAGTCCGAATGTTTCGAGATCATACCAGAGAAAAGTCTTCATGCATCTAAACTAGCGTATTTTCTCATGAAAGTTAATGCGGGACTGAAACAAAATGTTTTTCTGATGATCTGTCCTGTGAATTCTTAACCATTTTCACCGTTTTGCCCGTATAGATATGTGGATACTTTCACGAGGGGGACTTATGGCGGAAAGAGATTCATTAATGGCAAAGAAGTTGGAGATTATAAAGAATTTCCGGCTCTTTGATGATACTTTCTTTGTCAGATGTTTTGATGGCAGCAGCGAATGTATTGAACTTGTTCTCAGCCT
>CALXXO010000155.1 GCA_944392705.1 uncultured Spirochaetaceae bacterium
CATCGATATCCATAATCTCTGCTCCTTCGGAAATACAGAGTGATTATATTGATATTGAAGGGAAATTCAAAGGGCGAGAAGCTCAAGCGCCGCATCTCTTATCGTACTATCGCTAAGAAGTATCTCTTCTTCCAGCAATCTAGGGCATGGAAGTGGGACATCCTCCGCTCCTAGCAATACAACAGCAGATGGGGAGAAGGATGGCTGGGAAGCCAGTATCCTCACAACATCGGCCCCAACGCTCCCCGGCTTTGGCGTATCCTGCAGAATAAGGGCTTTACCGACACGGCTGAATTCACGGGTTATCGTTTCCTCATCCAGTGGATAGATTGTGGCAAGATCCACAAACGTTATGGATGATAAATCAGCAAGAACCTTCCTTGCCCTGGCAAATGGTCTTGAATACCCTATTACCAGCAGCTTGTCTCCATTTCCATGGACTATGGCTTTACCAAGAGGAAGGAAGGAGTCGCTATCCCCTATCTCCCCCTCCTCACGATAGAGGGCCTTATGTTCAAAGAAAAGCACGGGATTGTTATCCATCGCAGCGCTCTTGAGGAGGGCTTTTGCGGAAAATGCATCGGAAGGGGCAACAACCTTCAGTCCAGGAATACCCAGGAACATGGTCTCAAGGCACTGTGTATGCTGGACACCATGTCCTGTAAGGCCACCAACCGGGGTTCGGAACACCATCGGACACGAAAGCTGACCGCCAGACATGAATACAGCTTTTGCCGCATGGTTGATCAAAGCGTCGGAAGAGAGCGTGGAGAAATCACCATACATGACCTCAGCAATTGGATGCAGCCCAAGCATCGCAGAGCCTGCAGCAATCGATGTGAACCCCTCCTCCGATACAGGAGTCTCGATTATCCTTCCAGGATGTTTGTCCATCAGTCCTGCAGTGACACCGAAACACCCACCATACACACCTATATCCTCCCCCAGCATGAAGGCTTTATCATCGGATGACAGGATCTCATCAAGAGCTTCTCCAATCGCTTCACGGTATGTTCCGCGGTGCAGCGCAGTTCCTTTATTCGAGAGAACAGGAGATGGTGCATATACAAGTCCCTTCATCTCAGAAAGGGCAAGCTTGTCATCCTTATCTGCAACAGCCCGGAGAGAAGCTTCCTTGACGCTGGAATACACACTCTCGCGAATGCTGTTCAATTCCTCCTCGCTTATACCTGTCAGGCGGAGAAACGCTTCAAAAAGAGCAATAGGGTCCCGTTTCTTCCATTCAAGCTCCTCTTCCCTGGTTCTGTATACAAGCTTATCGGAACGGCTGTGCCCGCACTGTCTGTAGGTTTCTGCTTCGATGAAGTATGGAGTATGGTTCTCAAGGATATACGCCCTGGCACTGGCTACCGCTTCCGATACCGCCAGGACATCATTGCCATCAATCCTGACGGAAGGAATAAGGAAACCTTCAGCTCTTCTGTATATTCCATCTGCGGCAATCATCCTTCCATCGGATGCCGACATTCCATAGTGGTTATTCTCAAGGAAGAAAAGGAGAGGAAGGTGAAAGACAGAAGCGGCATTCATAACCTCATAGAGTATTCCCCTCGAAGATGCACCATCGCCGAAGATGGCTACCGCAATATTCTCCCTTCCCTGGCGCTTGAGAGCGAGGGCGGCTCCTCCAGCAAGTCCTATGCCTGAACCGACAACGGCGGAAGAGCCAAGATTGCTCTTTGAGACATCAGTCATATGCATGGAACCACCAAGCCCTTTGCAAAGCCCATATCTTGAACCGAGAATCTCTGAAAACATACGGTACAGGTCTGAACCCCTTGCGGCGTTATAACCATGGCACCTGTGCGTAGGGACAATCCAGTCGGAATCAGACAGGGCCGAAACGAGCCCCGAGGAGACACCTTCCTGCCCTATGGAAAGATGATAAGTTCCATAAATATGACCTTCTCCAGCAAGTCTCTCAAGCTCCTCTTCGAAAAACCTCGAACGGAGCATTGAAGAGTAAAGGGAGATATAATCCATCCTATCCTCCGCCTAATTGATATAAACACCGAGGATGCGGCCTATGAACATCCTGTGCCAGTCTCCAAGAGGATAGAAGCTCTTGATGCTCTCGTCAATCAGAGCATCATCATCGAGGACTGTCTCGGCAATCTTCCTGCAGGTCATAACAAGATTGGCTTCATCGAATGCGACCCCGCCATCGAGCTGGACAGGTGTTATCCCTGCCCCTGTTGCCTTATCTGTATCGCGGCCAGTTGTTGTTCCGCAGAAAGTGAGGGCACTCTTTTTCTCCGGAGGGAAGAATGACAGAGTGAAGATATCGGAACGCTCAAGGAAGCTGAGGGTATACCGTTCTTTCCTGACAAATACAAAAGCCGCCGGCTCGTTCCAGATATAGCCAAGACCACCCCAGCCTGCCGTCATTGTATTCCAGTCGGACATTCCACCTGCCGTGAGAAGGAAATTGTCGTTCCCTATAACCGTGAATGGATTAAGCTCAAGCTGATCGAATCCTATCTTCTGCATAGCAACTCCTCCCTTAAAGGGATTATAACACATGGTCGTTGCATCTTCTCAAAACATCCAATCCCCTATAAACTGTCTGTATCTCAATGAATATCTGGAGTTGATATGGCAGAATCAAAACCGTCTCTACCGGCTGATTTAAGACGTGTCCTCATCGACGAGGAGACGATAAAGAGCCGTGTCTCTGAACTTGCAGAGGAAATCAACAACGCATATAAGGATATAAAGGAACCCCTGATCCTCGTCGGAGTGCTGAAGGGGTCTTTTATATTCCTGGCAGATCTCTCGCGCCGTCTGACCATCCCTCACATCGTGGACTTCATCGCTATTTCCTCATATGGGAACAAAGGCGACAAACGAGGTGAAGTAAGGCTTCTGATGGATACAAGGGAGAACCTTGCAGGCCACCATGTCCTTATCGTGGAGGATATCCTCGACAGCGGTTCGACGCTTGCATACCTCACAAAGGCCTTCAAAGCCAGAGGTACAGAATCCGTGGAGACTGCAGTATTCCTGGACAAGCCTGCACGCCATGTCGTACCTGTAGATATCCGCTTCAGGGGCTTCGAAATAGACGATGTATGGGTAGTCGGCTATGGCCTAGACTACAAGGAGCGTTACAGAACGCTTCCTTTCATCGCAGAGATGATCCCGGAGGTCTGAGATGATTGATAAATTCTATGTCAGCTACAATACAGTCCATAAACTGATTCAGAAACTTGCGAAGAGAATCGAAGAATCGGACTTCGATCCTGACGTCATCGTCGCGATTGGATCCGGAGGATTCATTCCGGCAAGAATAATCAAGACTTTCATAAACCGCCCTATCTACGCTGTCGGCATCTCATACTACGGAATGGATCACAAGCACAGGGAACGCCCGACAAAGATACAGTGGATAGACGAAGTGCAGTCCCAGCTCCGCGGCAAGAATGTGCTACTGATCGATGAGGTCGATGATACAAGGGCCACACTTGGCTACTGTGTCGGAGAGCTTCTGTCGTATCAGCCAAAGGAGATTGCAGTCCTTGTCCTTCACAACAAGCTTAAGAAGAAGGATGTGGAGTTCCCTCCCGAGATTAAGAGATACTTCCCTGCTCTCGAGATAGAGGATATGTGGATCAAATACCCATGGGATGCAGAGGACATAGAAGAACATACAGAGAAAGAGAAAGAGATGTTCGCAGAACTCAAGAAACAAGGCAAGGAGGCCCTTTTAGATGGCATCATATAATGTAAACGCAGTAGTTGGAGTACAGTGGGGAGATGAAGGAAAAGGACGTGTCGTAGATTACCTCGCTTCCGATGCAGAGCTTGTTATCCGCTTCCAGGGCGGGGACAATGCAGGACACACTGTAATCAACGATAAAGGCAAATTCGGCCTTCATATTCTTCCTAGCGGAATTTTCAATCCTGATACGATGAACATTGTCGGAGCGGGAACTGTTGTCAATTTCGACAGGATGCATGAAGAGATTGAGAATATCAAAAAGAACTCGGGAATCGAAATCGACAATGTGTTCATCGATGAAAGAGCTCATATCATAATGCCTTACCACATGGCTCTTGACGGAGCAGAGGAAGGCAAGCGCAGTGATAAAGAGAAGATCGGAACGACAAAGCGCGGTATAGGACCATGCTACTCCGACAAGGCTGCGAGAATGGGAATCAGAGCTGCCGACATTATGGACGAGGAAAGACTTGAAGCAAGG
>CALXXO010000156.1 GCA_944392705.1 uncultured Spirochaetaceae bacterium
GGCTTGAGAAGATAAAAGTTCTTACACATGAAGAAACAGAAGCCCTGCTTAAAGGCCTTGAAGAGGTTGCAGAGCTGAGAAAGAAAGGAGCTTTCCCTATTTCAATCTCCGACGAGGATTGCCATACTGCAATCGAAGGGTTCCTCACTGAAAAAGCAGGTGAAGCTGGAAAGAAAATCCACACAGGCAGAAGCCGCAATGATCAGGTGCAGACAGCGCTCAGGATTTATATGAGAGAAGCTGCTCTGAAGCTTGCATCTGCTACGCTTTCTGCATCTTCTTCCCTGATAGAGCTTGCGGAGAAGAATAAGGATGTTCCTATGCCTGGTAGGACCCATATGCAGATTGCCATGCCTTCATCTGTAGCTCTCTGGGCACTTTCATTTGCTGAGGAGCTTCTGGAAGAGACTGGTATGCTTTTCAGCCTTTATTCAGTGCTGGACCAGAGCCCGCTTGGAGCTGCCGCATCGTATGGTGTCACTTTGCCACTGGACAGGGAGTATACAGCGCTCCTCATGGGATTCGGGAAGGTGCAGAACAATGTTTTATATGCAAACAATTCCAGAGGTAAGTTTGAAGCGTTCTTCCTCGACCATGCAGAGTATATAGCTCTTACGCTATCGAAACTGGCACAGGATCTGATGCTATTCACGCTTCCTGAGTTCAGCTATTTCTCTCTTCCTCGCGAACTCTGTACAGGTTCTTCGATAATGCCGCAGAAGAAGAACCCGGATGGTCTTGAGCTTGCCAGATCAAGAACAGCTTTGATTGGTTCCTGCTCAATGAGGGTGAAAAGCATAATAAAAGCGCTTCCTTCCGGATACAACAGGGATTTCCAGGATACAAAAGAACCTCTTATAGAAGGGTACAGGACGACGGAAGAGCTTATTCTGATTATGACCGAGATGATTGATAACCTTACAGTCCATCCGGATGCGTTGAAGAAGGCCTGTGTCCCTGAGCTTTATGCGACGGACCGTGTTATGGAGAAGGTTCTCTCAGGAGGTAATTTCCGCGATAGCTACAAGAATGTAGGGCTCAATCTCGGGGATGTTGAAAGAGATGATCCTGTAGCTTCGCTGAAGAAGAGGACAAGCATAGGAACCACTGGAAATCTTGGCATCGAGAAAGACCGGGAATGGCTTGCTTCCCTTTCTGAAAAGGCATCGCGCGAAGAGAAAAGGCTTGGAGAGGTTTATCAGCGTCTGATTCCAGGTATAACTGAAGTTATTCTCTGAATGATTGTAAGCGGGGGCCACAGACTTCTCGCTTTCTTCTCATGCAATCAGGTATCAAGGTGTCATAATGCACTCTTATTGCGATATGTAACTATCGGGCAATAAGATACGTCTGCTGTTGCCGAAGGTGGCCTGTTTATGTATTTTGCATCGTGACAGTTTTTTATGAAGATGGTGGTATCTTGATTCATTGAAGAGAGTTACGAAAAGTAAATTTTTGTAACATATTTCATCTGTTATCTATGAAGGATAAGAAGTTTGGCGGTAAATAAGATATAGCAAGGACGCTCCTTGAAAAGGCTATCTTATTGTAATAGAGTTGCTGTATGAGCATCATCAAACCCCATAAGCTCGGAGTCATTGCAGGTCCGGGTTCAGAGTATTTCACAGGAAAGGTCGTAAAGCATCTCAGACGTCTCTACATTGATCGTTATGAAAAACTATCGGAAGTTCTTACCAAAAGACATAATATGTCGGATGAGGAACTTCTCAAGGTTGTCACGCTTATCGATGACCTGGATAGCAGGAAGATTCCTGCAGGGAAGCTCCCATCGGCTTTCCATTGTCCAGATCTTACCATCAACGTGAAGTATACACGCTTTGCGAATGGAGAGGAGAAAGCTGAGATAATCGATCCTGTGCGTGGATTGAATGTATATATAGTCCACGATGTATCCAATTCTGCTCCGATTAAGGTGGCGGGGCTTGATGAACCACAGCCGCTTAGCGTGAATGATCACTTGATGTTCCTCTTCACGACAATCCATGCTGTAAAGCTTGCCGGCGCGCTTTCTGTCACTCTTGTTCTTCCTACATATCCATATGCAAGACAGCACAAGAAAGCCGGTAGGGAAGCTCTGACTGCATCAATGTTTGCGCATTTCTGCGAGAATCTCGGAGTTGAGCGCATCATCACTCTCGATATCCATTCAAGGGAAATTGAGAATGCATTCACTACCTGCCATCTCGAGAATCTCCATGGATCGTACCAGACATTGATTGCGCTTCGTAAGCTAATTGATTTCTCCGATCCTGATCTCGTTGTAGTATCCCCTGATACAGGCGCTGTTTCCAGGAACAAGTTCTATGCGCAGGGACTGCACAGGCCTCTTGCTATGCTTTATAAGGAGCGTGATTATTCCATTGTCTCGCGAGATGCTAAGAATACTAATATCAAGAGCATCAACCTCCTTGGCGATGTGAAGGGGAAGACGGTCCTGATGGCTGATGATATGATTGCAACCGGTGGCACGATGATTATAGCTATGCGCGAGCTGATGAACAGGGGCGCGAAGAAAATCATCTGCATGGTTTCTCTTCCATTCTTCAATGGCAACGCAATCGAGAATTTCGATGCCGCATACAAGGAAGGAGTATTCTGGAGAATCATCGGAACGAACGCGGTTTACCAGGGCAAGGGCCTTTTGGAGAAGGAATGGTTTGTCCAGGCTGACGTGACAGAGCTTTTCGCAAGGGTAATATCACGTCTGCACCATGGCCGCTCAATATCTCCGCTTCTCGATAATCGTCGCTTCATACAGAAGCTTATCGATACTTCCCAGGCAAATCCAAGCGCACCGCTTATTCAGGAAAGCAATCAGGACTGAGGGGGCTTAATATGCAGATGTCTAATAGAATTTCCGGTTTCCAGTGCTCGCCGATACGCCGCCTTGTTCCATACTCTCGCGACGCAGAGGAGAAGGGTATTCATGTTATCCATCTGAATATCGGGCAACCTGATATCAAGACACCGAAAGAGGCCCTGGATGCAATCCATAACTACGATAAGGATATTATCGAATATGGCATAAGTGAAGGCGAGGTGTCGCTTCGCCGTGGCCTTGTCCGCTATTACTCAAAATATGGGCTCAAGGTAAGTCAGGATGACATCATGATTACAACAGGCGGGTCTGAAGCAATCCAGTTCGTCTTCATGACTCTCTGCGATCCTTATGATGAGTTCATCATTCCTGAGCCTTATTATACTAATGTCGCAACATTTGCGAACATTGCCATGGTGACGCTTCGCCCAGTCACATCATCTTCCGATGATAACTTCGCGCTTCCTTCGATTTCCGAGTTCGAGAAGAGAATCAATAAGAAGACGATGGGCATAATGCTCTGTTCTCCGAACAATCCTACTGGCCATGTTTATTCTCAGGAGGAGCTGAGAGGTCTTCTCGAGCTTTGTCGCAAGTACGATATCTTCCTTGTTGTCGATGAGGTATATAGGGAGTTCTGTTATGATGGCAAGAGTTTTACTTCCGTGCTTTCATTCCCAGAGTATCAGGATAGGGTAATCTGCATAGATTCATTCTCGAAACGTTTCTCTATGTGTGGTTCAAGGATAGGAGCTATTGTCACAAGGAACAGGGAAGTGCTGGAATCTGCACTGAAGCTTGCACAGGCACGCCTTTGCCCGCCTGCTGTCGAGCAGGTTGCCGCAACTGCAGCTCTTAACGCTCCTGATGAATACGTCGAGGATGTAAGGGCTGAATATGAAAGGCGCCGCAATGTCATGATTTCCAGGATGCAGAGAATTCCTGGCGTGAGATGCAGTCTTCCCAAAGGGGCATTCTACTTTGTCGTAGACCTGCCTGTCGACGATGCCGAGAAGTTCGCTATATTCATGCTTCGTGATTTCTCATACCAGGGATGCACTGCGATGATTGCGCCTGCAGAGGGCTTCTATGTAACTCCAGGACTGGGCAAGCAGCAGGCAAGAATCGCTTATGTTCTCAATGAGAATGAACTGGTGATGGCGGCTGAATGCCTTGAAAGGGGACTTAAGGAATATAGGCGCTCTGTGATGCACATTGCTGAATGATTGTTGTTATCATGGAAAATCGAAAGCTGGGTGACAAAAGCCCGGCTTTTTTTTAATGCTTCGTGCATAAATGTGGGTAGAGAAAAAAATAATGGAAGAAGCATAGATTGAAAGAAACCATCCTTATCTCT
>CALXXO010000157.1 GCA_944392705.1 uncultured Spirochaetaceae bacterium
AAACTGCGACCTCACCTAAGATTGCCTTAGCCGAAGAAAACAAGGCATCAAAATCATTGGTCATATAAGCAGCTCCTTCATATAGCCTTGGTCGATATTCAAGAAATCCAGCAGCAGTATCAGGAAGCATAGCAAGTCTTGTTATCTGATCTAATCCAGAAGGATTAATTCCTTTCGAAGCAAGATACCTGTCAGTCAGCAATCGTCCCCATCCATCTGGCAATGAATCATCAAACACTCCAAAGAGCCCTTCGAAATCAGTATTTTCTGGAACATAAAGCTTTTTATTGAGCGGAAGCGAAAAAGGGCTTACAGAAAACCCATCACTAAGCCAACTATCAGCATACTCAAATGCGACTTTATCCCTTCCATATCCAGTCAGCGTTCCAACAAGCTTATTATCGGCGAATACGTCTATTGTTTTTACGCTCTGCATCCAAAAGCTCCTGCATCGATTTGTATTCCATCTTCGGGAAAAGCTCCAGGAATCCCTTCTGATCCCCAAGAGCGGTAGCTATCTTAACGAGAGACGATAAGGAAATCTCTCCTTTCTGCTCAAACATTCTCAAAGAAGGCAAACTGACATCCGCTCGAGTTGATAGCTCTGCCTGAGATATTCCCAGCTGTTTTCTCTTGTTCTTTTCGTTCTTTGCAATGATGAGAAGAACATCTTTGGGCATTCTTCCAAATTCATCCAAATCAACCATAGTGATAATATATTATCATTATTACTCAGAATTTGCAAAAATTAATAAAATATTATTATTGAAATAATCAGCACCCTAGAGAGTCCAGAGTGCTGACAGAGCTATATTCATGCTCATCAAAACAGAGTCAGTTTACGGTTTACACGTTCCACAAGGAATCAGGCCAAGTGTGTCAATCATATAATCCCTAGGTGCTTTTACCTCTATTTTGTATTCAGCCTTTATATCATCGGCATAACGGCAGCTGGGAAGATGGAATTTATCGCTTTCACTGCTGTATACATAATCAGTTGCACCAGGCAACGTGGAAGGATCTACAGGAGTTTCATCTGTATTTGCCCAGTTCTTTCCTGTCCGATAATCAATTGTTACTCCAGGCTGTTTATTGAACATATATACAGCAAAATCTATGCTGTCACACTGCATACAGTCAGCTTCATAAATCTCACCATGAGCCAAAAGATTGTTACCATTGAAATCCGGAGTAACTCTTATAAGAACATGATGCAATGGTTTAGCTTTTCCGTCATATGTCTTCATATGATCTGTGACAATGTTCTCATAAGTAAGATTTCCTTCGATATTGAAGAATCTTGTACCAGTCATCAGATTGCGCTTTTCAGCATTCAATCCGGAGAACTGGAACCCAAGCAAGTGGCATCTATTATAGATATAGTTCGCGGAAACAAATGGATACTTATTATTGTTTCCACTCCATCCTGTAGGTGTAACGGAGTTTATATCTCCTCTATCCTCATCTGGAAGATATTCGGAATCAAACAGTCCCTGCACTACTCCAACTCTTCCAAGGCTATCGAGCTCTGAAAGCTCGATATAATGTTCTCCATTATTCCAATCATCCTCAGAAAAGGATGGCTCATTGTTATTGTATGTAATAAAAGCTAAATCATCATCGAGTGGTGTCGAAATGATATCATCATGTCTCTCAAAAGCTTCTACACCTGTTGTAGCTTCTGGATTATCCTCTCCAAAGAAGGATGAAAGGAAATCACAGGATGACAAGAAGAACAAGACAACAAGAAGCAAAATCAAAGTAAGCTTTCTTTTCATTTCGTATAAACCTCTTTAGTTATTTTATCGTGAGAGTATCCGGGGAAATTCACTGAACTCTCTATATACCAGAAATATTTTGCAGGATTATATTTTCTATCCGATGGATAATGTCTATTCCATCTGTAGACAATCAATTTATCTGCTTCGGGCGGAATATCATCAGTTTCAAGAAACAGAACAGCATCCTGAGGAAGTTTATTGGGGATAGGTGATACTATCCTTGATTTATCATCAAACTGAGCGGCCGAATACTCCGACATATAAACTAAAGGAAAAGAGGAAAGAATATCGTTGGTTATGGCAATATCCTCCGATAAACGCTTTCCAAACAGGGTATAGCCATATTTATCATCCAATGTAATTATAACTGTCATTCATCCTCCTGAATCAATTCTGTGCTATTACGCACACGCGTATATTATAGCCGAAATCACATTGAGATTAGACAAGATGGCCGAAAAACGTTCGGAGGAAGTGTTTTAGATGCAAAGAAGGCAGTCCGAAGACTGCCTTCCATAGTTCCAAGGTTTAACCTTAGATTGTCTCGCCGAGAACCTCTCCACATCTCTGGTAGAATGCAAGTCTTTCCTTTGCATCCTCAGCAGCTGCAGCGAAGAGCTCATCAGCGTGCTCTGGGTTCGTCTTGTAGAGAGAAGCATATCTTGTCTCTCCCTTGATGAACTCCTGGTAATCGCCTGTAGCAGGCTTTGTCTCCCAGATGAATCTCTTACCAGCTTCAAGGCGTGGATCGAAGCGATAGAGTGGCCAGTAGCCAGCTTCAACAGCCTTCTTAGCTTCAACCTGAGAATACCTCATGTTGATACCGTGGTTGATACATGGAGCATAGCAGAAGACGATTGATGGTCCCTGATATGCAACAGCCTCCTGGAGAGCCTTCTGAGCCTGGAGCCTGTTATATCCGAGAGCGATGGAAGCAACATATGCATGACCATAGCTCATCATCATGAAGCCCATGTTCTTCTTGCCGACCTTCTTACCAGCATTTGCAAACTTTGCAACTGCTGCCATAGGTGTCGACTTGGAAGCCTGTCCACCAGTGTTGGAGTAAACCTCTGTATCGAGAACGAGGATTGTCACGTTCTTGCCAGAAGCTACAACGTGGTCAACACCACCGAATCCGATATCATATGCCCAACCATCACCACCGATGATAATGACATCCTTCTCTGAGAAGTAATCCTGGAGCTCTACAATCTTGTCGAGGATAATCTGTGCTTCAGCATCTGCTGCCTTCTCATTAGCGAGAACCGCCTGAACTTCCTTCTGAGCTGTGATGGAAGCTTCTGTTGTGTCCTCCCAGAGTGAGTAGCACTTCTCGATAGCAGCCTTAAGCTCTGCAGAGCATCCCTTAGCAATGAGAGCGTCACACTTCATTCTAAGAAGGTTCCTGTTTGAATCTACAGCAAGGCGCATACCAAGACCATACTCAGCATTGTCCTCGAAGAGTGAGTTGCCCCAAGCCGGTCCACGGCCATCAGCCCTCTTTGTATATGGGATTGTCGGGAATGTACCAGAGTAGATTGAAGAACAACCTGTTGCGTTAGCAATAACTGCTCTCTCTCCACAGATCTGTGAAAGCATCTTCACATATGGAGTCTCACCACATCCAGCACAAGCACCGGAGAACTCGAAAAGTGGCTGCTTGAACTGCAGACCCTTAACTGTTCCCATGTTCAGGCCGTCAAGGTTGTCATATGTGAGTCCTTCGAAGAATGTGCAGTTCTCAACTTCTCCGTTTGCTCTCTCCTCTGCGATAGGCTTGAGCTCAAGAGCTTTCTCCTTAGCAGGGCAAGCTTCGACACAGACGCCACATCCCTGGCAATCCTCTGTGTAGACCTGAATCTTGAAGAGAAGTCCTCTGTCATTCTTTGTATTTGACTTGATAGCATGGAATGTTGCTGGTGCCTTCTCCATATCCTCCGGAGTAATCTGCTTAGCGCGGATAGCTGCGTGTGGACAGGACTGAACACACTGATTGCACTGAATACACTTTGTGCTGTCCCAGTGTGGTACATAAGCTGCAACACCTCTCTTCTCAAGCTTTGCTGTTCCTGTAGGAAGCTTTCCATCGAAAGACATCTGAGAAACAGGGATATCATTGCCCTCAAGGTGCATGATGCGCTCGATGACATTCTTTGTGAAATCATCAGCATCATCTGGGATAAGTCTCTTAGGCTCATAGCTCTTTGTGATCTCTGCAGGAACCTTAACCTCTACAAGAGCTGCTGATGCTGCGTCTACAGCTGCCCAGTTCTTGTTTACGACCTCTTCACCCTTCTTGAGGAATGTCTTCTTGATGTACTTCTTGATAAGCTCGATAGCTTCTGTCTCAGGAAGAACATTAGCAATCTTGAAGAATGCAGCCTGCATAACAGTGTTGATTCTAGAAC
>CALXXO010000158.1 GCA_944392705.1 uncultured Spirochaetaceae bacterium
ATATGTAGAAAATAAGTACTTACAGGATAATAGGATATAAATGGGCTCAAAATGTCTTTTTATGTTGCAATTTGTTGCGCATATGATAATCTCATAATCGGAGGACATGATGCAGGGAAAACTTATAGTCATCGCCATTGGTGGCAATTCCTTGATAGAGGATCCAAAGAAAGTGACAGTCGATGCCCAGTACAGGGCGGCAGAGAAGACGGCACATCATATTGCTGATATCATCGAAGCTGGCAATAGAGTTGTTATTGTCCATGGAAATGGACCACAGGTAGGATACATTCTCCTTAGATCGGAATATGCACGAAAGATACTCCACGCTGTTCCTCTTGATTCCTGTGTTGCTGATACCCAGGGGGCTATAGGTTATCAGCTGCAGAAAGCCTTGGATAATGAATTCTTCAATAGAGGACTGAAAAACAGGGCTGTGACTGTTGTCACTCAGGTTGAAGTCAGCGCAGAAGATCCTTCATTCCAGAACCCTACAAAACCTATAGGTTCTTTCATGACCGAAGAGGATGCTGAAGAGCATCGAAAGAACTTCGGCTGGGCCGTTAAAGAAGATGCCGGCCGTGGCTGGAGGCGTGTTGTACCATCTCCTAAGCCATTGGCGATAATAGAGCTTGATACAATAAAATTCCTGGCAGAAAGCGGTGCTACAGTTATTGCAGCCGGTGGCGGCGGTATCCCGGTTGTAAAGGATGAGGATGGTGCGCTATGGGGTAAGGAAGCTGTCATAGACAAGGATCTTGCAGCTGCCATCCTTGCAAAGTCACTGCAGGCAGATGCTTTCATAATCTCAACAGCAGTGGAGAAAGTATGCCTTGATTACAACAAGCCTGGGCAGAGGGCGATAGACTCCATGACAGTTGAAGAAGCGAGAAAGTATTCAGCTGAAGGACAGTTCGCACCTGGTTCAATGCTTCCCAAGATACAGGCGCTTGTAGATTACGTTGAAAGTACCGGAAATCTTGGAATGATTACTGACCCAGAACATATCTCGGATGCTTTGAAGGGATTGAACGGGACAAGGATAACGCGCTAGATACCAGCTCTGCAGAGTATGAGATGAAAGCGAAGATGTAATATGAAAGGTTGTCTTCAATCATGAAATCGAGAAGACAGCCTTTTATTATGAACATTGTGAGTGCTACAAGAAGCATGAAACGCGAAATGCCATTGATGCCTTTTCTCCTTTCCCTTCTGCCCAATGATGAGAAATGAAGGAAGGACAGGGCAAGGACCATAGGGGAGATAATCATGATATTCCAGTTTCCATAGGTGACGTTATGATTCGTCGCAATCATCATGAATAGGAGGATTATCGCCAGCACCCCCATGAAGAGCCATACCAGGCCGGAAATAATGTCCGAGATACGTCTGAGCCATTTCCACTTTGCGGCAGAGAGGAAGATTGCTATTGCAAATACTATGCTTATAAATCCAGACCGGATAGCAAGACTATAATGATCTGGGGTATCTTCCCTTGTCTTTGTCTGGTATACAGTCTCGCTTCCGATTCCTTCGAATTCTGATATTGCCTCTATGAGCACGTCCGGGAGAAAGCAGGCCTGATAAAGATTCACAGGCTTGTCTACGGATGGTCCCTGAAGATAATTCAGCACGAAGGCGAAGAACAAGGATGGTGACATATAGGGAGTAGACCAGGATCTGAAACTCTTACCTGTTTCTATTCCATCAGCCCATTCCCTGAATTTTCCTCCAGTTGCGGCATTGTATATATCGCGGAGACGGGTAGCACAGTTATCTTCATAGTAATGGTAGAGATAAGTATCATTTCCTGGGAGAATATTGTATGAAAGGAATCCTATGACGGCTTTTTTTGCTTCGGGAGAAAGCTGCAGCTCTATCTTCTTCACAGTCCTGTCGGATGCGATGAAATCATCGTATCTGAACGATGAATAGCTCTCTATGACAGTATAGTAAAGCCGGCCGAATATGAAATTCATGTAAAAGCTGTCATCGAACCTGAAAGTACCGTAATCGAACATGACTTCCGGCATATCAGGGGTGTCGATGGCAATACCTGCGTGTCCGAAATAGATGTATACAGGTTCTGATGGTGCAGCGGTGACGATGTATATATGCGTATTCTCGTAATACTCCTTTTCATCATCGTCCAGCGGAGCCGAGAAATCTATTTTCGAGAGCTCCTCTTCGCTCCAGAATAGATCGTCCCTTATCGGGATTCCTCCCTGCACAGATGCAGCTCCAAGCATCTGTATCGATAGTAATAGTACAAGGATGGAAATCAGCTTACGCATATAGAGAATGATAGCATCTAGGAGATTGATATCCAACTGCCTGCCGTTTTATTCTTTCGGTATGGAAAGGGACAGCAAGGGACTGGCAATAGTCATTAAAAGCACGAAGATCAGGGAGCGAGACAGACTTCTTACGCTGTTTTCCCCATCCCTGGGTATTGTCAATGCTGTCTCCTATGGCGCACGAAAGAGCATAAAGGGAATAAAGGCCCCTTTGTATACAGAAGGTACATTTTCCCTTGAGAAGGGCAGGGGTGGTATGACTCTGAAGGATATCGATGTGATATCAACCCACGACGCGCTTCTTGAGGATCTTGATTCTGCACAATCTGCGATGCTCTTTTCCGATCTCATTCTGACTGCAAGATCTTCAGAGCCGGAACTCTATGCTCTATACACCGCAGCCCTGGATGCTCTTGAGAGCGAGAGTTTCGAGAAAGTCTCAGTGGAATTTCTGGTGCATTTCCTTTCACTTGAGGGGATATCAGGGGATTACACAACCTGTCCAATATGCGGCAAAGACTATGACAAAGCTGAAATACTGGGCTTTTCATCGTCCGAGGGTGTTCCTGTCTGTCATGACTGTGATACTATGAATGGCGCGCTGCTCCTCCCTCCAAATGCGAGGGCATATCTGAAAAGGTCGCTTGAACTTGATTTTCAGGATTCACTGGACCTTCATGTTTCAGAGGAACAGGAGCATAGGATATTCCGGTACCTCCTGCGGACACTGCCTTTTTCCTTCCCGGGAAAGCTTAGAAGTCTTGAATATGGTATCTGGAGAATCTAAGGGGATGATGAGATGGATGTAAGGATACCTGTGTCTGATCCTGCAAAGGTTCGGGCTCTTAAGGAGAGATTCTCTCTTGACCTTCTCTCTGCGACAATCCTTGAAAGAAGGGGACTGGAAAGAGCTGAGGATGCCGTCTATTACCTTGAGACTGATACGATTTATCAGCATTCTCCGCTTGAGTGCGATGATGTTTATACCGCAATCGATCGTATTGAAGCTGCGATAGACGAGGATGAGAAGATTCTCATATTCGGAGACCGGGATGTGGACGGTGTCACTGGTTCTGCAATTCTTTACAGGGGACTAAAGAAGCTTGGTGCCAAGAATCTCTCTGTAAGGCTTCCTGAAGGTGATGAACCTTATGGGATGACAAAGGACACTGTGAATGAGATTCTCGATAAAGAATATAGCCTTGTAATCACTGTTGATAACGGTATCTCTGCTGTCGATGAGATAAAAGAACTTTCGGCCAATGGCGTCGATGTTGTTGTTCTCGATCATCATATTCCTGGCGATATTCTGCCATCCGCCGTTGCCATTTTCGATCCGAAGGTTAAGGGGGCTGGATATGCTTTCGAGCACCTCTCAGGATGTGCCGTTGCCGCGAAAATGATCTGGGCACTTTCTTTTGCCAGAACCCCATTATACGGAAGCGAATGCATCGTTCTCCATGCAGAACCCAGAAATGGTTCAATAAGAATCAACGCTGTAAGGCTTGAGAATCTGATAGAAATCGACAGGATTACAGAGGAAATTGCAGAGGGGGGAGGGTACTCCGCAGCGAAGGACAGGCTGATGGATTTCCTCGCCGTAAACCTTCCCATCATCGTTCTTGATGAGGATACGGAGAAAAAGATGCTCAGAAGAGCATTTGGCAGCGGTGTGGATATTGCCCTTGTAGATATAAGGGAGAAGCTCGAAGCTCTTATGCCTAGAGCGAGAAATCATTCGCTCTTCGACCTCTCGATGCTTTCAAGAGCTGCGAAATACAGCGATGGGGACAAGGAAATTGAGACGCTTGTCTCATTGTTCCGCTCGATATCGGTTTATTCATATC
>CALXXO010000159.1 GCA_944392705.1 uncultured Spirochaetaceae bacterium
AGATTCATCGCAAGACGATGACAGCTATTTGAATCATCGCTGTACTTATCCTCATCCAGCCTCATATCGCCAAAGCCCAGAAGCTCAGGAGCAACAACTGTGAAACCATCCTCACAGAGCTTTAATGCAAATTTCTTCTGGTAGCTTTCCCCTTCACAGAGCCCTATTGCATCACGCACCCCGATTCCATGCCCATGAAGTGCCAGAACAAGCGCAAGAGGCTTCCCCTTCGGTACAAGAAGATAGAAAGGACATACAAGACCATCCATAGAGAATGTCATATGCTTTCTGATATAGAAACCGCAATCCTCTTCAGACAATACGGAAACATCACTGAATGCGATGTCTTTCTCAATGCAGAGCCTGGTTATCAGCTCAAGCCTTACGCTCTCCTTCCATGATGGAAATGAAGAAGGCCCATCAGGGACTGAAAAAGAAGGAATCACATTCTCATATTCACGTTTCAGAAAATCATCGACAGCACTCATATGAATATTATAAATCCCCATGCAGGCGCTTATAAAGAAGATCCGGGAAATTGACAGTCATACCATAGACATCAAAAGCAAGGGCCTTCTCCATCAGCTCCGGCGTCTTCACGCCCCATGCCCTGATCCGCAGATTTCTCATAGCCGCTTCCCTCATCATATCTGCATTGATCATAGCAGCCTCTGGGCAGTATTCACGAATACCCTCCTTATGGAGATAGTCCAGAAGGTACGGAGAATATTCCCTCGAAAGGAATCCAAGCTGTGGCTTATCGTGAAGAGATGCCAGATGCAGGACACTCTCTCTTATGAATGACGTGATTGTGAAATCCTTATCATCGGCATACCGTCGGACAACCTTCAGGACCTTATCCTCGATTCCGTACTGCTTTATCTCAATAGCCAGATGAAGTCCCGAGCGGCCGAACTCGGAAAGGAAATCCTCAAGAAGCACGAGATGCTCTCCCCTGTACTTCTCTCCTTTGTATATTCCAGCATCAAGCTTCGAAAGTTCTCTCCATGTATAGTCCTTTATGGATCCATCAATGGAAAGAATCCGCTTCATATTGCTGTCATGGAAAAGAACCAGCTTCCCGTCGGATGTTTCCTGGACATCGGTCTCGATTCCATCGGCTCCCATATCCACACCGAGCCTGAATGCTGCCATCGTATTTTCAGGAGCATACTGACTTGCTCCTCTATGAGCGAAGTTGATCATGAACCTACACCTTGAATGCAGAGCTGCCCGTGATGGACAGCCCGCTATCATATTATCTCAATATTCCGCGAGGAAATCATCGATCTCGCTCTGGGTATCAGCAACAAGCGCCGCTGTATCCGCCTCAGGATCCGCCTCGATTGCGGAAAGAATATCATTGATACTGTTCCAGATCGTTGCATCAACCGGGTTGATAGGCTGTCCATAAAGATGGTCGACCTGTGCATATGTCTCAGCCCAGAACGGATCGTTTATCCTTGCCTTCACAACATCTGCTTCCATTGATGACTTCGTAATAGGCATATAGCCTTTACCCATCGAGAATCCGCTGTAAGCTTCCGTCGATGTCATGAACTGGACAAACTCCCAGGCAAGTGCTTCCATCTCAGGATTCGATCTGAATACACCAAGGCCATTTCCGCCAAGCGGTGCATAGATATTCCCATTGATTGACGGGAAAGTGACCATTGCATATTCGAATTTATCACCTACCCCTTTTGCAATCGAACCATTGCCTGCGCAGGAATTGAGGATCATTGCGACTGATCCGTTCTTGAAATCATCCTTAGCCGAGCTGTGCTGATTGGACGGCATACATCCATCTGCTGCAAGCTTCTGGATCGATTCAAGTACTACAACAACCTCAGGCTGATTGAATTCGACATCCTTCTCACCTCTGACAACATCCGCACCGGCAGCCTTGAACATTCCATTAAGATACCACGGAGCATCTGAAGGGAGGTTGAAGCCATAGATATCCGTAACACCATCACCATCTGTATCGATAGTCAGCTTATGTGCCGCTTCGATAACCTCATCCCATGTGCGCGGAATCTCAACACCATACTCATTCAGCAGATCCATATTCACATAGAGCATCGGCATCGAGACCTGGAAAGGAACAGCGACCTTCCTGTCCTTGTATGTATAGCGTCCCCAGTAAGCATCGAGGACATCATTCATCTCTTCCTCGGTCATGAGTTCATCGACAGGAACCAGCACACCAGCATCATAAAGCTGAGGGATGCCATACCTCTGGCTTACGAGTCCTACATGGGGAAGCTCTCCGGATACAGCTGAAGCGATGTACTTCGTTGTAAGATCATCATAATCGGAACCGATTCCGACTCTCGTTACCTTCACATCAGGATGCGATGCCTCAAAGGCTGCGATCTCATCCTCAAATGTGTCATTGATCCTTGTCCAGAAGACAAGCTCCGTTTTCCCATCGGTCTCTGCTGCAGCTTCCTTGCTGCCGCCTGCGAAAACCATCATGGCTGCCGTAACAAGCAGCATTGCGATTGCCGTTATTCTTTTCATTGCACTGCCTCCTGCAGGAATTTCTATTTGAGTCCGACCTTGGTTATACCTTGGACAAAATATTTCTGAAGACTTATGAAGAGCGCCATTACCGGGAGGATGATCACAGTCGATGCCGCAAGTATCTTCGGCCATTCGCTCCCGAGGTCAGGATCCACCATGTATCTCAGTCCTGTCTGCACGGTCCGCATCTCCGTATCGCTCGTAACAAGCGTGGGCCAGAGATAGGCATTCCAGCTTCCGACAAACCCGAATATGACAACAGTTGCTATTGCACTCCCTGCCAGCGGCAGAAGGATCCTTGCAAAGACCTGCATCGTTCCCGCTCCATCTATCCGGGCTGCGTCTATCAATGCATCAGGCACCGTCATGAAGAACTGCCTCAGAAGGAATATTGCGAACATGCTGGTAAGCGAAGGGGCTATTATCGCGAAATAGGTGTCAGTCAGATGAAGCGATGCCATTGTGAGATAATTCGCAATGATAGTGCTTTCGGAAGGTACCATCATCGTACAGAGGAATATGGTGAAAAGGATATTCCTGCATCTGAAATCCAGCTTTGCGAATGCAAATGCAGCCATCGGACATGTGATAAGCTGGGCAAGCACCGTAAGAAGCGATGTGATGATACTGTTTATGAAGAACCGGCCGAATGGAGCCATTTCCATTGCTTCCGGATAATTCTGCCATCTCCAGGTATCAGGAATCCATGAACCTTTGACGAATATATCCTGCCCCTCCCTGAAGGATGATAAAACCATCCATATATAGGGAACTGCTATGACGAATGCAACAATGATAAGGAAGAATATCCTCATGCATGATGCAGCTGAAGTTCTCTTTTCATCAGTTATCATACTGCACCTTCTTCTCAAGCTTTCTCTGGAATATGTGGATTGCCAGGATAAGTACGAACAGCACATTCGAGATAGCAGACGCATAGCCCATCTGGAACCGGTTGAAGCCATAATCCTGAAGCATCACAACGAGGTTCTGGGTAGAGTTTGCAGGGCCGCCATCTGTCAGCATGTTGATTGTCGTGAACATCTGCATTACATCAAAAGTATTCAGGATGAAGAGCATGAATGATGCAGGAGATACGAGTGGAAAGATGATATACCTGATTCTCTGCCAGCCTGTCGCACCATCGATTGTCGCAGCCTCGAGTACATCATTCGATATATTCTGCACGCCACCGATATATACAAGCGTATCATAGCCCACGGTTCTCCATATCGTTACCCAGCACACGCACCAGAATGCGGTACCGACCTCATTAAGCCATCTTACAGGCGGTATACCGAAATAACCGAGTGCCATATTCAATGCGCCGTACTGCGGATGGAAGATGAAGAGCCATACAGAGGACATAGCGACCATAGATGTGACATGAGGTGCAAAATACAGTGTCCTGAAAAAGACATTGGATTTCGATTTCCCGGAGAGCAGGACTCCGAGGATGAATCCTCCAAGAAGCGTAACGGGGACACAGACCACGACATATTTTATATTTGTCAGGATCGTCTGCCATATCTCCTCTGAGGAAAAGAGCTTCGCATAATTCCTGAATCCGACGAATTTCAT
>CALXXO010000160.1 GCA_944392705.1 uncultured Spirochaetaceae bacterium
AGGCTTGAAGGCAACATATGGGAACCTTCTTGAGGAAGGCTTGATATCATCAATCGTGAGCTTGTCGATAAGCTTCTTGCGGCTGGTAGCCTGCTTTGCCTTAGCAACATTCGAGGAGAAGCGCTGGATGAATTCCTTGAGCTCTGCGATCTTATCCTCTCTCCTCTTCTTCTCATCCTTCATCTGCTTTGCAGCAAGCTGGGATGACATATACCAGAAATCGTAGTTTCCAACATAGAGCTGGATCTTGCCGTAGTCGATATCACAGATATGTGTACAAACGGTATTGAGGAAGTGACGGTCGTGGGATACGACGATAACTGTATTGTTGAATGTCTCAAGATAATCCTCAAGCCAGTGGATAGACTCAAGGTCAAGGTGGTTTGTAGGCTCATCTAAGAGGAGGATATCAGGATTTCCGAAAAGCGCCTGAGCAAGGAGAACGCGGACCTTGAGGTTATCCTCAATCTCGGACATTTTCTTCTCATGGAGGTCCTGTGCAATTCCAAGGCCATCGAGCATCTGTCCGGCATTTGCTTCAGCTTCCCAGCCGCCGAGCTCTGCAAACTCCCCTTCGAGCTCTGCAGCTCTCAGTCCGTCCTCCTCTGAGAACTCGGGCTTCGCATAGATTGCATCGCGCTCCTTCATCACATCATACAGCTTCTGATAACCCATTATGACAGTATCGATTACCCTGTATTCATTGAAGGCAAAGTGATCCTGCCTTAAGACAGTCATTCTCTCGCCCGGAGTGATGATGACCTCTCCTGTATCTGGCTCAATCTCCCCTGAGAGTATCTTGAGGAATGTCGACTTTCCAGCACCGTTGGCTCCTATGATTCCATAGCAGTTGCCCGGTGTGAACTTTATATTTACTTCCTTGAAAAGAACCTGGGTTCCATATGACAGCGAGATATTGGATGCTGTAATCATGTATAACTACCTCATATACTTGAATTTTTCTGACGCTAAAGACCGGAGCTATGGTAGCAACTACTTTTTCCAGTGTCAATAATTAGCATATATGGACAAAGAGGTGCCAACTGGGGAAAATCAAGGCATGGAACAAGGGTGCATAATATATGTCTTCTCAGGTACCGGCAACACGATGATGGTTGCAGAGGAATACCGCAAAGCACTGGGTATTAGAACGGAAATCGTCAGTATCATGAAAGACTTCCAGGTGCTCCCTTCTCCAGATGGATATAGCCTTGTCGGTATTGGCTACCCTGTCCACGCTTTCAATACTCCGCTTATTGTCCATAAATTCGCTTCATGGCTCAAAGAAAAGGATGGAAAGGATCTTTTCATCTTTCATACAGGAGGTGAAGGCCTGAAGCTGAATGACTCATCGGCAAAAGGCATCAGGAAAATCCTGAAAGGAAAGTTCCGAATCCTTTCCGAGCGCCATTATGTCATGCCATACAACATGATATTCCGCCACAGCGACAAAATGGTGAAGCACATGGTGACATACATGAAAGCACTAGTGCATATTCACGCCAAAGCTATAATGGATGGCATAGAAGAAAAGGCACATCCGATGCCAATCAGGATACTGATATCAGCAATTCTCCGCATAGAATGGATTTATGCCAATATTCAGGGCAAGTATATGAAAGCAAATGACAGTTGCAATGGCTGTTCGCTCTGCGCCCGGATGTGTCCGATGGGGAATATAAAGATGGTAAACGGAAAACCTGTATTCGGGACCGAGTGCATCCTCTGTGTACGCTACTCCTTCTCATGCCCCAGAAATGCTATATCGATAGGGCTTCTAGAAGGATGGAAAGTCAATGGACCTTACCACTTTCGAGCGATAATGGCAGATGATTCTATTCCAGATACCATCGCTATAAAAGATCTTCCTGTACTGTACCGGCCATATTACAGACGTGCAATAAGATTGCTTTCTAGATGATAGTGCTTCTATTCTCGATGGATATTAGTTATCGCGACTATAGAATCCAAGAAAATCTCAAGGCACTGCGTGAACCAATGAGAGTTTTTATGTCGAGAGTACAGCTTTTTCAGAGAAAATATCGTAAGAAACGGTTAAAATATGCCCATAGGAGAAAAATAATGAGAAAAAGAACAGCGATTGCCATTCTGATAGCCCTTATTGTCCTTGTACTCGCTTCGTGTACATCTGCAGGATAGCCATACACCCTAACTCGCCCGATTTCTGCGTCCGTGTCCTTCCCTGCAAGCGGAGACTACGAAATCCTCGGCCGCGTGAAATATGTTTCCGAACCAGGTGATGCAAGTTATGCGAAACTATTGGAGACTGCTAAAGCCATCTATCCAAAAACGACTGATGTAGTGAACATAACAGTCGATGGAGCTGAAACTTATCGCGATGTTACTACAAAGAGCATAGGTGGTTCCAGTACCTACACAGAACACATAGGATCTACCTACACAATGGAAGGAATTGCCATCCACATCTTCAACGCGGAAGTATAAACCACTTATCCTGATTGTTTTCAGAGAAGCCTCGGATACTCTCCGAGGTTTTTCTAATTAGAACAAAATCGAAGGAATCCACTTTGAATGAATATATTACGAACCATTGAAATATCGGAATATGCGCAATGACTATATTCAATCAAACAACGAGAGATAGTTTCAAAACTACAGGATTTGGTCTATATTGTCTCAAAGCCTGATCGGAATTAATTTCTCTTACAAGTAGGAGGATATCCATGGAGGAAATAAAGCTGGAAGATGCTTTCGGCTATACTAATATAGAGATGGCTATTCTCGAAGCTATAACCGATAAAGCAAGAAAGGAAGGAACTCAGATTGGTGTTCCATGGACAAAGGAAGTCTATGACTACCTTTTCGAAAACTCTCCGGATGCGGATATTGAGGAGATACTTGGTCTCGTCTCTGATCCTGCATACCATGACCAGGATATGCCCTGATGATTGTTCTTGGAATTGAGACAAGCTGCGATGAATGCAGCGCTGCTGTCGTCCGCGATGGCCATGAGATACTGTCTAATATAATTGCAACCCAGATAGAGCTTCATAAGCCTTATCAGGGTGTTGTACCGGAGCTTGCATCCAGACTCCACACAGAGTGGATCCAGCAGGTAGTTGAAGCATCGCTGAGACAGGCTGGGATAACAAACAAAGACCTTGATGCGGTTGCTGTTACATCCAGACCGGGGCTTCTTGGTTCTCTGCTTGTCGGAGTAAGCTTCGCAAAGTGCTATGCATCCGCCCTATCCATTCCGTTTATCGGAATCGACCATATAAGGGCACACCTCTATGCTTCACAGATAGAGACTCCTCTAGAGTATCCATACCTGGGAGTTCTTGTATCGGGAGGACACACTGTAATCTGCAGGGTCGAGGATTACGACAAGGTCGATGTGCTTGGAACAACAATCGATGATGCTATCGGTGAAGCTTTTGATAAAGTCGCCAAATTCTATGATCTTGGATTCCCCGGGGGCGTTGTCATCGACCGTCTTTCCCAGAAAGGCGATCCGACTGCATTCCTATTCCCTGGCCCATCCCTCGATGGCGATGAGCATCGCTATGATATGAGCTATTCGGGGCTGAAGACTGCTGTTATAAACCAGAGGGAAAGATTCCTGAAAAAAGGTGCTGAGGATAATGCTGAGAATATTGCAGCTTCATTCCAGAGACAGGCTGTAGGCATTCTTATGAAGAGAGTAAAGCTTGCGCTCAAGGATACAGGACTGAAGAGAGTTTCTGCCGGTGGTGGCGTTGCTGCAAATTCACTTCTTCGCTCAGAGCTTAAAGCGCTGGAGAAGTCTGGATACACAGTCACATTCCCATCTCTCAAGCTTTGTACGGATAATGGCGCAATGGTTGCTGGTCTCGGATACAGATATCTGAAAGATGGAATCACAAGTGATTCGCATCTCTCTGCGTCTGCAAGAGTTACAGCATTTAAAAAGAATTAGTTTAAAATTTTTTAACAAATTTTCCTGATTCTTATTGACACTAATCCAATGTTCATTTAGTATGTCGAAGGATTCGGAAAATTGGGATGTGGTGTAACGGTAACACTGCAGATTCTGGTTCTGCCTTTGGGGGTTCGAGTCCCTCCATCCCAGGA
>CALXXO010000161.1 GCA_944392705.1 uncultured Spirochaetaceae bacterium
AAAAGGAGGGTTGTTTCATATCATATGGTACAGAAAAAGGGCCCCCGAAGGAGCCCTGGTCTTGAGGATTTGTTAGAAATCCATCGTCATATCGCCGAACATATCGGCTTCTGTTATTTCCGTATCCTCGGCTGCAGCGCCAGTGTCGATTCCAAGCTGCTGAGCCATTGGCACGAATTCTACGAGGTACTTATCCTCTCCAAGTCCTGCTACAAGAGCTGGAAGGCTGAGGACGATTTCCTTCTCGTTGAGCGGAATAGTGAACTCTGCATCAACTTCGAACTGGTTGAAATCCTCATCCTCATAGAGGATATGGATTGAGTGCTTCTGTCTCTGTACCACTTCCTCCTGTCTTGTTCTAGGATAATACTCCTTTGCATCGCGCCCGTCGACGCTTACCTCTGCCCACTCTATGGCTTTGTATTCCACTCCATCGATCTCGATTGTCCTGTTGTCAACATAGATGTTGTGCTGCTTGCCATAGTGATAGAGGAAGACAGCCAGGATGATTATCAGAAGTATGACGGCCAGCCTTACGTAGAAAGACAAGTTGAAAAAGCTCTTTACCTTGTTCTTGTCGATTGTCATGCTCTTGCCCCCTCTTTCTGCTCAATTGCAAGTTTCTGTGCAGATTCAGCTTTCTCTCTTCTTGTCCTGATCTCGTAGAGAACAAGTGCGAGTGTGATGACTCCATAGGAGACAAAGACGCGGAAGTACTCTCCGATCTGTGCCTGTCCCATGAGTTTCATACCTGCCTGTGGTGCAAGGATGAACATCAGGTGGAAGAGGATGATACCGAGGAATACATTCTTCAGCGTTGCCTTCGATACCGATGCGCCACCTACAAGAAGAGCTGCGATACTGAACATACCAATCTGCGAGTGCGAGTTGTATGTATTGAGAGTACCCATGTTCGAGAGGTAGATGATCATTCCGTATGCTGCAAAGATCGTTGAGAATACGATAGCGAGGATTCTTGTCCTTTCTACCTTGATACCAGCTTCCCTTGCAACTTCCATATCCTGTCCGACAGCTCTCATGTCCTGTCCGATCTTTGTCTTCCTGAACCATACGATGATAAGGCAAAGCAGAACGATCAGGATGATTGTAAGCACTGAGAATTTGACGCCGCCGATTGTGAATGACCAGAAGTTGTCGATTGACTGTCTGACATTGATGAGGTCAATAGTATTGCGGACACCATATCCTCTTGGGAGGATTACTTCAGGCGAATGGATTGGGATTACAGCACCCATTCCATAGAGGACGATTAGCTGATAAACACCATTCATGAAGAAGGAGATCATGTAGCTGGTAATCATCTCGCGGCCCTTTGCCATGTTGAGAAGCTTTCCACAGAACCATCCAAGGACAGCTGCGATAGGGGTTGCGATTATCGCTGCAAGCAGAAGTCCCGGGATTCCAACGACATTCCACGATGTGATGAATATGATTCCGACCTGTCCTGCCATTGCGCCGAGTGTCATGCCGAAATTCAGGCCCATACCTGCCATGATAGGAATGAGAAGGGAAAGAACGAGGAAGCTGTTCCTCATGAGTCTTGTCATGATCTGGCTTGCGAGATACTGACCAGAGTATCCTGCGAGCGGAATACAGACGATGCAGAGCACTATGAAGATGATTGGAACTATGTTGTTTGCCAGGAATTTCCTGACTTCTTTCTGAGTTACTGTCTTTTTCATCTAGATGCCCCCGATTTTCTTGTCAGAGCGTAGAGGATCATACCGTTTGAAACGATGATTCTCAGGACTTCCGACATATCTGTGTGAATCAGGTTGTTCATTACTGATGGGGTCATTGTAACTATTCCCTGATATAGAATCGTTCCGATGATTACGTTCACAATGGATGCCTTGTTGACCGACGCACCTCCGATGAGGATTGCGGAAACAGCAGGCATAGCCATATACATCGGTCCCTGATAAAGCTGGATGAATCCATATCCCTGCTGGTAGCAGAGGATTCCGAGCGCACCAAGCCATGTGGACATGATTACGGAGAGCGTTCTCTGCTTGTCGATGTTTATGCCGGATGCTCTTGCGAATACAGGGTTTGATCCTACAGCTGTCATTGCCGTACCAGTCTTGGTGTGAAGGAATGCCCAGATGATGAACGCGAAAACAGCGAAGAAGAGGATTTCTCCCAGTGAGATGGAGAGGTGTCCGATATTGATCTGCAGGAAATCCTTCAGGATATGGGAATAGAATCCATCTGTCGAGATTGTGGTTCTGAGTCCGCTTCCTGAATAGCCCCAAACCATGGTAGGCGAGTCGTAGGGGAGGATAAGCCACATAATGGACATGAAAGCAACGGAGGAGAAACCTACATATGTTGCAATCATCATCTCGCTTCCCTTAACCCTGTTGAGGAGCTTTCCATATCCCCATCCGAATACTAACGCGAATGGAGTGGAGTAGATTATCGCAAGCAGGAATGACAGAGGTCCTGTGACTCCTGTTTGAATCGAAAGCGTAGCTCCAAGGAGACCTGAGATGATTCCAAGCGGAAGACCGAAGTTGAGGCCGCATCCCGAATGGATCATCGGAACCATTGCCAGTACCATGATCGAGTTCATGCCGAAACGTGCAAGTGTATCAGTCAGGGATGAAGCGACATTGATTCCTACAAATGGTGCGATGATAAAGAGTGCCAGCAAAAATCCGGCGATGATGAGTCTGGCGATACCGAAGGATGCCAGCATTTCCTTTACTTTCTCCATCTTTACGCCTCCTTCCTGGTCTTCCCGACCATGAGAATTCCGAAATCCTCGCTAGGTGTAGAGGACGGAAGGATGCCAGATACTGCACCATCCGTTATGATTGCAATACGATCACAGATCTGTCTGAGCTCTTCAAGCTCCGATGAGATCATGACGATAGTGACACCATGCTCCTTGTTGTACTCCCTCAGTGCCTGGAGAACGAGTGCCTTCGCTCCGATATCAATGCCGCGTGTAGGCTCTGATACGAAGAGAAGCTTCGGCTCTAGGGCAAATGACTTTGCAAGGCAGATTTTCTGCTGGTTTCCGCCGGAGAGCTCCTTTGCCTTCTGCTTGGAGGAGGTGCACTTGATCTGAAGCTGGTCGATATACTTCTTTGTCACTTTCTCGATAGCAGCCTGGTCCCTCCATTTGATAAGTCCGCCTAAATACGGCTTGAGGAACTTATTCTGGATCTGCATTGCAGGGAATGCGATATTCCACTCGAGAGATTCGTCCAGGAGAAGGCCAACACCTCTTCTGTCTTCGGATACGAAGGCGAGGGAAGCATCGAGACAGGCCTTTGGATTGTTGAGCGGTATTTCCTTTCCGTTGAGCATTACCTGGCCACCTGCAGGATAAAGACCCATGATTCCGTTCGGGATACCGATCTTTCCCTGTCCTGCAAGTCCTCCGATTCCGAGGATTTCTCCCTGCTGTACATCGAGGTTAACATTCCTGACAGTCTCGCCTGGCATATCGACCCAGAGATTCTTCACGGAGAGGATTGTCTTCCCTGAAGGCTTCCTGGTGACAACCGGAGCTGCATTCTTTGCACTGTTTACTTCGCGGCCTACCATCAGCCTTGCCATTTCCTGGATCGATGTGGCTTTTGCATCGAGCTCGTTGACGATTCTTCCATCCCTCATTACGAGAACTTTGTTGCATACATCCAGGATTTCCTGCAGACGGTGTGTGATGAAGATCACGGAGATGCCCTGAGCGGAGAGGTTCCTGATTGCTTTCAGAAGCATCTCTGCTTCCTTCTCCGACAGAACAGCTGTAGGCTCATCGAGAACGAGAAGCCTGATGGAACTCTTGGATATTTCCCTGGATATCTCCGTGAACTGCTTGTGTCCGACCGGCATCTCTGAAACGAGCATATCTGGATTGAGACTTACACCGAGCTTGGTGATTGCCTCGATAGCTTTCTTCTGAAGTGTTTTCCTGTCTATTGTGTTTGCTCTCTTCCCGAAAACGAGGGAGAGTACGCTTTTATTTTCAGGTTCTCTGTTGAGAGATATATTCTCT
>CALXXO010000162.1 GCA_944392705.1 uncultured Spirochaetaceae bacterium
GATAAGGAATCCGTTTTATTCCCAGCTTGTATATGATGCATCAAAAGCTGCGTTCGCTAATGGCTACATGATTCTTTTCTCTACGATTATCGATGATCAGGATTATGTTGAAAGACTCTGTGGTTTTCAGGTTGGGGGAGCTTTCGCTTCCAACAAGAAAGTGAAGACCGAGGTAATAAACAATTTTGCAAAACAGGCTCCCATTGTCGTTCTGATGGATGTGAAAGGCGGTGAGCTCGATGAGAACGTGATAAAAATCAAAATTGATTATCGTAAGGCTATGTCACTCATTTGCTCACATCTCAAAGAGACCGGTTGCAACAAAGTATCTTATCTCTCTGCTTCGACAGATGAAGAAGAAGCCAGAATGGATTCAAAAACGGAAGCTTTCTTAGAATTTGCATATGGCAATCCTTCGGTTCAATATGGATTTGAGGATTCAGCAAGGTCATATTCAAATCTTCTTGAATCACTTAAAAGAGGAGAAAAGCCAGATGCCCTTGTCTGTGCCAACGATGCCGTTGCACTAGGTGCAATAAAAACTGTCAGGGATTTCGGTTACAGAATACCTGAAGATGTATCTGTATTCGGTTTCGATAATACAGTCAATTCCGAATTCAACTATGGTGGAATATCGTCGGTAGATATAAAGGTTAACATCCTAGGAGAAACAGTCATCAATCTTCTTTTGCGGAAAATCAAGGGGGAATCCGTGAAGGATTTCTATGTTGAACCGACACTGATTTTAAGAGGTACAACACGGTAAGGTAACGTGTTGTGGAGCATATTGACACGTGTAAACAAATGGAGGTTCATATGTCAAAGTTTTTCACTGTGTTTTTGATTTTCCTGGTTGCCATTGGAGGTTTGGCATTTGCGGGAGGTTCCACGGAGCTTGAAGTCGGAGAGTCCGGACTTCCGATTATCAGGGTAGGTGCACAGCCATATTATTCTTGGGTTCCTATACAGGTAATCGAGGATAATAATCTTGACGAGCAGTTCGGCTTTGAGATGGAAGTCATCGATTTTCCTTCTGGTGGTCCTATGGCAGAAGCACTTGGTGCAGAGCAGTGGGACATCGGACCAATCGGGGCCGGTGGAATGGTTGCCATCCCAAATTACAATGCAAGGCTGATTGGGGATATCGAATCGACAATGGATGGTGCATGGATCATCGCTCGCCCCGATAGTGATATCGTGGCCGCTGGAAACACCATTCCTGAGTATCCTGAGATGATAGGATCTCCTGAAACAACAAAGGGCAAGGATTTCCTCTGCACATTTGGAAATATCTCCCACTATATGGCAATTGATTATGTTCAGAAAATGGGGCTCACGCTTTCCGATGTGAACTTCATCCATATGGAGACGGCCCAGGTTTATACAGCGTTCGTCTCTGGAAATGGTGATTTCGCCTGTATAGGATCTCCTTCTGCAGGACAGCGTCTCCTTGAAGAGGGGTATGTGCTTGTTGGAGGACTCAAACAGCAGGGCAATCCACAGAAAGATGTAATGGTGGCAAGCGATGATTTCTTCACAAACCATAAGGATCTCTGTGTTGCGTTCATGAAAGCATACCTTACCGCAGCAACAATGCTCAATGATGATCCTGAGTATGAAGTAGAGATGACATCAAAGTTCTATTCACGTTATGGGCGCACTGACTTCACAGAAGAAAGCGTACGCGAGGAATGCGGATGGAATGCCTATGTAGATCTGAATAATTTCGATGAGCAGCCTGAAATCGGTAGCTGGATGATGGAGCTCATGAAATGCTATGTCGAAAGTGGAACGATGGATGCTTCAGTCATCGAGGCGCTTGAAACAAACACAACAGATGAAATTGTTCTGGAAGCTGTATCTGAACTAAACAGCTGAGACCAATGCCATGCCATCGCTTAGGTGGCATGGCTATAGGATGATTCTGCTATGGAAAAGAATAAACCGAAATCATTTTACTACGTCATATCCATTATCTCTATTTTGCTCTTTCTTCTTGTCTGGTATCTATGCTGTGACGTTTTTAAGATTGCCAATACAAGATTGCTGCCGAGTCCTGTGACAATCCTCAAGTCTTTTATACAGAAGTGGTATACACCGGCACCTGATGGAGGGACTCTCGGTACACATATTATCTCTTCGCTCATAGTCGTTTTTTCAGGATATGTACTTGGAGTTGTTATCGGAATTCCGACAGGAATCTGCATGGCTTGGTACAAGAAAGTGGATTATATTGTCCGTCCGCTTTTTGACTTCCTGAGAAATATTCCGGGAATTGCCTGGATTCCTATAGTGACAGTTTGGCTTGGAATAGACCTAAAGGCTAAAGCAGCCATAATTTTCATAAATGTATTTGTCGGTACTGTTGTCAATGTATATTCCGGCATCAAGCAGACAAATGAAGTACATATATGGGTAGCAAGCATATTCGGAGCTTCAAGGACTGAAATACTTAGAAGAGTCGCTATTCCTTCGGCACTTCCATATATATTCACAGGTTTGAAAGTTTCCCTCAGCATGGCTTGGCTTGGAATCATTGCCGCAGAGCTTCTTGCTGCAAAGAGCGGACTTGGATACATGATTCAGGTTGCAAGGAACTTCGGAAGAGCCGATCTTGTAATCGTCGGTATGCTTACAATTGGAATGCTAGGGGCTCTGCTGACAGTTCTTCTTGAATTCCTCGAAAAGAAATTCGTAAAGGGGAGGGCAAGAAAATGAAACGGAATGGAATCGAATTATCTGCGAAGTTTATCTGGGGAGCTTCCAGTCTAGCTGGAATCTTCGTCCTCTGGTACATTGGGTCAAAGCTTCCTTCCTTCGCCCTTCTTCTGCCGAATCCAATTGATGTCTTTAAGTTCATTGGAAGAAGCGTTGTTGAACCAATTGGAAGCTATACATTGTTTGCTCATATCGGATGGAGCATGAGCCGAGTTATGATAGGCTACTTCTTCGCAAGTATCGTTGGTATCGTGCTTGGTTTCATCGTTGGATGGTTCAGGCTCGGAGAAGCTATTCTTAAGCCATTCTATCTTGTTCTACGTTCAATACCTTCGATTGCCTGGATTCCACTTTCAATTCTCTGGTTCGGAATCGGAGAGATGAGCAAATACTTTATCATATTCATCTCAACGATGCTTATTGTAATGACGAATTCCATCGATGGCATTAAGGATGTGAACCCTCAATATCTGGATGTAGCAAGAATGTTCGGTACAAGCGAGAAGCAGATGTTCACGAGAATAGTCCTCCCATGTGCAATACCTCAGATTTTCAATGGTCTTCAGGTATCACTAGGTGCTGCGTGGGCAACGGTTCTCGCTGCGGAGATGGTAAGGTCTTCCGAAGGGGTTGGCTGGATAATCCTCATGGGACAGAACTCAATGAATATGGTTCAGATATTCGCAGGAATAATTATTATCGGAGCGATTGGCCTGGTACTTGTATCGATTATGAGACTCATCGAAAGCCGCCTATGTGCATGGAATGTGAGGGAGCACTGATATGGCAAGAATTCTAAGTATCGAAAATGTCTCCAAGACTTTCACCTCAGCAAAAGGCAGTAACCATGTCCTTGAGAATGTATCATTCTCCGTTGAAGAGAATGAGTTCGTAGTTGTCTTCGGTCCTGGTCAATGCGGAAAAAGCACTCTTTTGAACATTATTGCAGGTATGGAAAAGCCATCTTCTGGTCGAGTGCTCATAGAAAACGAAGAAGTAAAAGCTCCTGGTCCCGACAGAGCGATGGTATTCCAGAATATAATGCTGTTTCCATGGCTTACCGCTATCGAGAATGTTGCATATGCAGAAAAGGCAAGAGGCGTCAAGAAAGAGATATATCTTCCAGAAGCTCAGAAATACATAGACCTTGTTGGTCTTAAAGGGTTTGAAAATTCCTATCCAATCAAACTCTCAGGCGGCATGAAACAGAGGGTAGGGATTGCAAGGGCTTACTGTACTAAACCTAAGGTGATACTGATGGATGAACCGTTTGGTGCACTAGAT
>CALXXO010000163.1 GCA_944392705.1 uncultured Spirochaetaceae bacterium
CCTGCAGATGGAGCTCACAAGAGCAAAATTCGAACAGATGATTGCTCCTCTTGTAGAGAGAACAAGGATTCCGTGTGAGAACGCGCTCCGCGATGCTGGTATTTCAGCTTCCGGTGTCGATGAGGTAATCCTCGTCGGTGGTTCTTCGAGAATCCCTTGCGTACAGGCTCTCGTAAAGGAGCTCTTCGGCAAGGAGCCGCATAAGGGTGTTAACCCTGATGAGGTCGTTGCAGTCGGTGCATCGATTCAGGGTGGTATTCTCAAGGGCGATGTAAAGGACGTTCTTCTTCTCGATGTAACTCCGCTTTCGCTCGGCATTGAGACACTCGGTGGTGTCTGCACTAAGCTTATTGAGAGGAATACTACTATTCCTACAAGGAAGAGCCAGATATTCTCCACAGCAAGCGATGGCCAGACAGCTGTATCGATTCATGTTCTCCAGGGTGAGCGTGAGCTTGCTTCTCAGAACAGGACTCTTGGAACATTCAACCTCGAGGGTATTGCACCAGCTCCGCGTGGAGTACCGCAGATCGAAGTCACATTCGATATCGATGCTAATGGTATTGTCCATGTGTCTGCAAAGGATCTTGGAACTGGCAAGGAGCAGAAGATCAGGATTGAATCATCTTCCGGTCTTTCCGAGCAGGAAATCGACAGGATGGTCAAAGATGCTGAAGCTCATGCTGCAGAGGACAAGAAGGCAAGGGATACAATCGAAGCAAAGAACAATGGCGAGAGCGTTGTCTATGCAACTGAGAAGGCCCTCAAGGATTATGGTGACAAGGTCTCGGCTGATGAGAGAAGCAGGATAGAGAGTGCTCTTCAGGAGCTTAAGGATGCGCTTGCTAACAGCAACGCTACAGCTGATGAGCTCAAGAGCAAGACAGAGAAAGTCCAGCAGGCTTCTATGGAGCTTGGACAGAAGGTCTATGAAGCTGCTCAGGCTAATGGCTCTGCACAGCCAGGTGCTGGCTCAGCTTCTTCGGATGGCGGCCAGACATCCTCATCTTCTGGAAAGAATGATGATGGAACGATGGATGCAAGCTACGAAGAGGTCAAGTAAGCAAACATCCGTTGATATCAAGGAAGGCAGCATGGTTCCATGCTGCTTTCTGCCGTTAAGAGGAAGCTATGGCAAAGAGAGATTATTACGAGGTGCTTGGTGTTTCCAAGACCGCAACTGAAGATGAGATAAAGAAAGCATACAGGAAGATAGCGCTGCAGAATCATCCGGATACGCATCCGAATGACAAGGACGCCGAAGAGCGTTTCAAGGAAGCCAGCGAAGCTTATGAAGTGCTCTCCGATCCGAAAAAGAGGAGCGCATATGATCAGTTCGGCTTCAGTGGCATGAACAATTTCCAGGGTGGAGCTGCTGGCAATTACTCCAATGTCTATCGTGATTTCTCCGATATTTTCGGAGGAGCGGGATTCTCTGATTTCTTCTCATCATTCTTCGGTGGTGGAGGTGGAAGACAGCAGCGGGGTGGCAGCTATGGCGAACCGGGGGCATCTCTCCGCTATGACATAACCATAGATTTCAGCGAAGCTGTCAACGGCTGCAAGAAAGAAATCTCATTCTCCCATAAAGTCAAATGCTCAACCTGTGGCGGAACTGGTGGAACAGGGGTAAAGACCTGTCCGACCTGCCATGGTTCGGGAAGAGTTACCAGTGGCAATGGATTCTTCCAGATGGCTTCCACCTGCCGTACCTGTGGTGGAAAGGGTCATGTGATAGAAAATCCATGCTCCTCATGCCATGGTACAGGTACAGTAAGCAAATCTGAGAAACTGATGGTGACAATCCCTGCCGGTGTCGATAACGGTGCTCGCCTTACTCTCCGTGGAAAGGGCGATGCCGGAACAAACGGCGGGGAGGATGGTGATCTCATACTCTTCATCTCCGTTCGTCCTGATAAATATTTCGTAAGGGAAGGCAGCGATGTATATCTGCAGATTCCTATTGCGATTACTCAGGCAGCTCTCGGGTCCGCGGTGCTTGTCCCGACTGTCGATGGCGTGAATATAAAGGTGGATATACCTGCAGGCATACAGTCTGGTACAATGCTTCGTGTGAAGGGTAGAGGTGTACCGGCTCTGAGAGGATCATCGCGTGGTGATATGTACATCAGAGTAATGGTGGAGACACCTAGGCGTCTTTCATCCAGAGCAAGGGATTTGATGAAGGAGCTTGCGGGAGAGATCAAGGAAGATACCAGCCCGACACCGATGGAGTTTCAGGAATAATGGGTGAGAAAGTCTACGGATACCATGCGATTGAAGAAGCGCTGAAAAAAGCGGGAATGGGCTCTACGCTCTATGTACAGCGTCAGGGTGGCGAAAGGATTGAGTATCTTGTAAGGGAAGCAAAGCTTACAGGAAAAGTTGCCGTCAAGAAGCTCTCAAGAGATGAGCTTGCGAGGATGATGCCGGGTGTGGATGTGAGAGGAGCGATTCTCGATCTCGGTGGACCTCGCCGCGGAGCATCCAGGCTAATAGAGAAGAGCGTTGAGGAGTTCTGTGATTCCCTTGGGGAAGACGATGAAGCGCTTGTGCTCATTCTCGACGGCATAACGGATCCTCATAATCTTGGTGCCATCCTGCGTTCTGCAGACCAGTTCGGTGTCAACCTTGTTCTCATACCGGAACGCCGTTCGGTGCAGGCCAATGAGACTGTAGTCAAGGTTTCCTCTGGAGCTGCTCAGTATGTTCCGCTTTCAGTCGTGACAAACCTCTCCAGGGAAATAAAGACACTCAAGGACAATGGCTTCTGGATTTATGGTGCTGATATGGCGGGGGAGGACAGCTATAATACGAAGTTCCCCAAACGCACTGCCATAGTCATGGGGTCGGAAGGCGATGGTATATCACAGCTGGTGAGAAAGAACTGTGATTATATAATCTCAATCCCGATGAGAGGTCATATAGATTCTCTGAATGTATCGGTAGCTGCGGGGATTCTCCTTTACGAATTCAGGCGTCCCCGCTGAGCTCAGCAGAAGTAGGCATTTCCTATATCATCTCTGTACCAGAGTGATCGGAAATGCTTTCTTTTTATAAGATCATAGGCGTTTTTGTTAGCTTCTCCGATGCTTTGGCCTTTGCCAACTATGGTGAGGTTCCTTCCTCCTGTAGTGACAGCTTTCCCGTCTTTCTCCTGTACTGCTCCGCAGAAGACTATCGGTCCCTCGTTCAGTGGTTCTAGGAATGCGGATGTAAGGCCTTCTATCTCGACCCCAAGCTTCGGATCCATCGGATAGCCCTCAGATGCAAGTACTACAGCCACCGTGCATTCATCGGTCGTTGAAAGCGATATGGAGCTTACGCTGTCATTCTCTATCGCGCCGAGGATTTCCAGCAGATCTGTGTTTATGATCGGAATCATTGCCTGCGCGGACGGATCATTGAAACGCACATGATAATCCACGAGATATGGTTCCTTTTCAGGGGTTATCATCAAAGAGAGTGTGAGGATTCCCTTGTATGACAGCTGTTCCACCTGCATCCCATAGAGCGTAGGTTTTATTATCCTGTCGATTATCTTTTCCCTGATTTCATCGATGATTGGAACAGGGCAGAGTGCTCCCATACCTCCTGTCGGGGTCTGGTCATCTGCCGCTTTCTTCGTATAATCGCTTGTAATAGGGAGGGCCAGATAGCCGTTCCTGTCGAGCAGCAGCGAGCAGCTTGCAGGTGTTCCCTGCACGAACTCCTCTAGAAGCACGGGGCCTTTCTCGAAGAGTTTTCTGGCGTAATCTACGAGGGCTCCGGTGTCATCCGATGAGAGCATTATCCTCGAAGGCGCGACATAGTTGCTTTTAATCGTGAAGTATTCCCCGCTGTGTCTTTCGAGATACTTCTTCAATCCATCGAGGTCCCCGAAGAGAGAACTGTGCGGTATTGGTATATTGTGCCTGTTCGTGAATGCTCTGGAGAAAGATCTGTCCCCCTCGAGTCTGACTGCGTTTTCCTGTGCG
>CALXXO010000164.1 GCA_944392705.1 uncultured Spirochaetaceae bacterium
ATAATCCCAATATGCCTGCAGATATGAAAAATCTCATAGCGCACACGGCACTTGAAATCCTGGAAAGTAAAAAGGTGCGGGAGCTTACAGTCAGCGATATGCAACATCACACGCCGGACATTATCCTATGTTACCGGGAAATCGAGAAGCTGAAAAACAGTTCATAATGGGTAATGTGCTCTCCTCCGTCCCTGAAACCTTATACTGCAATGACTGAGGGTAGTGCTATAATCAAAGTCCCGATAATAATTGAAATAAAGCCTATAAATGCTTTTCTGGTAAGATGTTCTTTGAAAGCAAGCCGTGAGAATACTATTGTTACGATTATGCTTAGCTTATCTATCGGAACTACTACACTTGCGGGGCCATTCTGCAGCGCCTTGTAATAACAGAGCCATGATGCGCCTGTTGCCATACCTGAGACGATAATGAAACGGAGTTCTTTTCCGCATATACCTCTCAGTTTTTCCTTTTTGCCGGTAGCAAAGACAACGACCCACGACATGATTAGGACGACAAGAGTACATATTGCAGTGCCAAGATTGGAGTCTATTCCTTCAATCCCTATTTTCCCTAGAATCGATGTAAGGCTTGCAAAGAGTGCGGAGAGAAATGCATATCCTATCCAGGATAGATTCTCCTCAGATACATTGTCCTTCGTGTCTTTCTTCTCAATCATCAGTAAAGTCCCGACACCTATAAGGAACATTGCCAGAATCCCTGAAGCATTGATATCCTCTCCGAGGAGTATTATGGCGAGTATCATCGTGAGTACTGTACTCGACTTGTCTATAGGAACAACCTTGTTCACATCGCCTTTCTGGAGGGCCTGGAAGTAACAAAGCCACGATGCTCCAGTTGCAACGCCCGAAAGAATTAGGAAAACCCAGGTCTTTGGAGCTATTGTTCCGATAGAGGAGAGCGGTGCTGTCAGAAAAGCCATAATCCATGCGAATATGAGGACGACTACAGTACGTATTGCAGTTGCGACAGTCGAATCAGTTTTCTTCACTCCGCATTTTGCAAGTATGGCTGTGATTCCTGCAAAGAAAGCGGAACCAAATGCATAAAAGGCCCACATATGATTCTCCTGTGAACACGGGAAATTATAATGCATTACACTATCTTTTGTTCATATGCATCAGATGGGAAAAAGAAAACCATCTTAATTTCGGAAAAATGTCTCTCGGCTATGGAATATATTTACCGATGTGATTAGTATGCTGCTATTTGGGAGTCTATATGGCTGTTGATCTTACCAAAGGGCGTCCGCTTTCTGTATTGTTCCGTTTTTCCTTGCCTGTGATAGGCGGAAATCTTTTTCAGCTTTTCTATACGCTTGCAGATACTCTGATTGTTGGTCAGACAATAGGGGAGAATGCATTGGCTGCTGTTGGGGCAACGTCTGTATTCGTCTATTTTATACTCTGCTTCATTACTGGTATGACGGGCGGATTCTCGATAATCCTTGCTCATGACATAGGCAGCAGGAGAGAAGAAGATGCCAAACGGAATATAGTGGCTTCCATTTATATTTCAGTTGCTATGACGGTTATAATTACCGCAGTAACCTGTATTTTCTCCAAAAGCATTATAAGAGTTATGGGAATCCCGGAGACAATAGCAGAAGATGCGTATGTCTACATGGTGATAGTTCTTGCAGGGACGGGGGCAACGGTTCTTTACAACCTTGTTTCCAATATACTTAGAGCTTTGGGGGACAGCCGGCTTCCGCTTATATATCTTATCATCTCATCGCTTTTGAATGTCGTTCTTGATATTGTCTTCATCGTTCCATTCGGAATGGGAGTCGGAGGAGCCGCACTAGCGACGGTACTGTCACAGCTTCTCTCCGGTGTGCTTTCGCTTGTATCAGCAAAAAAACGATATAGCGTTATGAGCATAGAAAGAAAGTATTGGCATTTGGATATTCAAGCGGTGAAGCGGAACTTGAACTTAGGTTTTATTATGGGCTTTCAGATGTCAGTAATGTGCATAGGCCAGGTTGTGATGCAGTCTTCTGTCAATAGATTCGGAACAGCTGCGATTGCAGGTTATACGGCGGCAACGAAGATGGATCAGTTATCTGTCCTGATCAATGGTTCTTATGTTTCAACTGTCTCTGCATTCGTTGCACAGAATCAGGGGGCAGGGGAGACCGAGAGAATAAAAAGCGGCGTCAGATCCTCCTTGTTGCTTGCTCTGATAACAGATGCTGTAATCATGGGGATTACCATGATTATCGAGCCATATGTTGTCCCGCTTTTTGTTTCAAATCCTTCGCCCGAGACGTACTTATACTCTAAGGATTTCTTCCTGATTACAGTACCTTTCTATCCGCTTCTTGGCATCCTCTGTGTATATCGCACAGCAGTTCAAGCTCTTGGTAATTCCAAAGCTCCGTTTGCTGCCTGTATTGCAGAGCTTGTTGCTAGATGTTCTGCTTCCATTCTTCTTGCTATATATGCAGGTTATCGTGGTGTTATATTTTCCACACCATTGGCATGGCTGCTTGCGGATATCATTGTCATAACATCATATATCATGATGATGCGGAGGAAATGATCATTCTTTGTCGGACATTTGGAAATGATTGATTGTGTCAGACATGAATCAAATAAAGCCGTAAAACATTCGGGTTTGCGATAGCTCTCGGGCTTGCTTTGCTGATAATCCCCGTAGTGTTATTTCGTATCCATGAGCTCTCGAAAACAGCCACTTGCTGCATATATGGTGTATGCCTATTTGAGAATCTTTACTTATATGAAACCAGATTGTTATCTTGAGTATTGCGTATAAATATGATATTTCATACTTGTATGAATTGAGGAGACAGTTATGGAGATACCAAAAGGACATTACATATTCGGAACCGTAAAGGTCGGGGAACGCGGGCAGATCATAATTCCAAAGGAAGCAAGAGATAAATTCGATATAAAAGCTGGAGACACGCTCATAGTACTTGGAGATGAGAAATGGGGCATAGCCGTTACGAAGTCCGATGTACTGCAGAAATATGCAGCTGATGTGTTTGCAAAGATTGCAGGAGAGGAGAAAGATGAGGATAAATGAGACTCCTTTCGCTTTTCTTCTTGATGACTGCATAAAAGAATTCGGAGAAGAGAAAGGCAGGAAGATCTATCAGAAGGCTGATGATATATTCTCCAAGCTCGAAGCAGCTGCTGATTACAAGGACAATGATGCCATCAGAGAGCATATACAGATGAAGCTCCTTCCTCCAATGGCTTATTACAAGGCTCTTCTTGCTGAAGACTATGACAAAGATGTAGCTCTGGATTTCGTCAGTAAGGAAACCCGGAAGACAGCGGAAAAGAAGAAAGCTGCAATGGCAAAGATGGCAAGATTGCCATTTGCATATTCAATCTATCGCATGGGTGTGAAGAAGTTCATGATGAAGAACTTTCCATCAGTTGGATGGAAGACAGAATGGGTACGGTGCGACGGGAAGGAAATACACTTCAATCTCCACAGCTGTATTTACTGGGATATGTGCAGGAAATATGATTGCCCTGAGCTTTGTACCGTTTACTGCGAGAATGATAACATCTCGTTCTCAGGGCTCCTTCCCAAAATACAGTTTGAACGTAGTGGAACTCTTGGCAGTGGTGCGGGCTATTGCGATTTTCATTTCAGGAAGGCATGAGTATGGAAAATGCTGATTTTCTCTCTGAGACAAAGCTGCTTAATTATGATGATTGCTTGATACAGTCCCTTATTTCTGAAAAGGGATGGCGGAAACTTTCAGAGTATGATGCGATAGGTTCCGTATATCATTTTGTCAAGGATGAGATTCTATTTGGCTATAATAAGCGTGATACTCTGACTGCCTCCGAAGTCCTTTCAGATGGAATAGGGCAGTGCAATACGAAATCCACCTTGCTGATGGTCTC
>CALXXO010000165.1 GCA_944392705.1 uncultured Spirochaetaceae bacterium
AGCGGTACTGCATATACGTCCTTGCCATGCCTTGACTGGATCTGATACTTCTTCATCTCATCAAGGCTGTCGCGTACGACCATTCTGTCCTTCTTCTTTCCCGCAGGAAGCCTGAGCTCTTCCAGAAGCGCAGGATCGACACGCTCAATCCAGTCCTTCCTGAGCGGAGATACAGTCCTTGCATACATCTTTGTCGTCTGCACTATCTCGCCGGCGAGGATGTACTGGGGTGGAACTGTGAACCAGGCAGAACCCGGATGTATGATGATTTTGTCAGCTGTAAGCGAGCGGTATGAGAATCTATCGATTTTCATGCACACATACTGTCGTAATCCTGCTGTGAGACAGCAGAAATATTCCGGTATGGAGTGTTTGTCCGAGATAGGGATACCCATGTCGGAGACAATCGATTCAAGCTGGTCCTTGATATGGACAATTTCTTCCATTGATTCGTAGTCCAAATACCATCTTTTCGCGAAAGACTGCTTTTCTTTCTTGCCGGGAAGTGCCCTGTATTTTGCGAAAAGGGAGAGTATCGTACCGAAATCCCCATAGACATTGTCTGAAAGCGCATGGTGTGCATCGCGTGCCTGCAGTTCCTCTCCCTGCGGGAGTATGTATGGAGTACGCGCAGAGAGGAAAGCAACTGCTGTGAGCACATCTGAGATTACATCCGGGTAATTCATGATGGCTTCGACAATCACTCGGGAAAGTCTTGGAAGCAGTGGAAAGATTATCATCATATCGCCGATTGCTGTCAGATGATGGTTCTTCTCTATCGCTCCGATAAGCATCAGAGTCTCCTCTGCTGATGCGAGTGCGCTTTTTTTAGGCGGTGTTATGAATGGGAAGGATTCGGTGTTGTAGATTCCGAGCTCGCTCATCCGGAGAACAACCTCTGCAAGGTCGGAGTGGAGAATCTCCTCCTCGGAGTATTCAGGACGCATCCTGTAATTCTCCTCGCTGTACATCCTGTAGCACTTTCCAGGAGCTGTTCTTCCAGCTCTTCCTTTTCTCTGGTCGGCCGACGCTCTGGATATAGGCATCGGAAGGAGCGCGGATGTGAAGTTCTTCTGATTGTAGAAGTTTATCTTCGCCATCCCGGAGTCGATGACGGTGCGTATTCCATCGATGGTTATGGAGGTCTCTGCGATATTCGTCGATACCACTACTTTCATCATCCCTTCTTTTGTCGGAATGAAAACTCTTTCCTGTTCTTCTTTTGAAAGCCTGCCATAGAGGGGATATATCTGGTAGTTCCTGTTTATATCGGAGTACTCGAGCTCCTCTATGCACCTCTTGATCTCGGCTTCCCCAGGAAGGAAGATGAGTACATCGCCTTCACCGTCTTCCCAGCTTTTGCGGACAATTGATGCGACTTTCGCATAGTAATAGTCCTCGGTATCCCTTGAAAGGATTGCAGGAACATAGCTCACAGCAACATCGAACGGGCGCGAATCGATTGAGATTATCGGAGCATCGTCGAAGAATGATGAGAAGGATTGGGCATTTATAGTGGCGCTTGAGATTATTATCTTCAGGTCCTTCCTTTCCCTCGTGATTTCCTTCAGCAGACCAAGGATGAAATCTATGTTCAGGCTTCTCTCGTGCGCTTCATCGACCATGATTACGGAGTATTTGGACAGGAGCTTATCCTGTTTGACTTCCTGCAAGAGTATTCCATCCGTCATTATCTTGATTCTCGTTGATTTGTCGGATGTATCGATGAATCTCATCTTGTAGGCACAGTATGAACCTGTATCCCCAATCTGGCGTTTGATGAAGTCGGAGACGGACATAGCCGCGATTCGGCGCGGCTGTGTTATCCCGATGATTCCGTTCCTGTCGTATCCGGCTTCGCGGAGTATGAGAGGAATCTGGGTGGTCTTTCCCGATCCTGTAGGGCTCTCGACGATTATTGTCTGGTTCTCTTCGAGCCCTTTCAGTATTTCTTCCCTGTGCCTGTATACAGGAAGGTCCTTGAAATCAATCAATGCACTCTGTCCTTTACAACTGTCTCTATTGCTTCGTCGCCCTGCAGCGCTTCCCTTGTCCTGAGATCCTTTATGGCAAAACCTGTTTCGGAGAAGGTGAGAAGATATGGTATTTCCCCGGACTCGGCAGCCTGATAGATTTTCTTCATCTTTGCATCCGGCAGAAGATAGACAGATACTCTCAGTCCTTTTGCCCTCAGAGAGGATGATACCATCATTGCTTCAGTTTCCTTTCTCTCTGAAGGTACTACAAGAACATCAGCAACTGCAGTATCGCTAAGAAGAGGGCTTCCAAGTTCTTCCAGTGCAGCAAGAAGCCTATCCAGTCCTATCGATGCGCCAACACCAGGTGTCTTCTCTTTCATATAAAGGGATGCGAGGTCGTTATAGCGTCCTCCGGAACATACGGATCCTATTGCCGGCAGGTCTGTGAGGAATGTCTCGTAGACAATGCCTGTATAGTAATCAAGGCCGCGTGTTATCGAGGGGTCGAATTCAAAGCAATCCGCTATTCCGAGCTTTTCGAGATTTGTATATATCTCTCTCATCCTGGCAGAGTGCTCAGACTCTCCGCCGGAAAGCTTTTCGAGCGTTTCCAGCGTCTCGATGAATGTCTTTCCTTCTCCCGCCGTGATATATGAGACTATACTCTCAGCATTCTCAGCGCTGCCTGTTATCTCGCAAAGCAGTTTCTTTACCTCTTCTTCGCCGATTTTCCTGAGCTTGTCGACAGTCCTGAGGATATCGATCTGCTTGTCTTCAAGGGAAAGGCGGGAAAGGAACAGGCTGAAAAGCCCACGGTGCGAGACGTGAAAGCGGTAGCGCTCGATTCCCAACGCTGCAAATGATGCGTGCATCATGGAAAGGATTTCCGTGTCGGAAAGGGCGTTATCAGCACCGACTATATCGAAGTCGCACTGCATGAACTCCCTGTATCTTCCTTTCTGAGGATTCTCACCCCTCCATACTTTTGAAATATGATAGCGCCTGAAAGGTACTCCGATCTCGCTGTGGTGCGCTGCCATGAAGCGCGCGAAGGGGACTGTGAGGTCGAATCGCATGGCAACATCCCTGCCGCCATTGTCCTTGAAGCGGAAGATCTGCTTATCTGTCTCTCCTCCGCCTTTTCCGAGAAGGACTTCAGTATACTCCAGTACCGGAGTGTCAATTGGAGCGAAGCCATATGAGGAGAAAACATCCTCAAGCTTCCTGATAATCTTTTTCTTGGGTATCTCGTCTTTTGGAAGACTGTCCCTGAACCCTTTCAGTACTACCGGATCAATCATGCCCTGATAATACCATTAAAGAAAAACTGCTACAATCTTCGGCTTTTTCGCTTACTGCTTGCAGAATCTCCCTTTTTTTCACTAAAGTATTCACGTGTTCATACGTTATAAGAATGACGGAAAAGGAAGGAGTGTTCCTGTTGCTAGGATCTATACGCAGAAGGAGCACCCGATAACCAACAGCCAGATAGATAAGGATGCTCTCTGGGCAATCAGGAAGATCCAGCAGTCAGGGGGAGAAGCCTATATTGTAGGCGGAGCTATCCGCGATATGCTCCTCGGCAGGAAGCCGAAGGATTTCGATATCGCGACATCTCTTTCTCCTCGTCAGGTTCAGAGACTTTTCTGGAATGCCAGGATTATAGGCAGGCGTTTCCGTATCGTTCATCTCTTTTTCAGCGGAAAGATAATCGAGGTGACGACATTCCGTTCAGATGAGGAGAACTTCGAGGATGGCAGGAACAATCTCTACG
>CALXXO010000166.1 GCA_944392705.1 uncultured Spirochaetaceae bacterium
ATAAGATATTGCTTTTCTTTTTTCTGCTTCGGAAAGCCTTGAGAAACCGCATATTTGTCCGAAAATTGATTCAAAGCGGCTGAGCTGTTCCTTCCCATGGTCCTTGATTGGCAGGTTTTGGTATAAGTCTTCGTATCCGCGTTTCAGAATGATGGGGGAGTGGGGCTGCAGATATGAGATGCGTGCAAAGAATGGTCCGTCCTGGGCTTTAATCCATTTGATTGCATTTTCCGTTACTTTCTCAGGATAGTACGCCTTTCCTTCGGGATATAGGGAAGCTGCGTTGAAACTTAGTTCTCCAGGAGGAATTAGCCTATCAAGTGAGGCTTTCTCTTCCTTTGTTAGTCCAAGGTTCATTTCACCGCCTTCGTGGTTGTTTGTCTGAAACTGATCCAGTGGTTCTGGAACATGGGTTTTCCCAAAGCTTGCTGTGCTGTACCCATTCTCTTCAAGTACCTTAACAAAGGTAATTAAATTCTCTTCCATGTGAAATGTTGGAAGAACCGCTTCGTTTCCATATATCGCAGTCTCTTCGGGATAAAGGGAAGTGAGAATAGAAGAGCGTGAAGGGACGCAGAGAGGGGAGGTGCAGAAGCAGTTATCAAATACCTTTCCTTTCCTGGTTATCCTTTCGATATTGTCCGTGCGGATTATTCCTGTCTTGTCATATACCGACAAAGCATCCTGTCTGAGCTCATCAAAGAAGAAGAAAACGACGTTCAAAATGAATCCTCCGAATAGAAGTCAAGAATGGGTTGCTGAGTAAGCTTGGTGATTCTCCTTTTGCCAGCAAGCAGGTCAAGAAGCATTCTTGCAGCTTCGCATCCTATTGAGTAGTGATCGAAATGGTATGAGATAAGGCATTCATACCATGGTTTTATAAACGAGGATGGAGACACAAGCCATCGCTCGTATAAGTATCGTGCAACAATTTCCGCAACTTCTAGTGAACTGCAGATATAAGCAGAGTCTGCAGGCTGGCTGTAGGTAAGATCTTTCAACTGAAGACGTGTGCTTTTATCAATGGAGTTCATATTGGCCATTTCACTTGGGCTCAATGTACTTGAGTTTCCATCAATTGAATGGATATAGATTGTTTTGAGTTCGCAATCGCTTCCTGCCAATGCAGCAGAAACACCTTTTTCTCTCCAGTCCTCTTTCCTGTTTTCATAGTCAGGTCTTATATAGAAAATCCTCTTGAAACCCTTTTCAAGAAATGCTTCTGCTCGGTTGAATGAAGATGAGAAGTAATCGTAGCTTATGCTGCTTATATCATCGACATTCCTCATGCAGTCGACAGCTGCAATAGGAATATTGTTCTCTTTTATAACTTTTATTTCCTCTAGCGGGATATCGATATTGTCCGATGAAACATAGATAATCCCATCTGCTTGTCCTGATAGACAGGCTGTTATGTAATCTGGATACGTCGGCCCCTGTGATAACCCGCTGAGAAGAAGGCTGTAGCCGTTTTCTCCCATCACAGTCCTGATTCCCTGCAGCATGAGATGATAGCGTCGCATCGTTATGTTTGTAGCTATTCTGACGACTATGCATTTCGTTGATTTCTTTCTAAGTCTCTGTGCTGCGTTATTTGGTATATAGTTGAGGTCTTTTGTTATTTGGAGGACTTTGTTCCGTGTTTCCTCGGAGATTTTTTTCCCTTTTTTATTATTCAATATGTATGAGACAGTAGCCTGGGATACTCCTGCAATTTTTGCTATGTCCTTACTGGTCACTTTCCCTTCCATAGATTCTTCCTTCGGTTAATCGAATAAATTATTTGTTTTGATTATAACCTACCAGCAATGATAAAACAATGGAAAAATTCCTTCAAAATATAGTTTGACAGCTGATAAAACCCATGTTTCAATAGGTTATACGAATAACCAATACAAAAGGAGAATCAGAATGAAGAAGGTTGTTTATGGCATATTGCTTACTCTTCTGATGATATCGGTTGTTGCTTGCTCTGAAGAGGGCGGTTCCTCTGGGAAGATAAAGATTGCTGTAGCTGAGACGACAGCCAATGATGAGATAGCTACCAGGAAACGCTATCTGGAAGAGTATATTGCACCTCACTATAATGTTGAGTTCATGTTCTCTGAATCATTGGAGGATTCCGGAGAGCTCCTTGACTTCATCCAGAATGCAGCGGATGCAGGCTGCGTAGCTTTGATTGATTGTTCAACACAGGATTATGTAGGTGCTGCAAGGCAGTGTGAGAAATTCGATATGTATTACGCTTATAACGGCGAAATGCAGGAAGAATTTGCGAATGGAGAATATCCGAATGTTGTAGGTGCTTGGGGACAGAGTCAGGAAGCAACTGCAGCTCTTTTCGCACAGTATCTCAGACAGACGGCATCGCCGACAGGTGAAGAAGGTTTTTGCATCCTTTCGATGAATGCTCCTCAGGGAAATTCTGCGAGTTTTACTATAGGATCTGCGGCACTTGAAGCAATTGCAGAGCTTTATGATTTTGAATATGAAGAGCCGATAGAGGAAATGATTGTCTCCTCGACTCCTATTGAAGCTGCCAATAGCAAGGGCGTTAAGGTATATATCTATCCAGGCACACTCAATGCTGATACTCTTCCAGGACTGCAGGCTGTTTTGCAGAGCGGAGACTATGGATATCTGATTGGTACTGTCCAGACATACACATCTACAGCAGTTGTAGTCGATGAGATAGAAAGGGCAACGGGTAAGAATATAACCGTAATGTCTCCTGCTTCGATGACCGATTCATTGCTCACGGCTTATCGCACGAGTGATGTTTTCGGAAATCCTACACTCGATTTTGTCACAGTAAAGCCTGCTTCCGCTCATGGTGCTGTTCTTTTTGCGCTTGTTTATAATGCGCTTACAGGACATATTGATTCAGATCTTCAGGATGGTCAGGTTCGCAGGTATACTTTCGGCCAGTTCCAACTTACGGATCTGGAGATGGTTGAGACTGCCTCAGGGTGGGATAACCCTGATACAGGAACCTGGGTTTGTGATTATAGCTTTGTTGATGCGATGCTAGCAGAAAATAACCCTGGTCTTACAAGCGATGACATCCAGCGTGTCATTGATGATTACATAACATACGATTCGATTCTTGCCAGGGTCGGTTCCGGGAATTGAAATCCATTAGATTTTATTCAGGGGGAGCGTATTCCGGCTCCTCCATTCATCCCTTTTGCATAAGGGAGGGTGTTATATGCAGGAAGTATCAATTGAAATAAAGAATATGTATAAGAATTTCGGGGCCACTCATGCTCTTACCGATGTGAGCTTCAAATTCAACAAAGGTGAAATCCGGGGGTTGATTGGGGAAAACGGATCAGGTAAATCCACCGTTTCATCGATTATTGCAGGAATTCAGCCCCCGACAAGCGGTGAAATGTTTCTTTTCGGAAAACCCTGGGCACCAAAAACATCCCTCGAAGCCCAGAATGCAGGGATTGCGATGATAGTCCAGGAGTCTGGAACGATTGCGAGAATCAGTGTCGCCGAGAATATATTTCTTGGCAATTACAAGCCTTTCAGAAAAAGGTTTGCAGTGAATCGCAAGATGATGAACGAAGAAGCGAAGAAAGCTCTTGAGAGGATTGGAATCACAGATATAGATCCTTCTCTTCCCTGTTCTGCATATGGAATGGAAGATAGAAAGCTCATAGAGATTGCAAGGGCGATGTACTAT
>CALXXO010000167.1 GCA_944392705.1 uncultured Spirochaetaceae bacterium
ATGATGAACATCTTCATGGCACTTGCCTGTGTCGTTTTTGAGATGTTCTTCCTGATGGTTCTAAAAGGCGGAATAGCCTTTGCTGCTATGGGAACCTGCATGGGTATGTGTTCTGCTGTTATTGTGGTGCTCTCATTCTTCCTTCGCGGAAAGATGAATCTCAAATTCAACAGACCACGTTTCCATTTTGCACTTATAAAAACGATAGTCTCATGCGGACTTCCAACTTTCCTTTCTAATGTCTCGGGAAGAATCATATCCATCATAATGAATGTTCTTCTTCTCTCTCTAGGAGGAGCAGATGCTGTCAGTGTCTACGGAATAATAATGTCTGCAGATGGACTTGTTATGCCACTTCTTTATGGTACTTGTGATTCGCTTCAGCCTTCTGTCGGATACAATTGGGGTGCAAGGAGATTCGACAGGGTGACAGCTATCGAGAAATACTGTTTCTCAGCAGGTGCGATAATATCTGTTTTATTGGGTATCTTCCTGTTCCTCTTCCCGGATTTCGCAGTAAGTCTTTTCGTTGAAGGCGGAAGTACTTCAGGTATCCATGCTCTTGGTACAGGAGCTCTTAGGATTGCTGCACTTGCATATATAGTCAGGTGGATACCAATCTGTACTCAGTGCTTTATGTCAGCTATCGGAAAGCCTGTATATGCTGCATCCATTTCAGTATCTGCTGCATTCGTATTTCCTCTGATTCTCATTCTGGCTCTTTCTCCGATGGGCCTTGATGGAATCTGGATGAACCTTCCAGGAACAGCAATCCTTACCTCAATTCTTGCTATTTTCATAATGACCAGATACAAGGGGATAGTGAGAAAAGAGAATGAAATCAGAAGTCTTGAGTAATCTTTTCAGATAATCTCAATGCTTCATCCGGAGAGAATTGAGCTCCTAGGTGCGAGATGATCTCTCCAGCAAGGAAAGACGCTATTCTCCCTGAAATTTCAGGGGAATAGCCTTTCATATATCCATAGAGAAATCCTGCTGCATATGTATCTCCAGCACCGGTTGTATCCACAGGATGGGTTGTTCCATACAGTGGAATCTGTGAGATTTTTCCTTTATCCGATATAAATGAACCATTTTTGCCGTTTTTGACTATTGCGATATCGGTAAGTTTGCCCATTGATTTGCAGCATTCATATGCATCGTAGTTGTTGAAAAGGAATCTGGCTTCTTCGCTGTTTGCAAATACTATATCGCACCAGTTTTCCACAAGATCCAGAAAGTCCGAACGATAACGCCCTACAGCAAATGGATCGGCAAGGTCGAATGCAACTTTTATATTATTTTCCTTTGCTATGCCTAAAGCTTTCCTTACAGCCCTCCGCTGAGCATCGGTATCCCACATATATCCTGTGAAATAGAAGAGATCGGCTTTCCTTACACTATCTTCATCTACATTATCCTCATCGAAGAGACGGTTTGCTCCAAGGTAAGTGTTCATCGTCCTTTCTCTGTCCTCGGTCAGGAGGATTATTGAAGTACCTGTTGCTGCATCAAAATCTACCGTCTGATCATTCACTCCGCTTTCTTTGAGCCTGTTTCTGTACATTTTCCCATACTCATCTGTACCTACGCCGCCAGCAAGTGTGGTTTCCAGTCCCAGCATTCTCAGCGTTACCATTGTGTTTGGACATGAACCGCCGCATGAAATGGATGTTTTTCTGTTCTTCATAAGAGAAAGGATTTCAGTCCTTTTCCTTTCATCTACAAGGAGCATTGTTCCTTTGTGCAGAGACAGTTCTTCAAGGTCATTTTCTGTTGCATAGCAGAGAAAATCGATAAGCGGATTGCCGATTCCATAGATAGACATACCTTGAGTATAAAAGGATTCTTCATGTAACGCTATATATAGGTTTTCCACAGGTTTTCCACAGGTCGGTGGAAATGGTGTGGAAAAGTGTGAAAACAGGAGTAAAACAGCAGTTTTCAGGTTATTTGACTGAGATTGTAAAATGTACTCTAATTCATTTTAATAAAAGAAAATAAATAATGAATGAAACAAGTCAATAACATAAAATTTATATAGGTTTAATTGAAAATATATTGATGTTTATGGGGTGTGGAAAACCACTTTTCCCCAGAGTTTTCCACAGGTTTTCCACAGGTGTGCCTGAAGTTATCCACAATGCAGTAACTGACAGTATTTACAGCAATTAGCATTTATAATGGCGATAATCCACTTCCGCTTTACCTAGTGTTAGAATGATGAATTCAAAATAGTCTGCAGCTTGAAGGCAGGGGATAATTCTCTTCAAAATCAGAAATGAAACTTATGAACGATAATAGCAACAGGGCAGGTATTTGTCTTTATGATAGACAATCCTGAATTTTCGCTTAAGGTTTAATATATTGTTTCGCAAGATTCCTTGAAAGTGAGAATGATATGCCGATTTGTTGAGATGATGATTCATATAACTAGTGCTATCAGAAAATTTAGGATGTTTGCGCTCTTCGCTTCATCTCATTAAGAAGCTTTCTGTCGAATGATATGATTTCTGTGTTTGATGATAATCCTTCTGCTATCAGCAAACAGTCAACATAGTCCAGTTTTGTTTCTCTGTATATATTCAAAGCTTGTTTAATTTTTTCTTTCTTTTCCACAGAAATATCATCCAGAAGAGCAAGAACAGCCACAGTAGCAGCTGGCCTTGGAATAGCATATAAAATCTTGCTAGTTAGTACATACAGAACTTCTGGAATTGTTTCGGGAATAACCTCGACACCATTCTTGATAATTTCTGCTGCCTTTGTTTTATTTTTTTCATCATCTCCTGTTAGATAACGTACAAGAATATTTGTATCAGCTATTTTTCTCATTCCATTTCTCCACAGCCGCATTTTTCCAAGCATTTTCCATCTCTTCGTCGCTGATATGTCTTTTCACGTATCCTTTCAATATTCCAGCCGCTTTTAGCTCCTTTGGCTGCTTTGTTCTTTTTTGTATAAGGATTCCGTCTTCAGTTGCCGTAACACTTACCTCATCACCTTTGGAATATCCTATGGATTTAAGTATATCGTTTGAAATTCGTACTCCTTGAGAATTTCCCCATTTTGATATCGTTGTAATCATGAAAAAGTCTTCCTTTATGTATTAACATTGTATATCCAATAAATCTAAAAAGGCAAGGATTCTTCATTATTTGAAATAACGAGAGACGGAACGAAGGTGAATTAAAGTAAAAATCCTTGAAGATACAGCTCCGCTTCTTTATAAAGCTCCCTGACATTGCCGGGAAAACTGTGCATGAACCTGGAATAGTCCATCGCTTTGTCACTGCTCACACCTTTCAGCTTTGCAAATGTATCGAGTATTTCGGGAATATCTTCCATATGTTCATCGAGACTCGGCATCCTTATTTCAATTCCAGATATCCTGTAATAGAAATCCTTTCTTATTCTTTTCTCTGCAAGAAGACGTGAAAGAGTCAGGTTTGAAGCTGTTATCAATCTGAAGGAGGTACGAAGCGTTTTATCGGAACCGAGCTTTCTGTATTCGCCTGAATCAAGAACACGCAATAGTTTCAGCTGCAGAGGTATATCAAGATCCTGAATTTCATCGAGAAATAGAGTTGAGCCATCGGCCTGGGCTAAAAGTCCTTCTCTGTTGTCGATAGCACCTGAGAAAGCTCCTTTTATATGTCCAAATAGTTCGCTTTCAGCTATAT
>CALXXO010000168.1 GCA_944392705.1 uncultured Spirochaetaceae bacterium
CTGAAGCGCTTTTGAAGCTCGAGATTGAGAATTTCCCTACAATCTGCGTGATAGATTCCAAGGGCAGTGTATTTTGTGGGTAGGATTCTTCTATTCCTGCTGCCACAGGCACTGTCCCTTTTAGGCTCCTCGATAGCTCAGTTCGGAATAGTCTGGGCACTTACGGATCGCTATTCCTCCGGAACGATACTTCTTCTTTCATCCCTTGCGCTCTTTCTGCCCCAGATAGCCCTTTCATTGATTTCCGGAAAGCTTTCTGACACGAAAAGAAGGAAGGCCACGATAATCCTTTCCGATTCCCTGTCTGCATTTGCAGCTGTCGTGCTTTTCTTCTTTTTCAGAGGAGGGCGGGAAAACCTTTTTGTCGTTGTGTCATTGCTGGCTGTCAGATCTGCCGCAAATGGTCTTCAGACTCCGGCTGTTGAGAGTGCACTACCTGCTATGGTGAGTCGGGATAATCTCGAAAGGGCAAATGGGCTCAAAGGATTATTGTCATCTGTCGCGATGCTGCTTGCCCCGGCCCTGGCAGGTTTCCTTCTTGGTTTCCTTCCGCTCTCTTCCTTGATGATCCTCGATGGGGTGACTGCGATTATTGCCATTGCCTTCCTGATTCCATTGGATGTTCCTGAATCAGGGGACTCAGTGGATTCTCCTATATCTGTCGTCCGGTATATACGCACCGAGAAGACGCTGAGGAAGCTGTTCATCTTCCATTTCATCTCGCTTTTTCTTATCAGTCCCGGTGCGGCCCTGACACCGCTTCTTGTTTCGAGAATATATGGAGGAAATCCTTCCATGTTCTCAATCTCGGAATTCGCTTATAGCGCCGGAATGGTAGCGGGAGGAGCTTTCATCTCTTCCTTCGGTTTGAAGCATACAAAGAAGGCGCTTCCGTTCAGCCTTGCAATATATGGCTCTATGCTGGCTCTGATGGGAGCTGTAAAGGCTTTTCCGCTCTATATCATTTTCAATGCAACCATCGGCATCGTCTCACCACTCTATACAGCGTCGATTGCGACTTCGGTCCAAAAAAGTTGCCGCATTGATATAATGGGCAGGGCGATGGCGATTCTCTCGATTCTGACCTCTCTCGCGATTCCCGCAGGGCTTCTCATTTCTGCTCCACTTTGCGATGTGATTGAACTGAGGAGCGTATTCATTCTATTCGGGCTGCTTGCTGTTCTTCATTCCCTCCTGTTCTCGAGGAGGTGGATATGCTGACGGTATTCTCGCTTCTCTGGCAGTTTCCGCAGATTCTTATCGGTTGCTTGATAAGAATCATTGCAGGCGGCAAGCTCCTGCGGAGAATAGGACACGTCAGAGTATTCTCCTGGAGTCTTTATAGCGGACTTTCCCTTGGCTGGTTCTGCTTTGTTCCAGAGGGGGCTGACAGCTATATGATTGCCCACGAATATGGCCACACAAGTCAAAGTTTGCTTTTAGGGCCCTTCTATCTTTTGGTCATAGGTTTGCCTTCATTTCTATGGGCGGTTTTCTGGAAAATCCTAGGTGCAGATGATTACTTTTCCTTCTATACGGAACGTTGGGCAGAAAGGCTTGGGGAAAGGCTGGTGAAAAGTTGAAAAAACTGCATTCTACGCGTTTATTTGCCCATTTTTCCATCTTTACTGGAGAAAAGCTTTGCGCTAATCTTTTTGGGTGGGATAAGGAGCGACTAGAATGCTGAAGAAAGCTGCATTAGTGTTGTTTTCTGCTGTTCTTATCGTTTCATGCAGCAGAGGTAATGCGATAGCTGGGGAAGAGGATGCTATTCCCGAAATGCGTGGTAGTATCTACTCACTGGAACGTCCAGAGACTCTTGATGATTCCTTCAGCTATGTTTTCGGATATATGCTCGGGCAGTCTGCAAGGGTGTATGGGGATTCGATTGATTATCAATATATAGCGCGCGGTGTGCTGGATTCCAGTTCCGGAGTTTCATTCTTCACACAGGATGAGATGAACAGGATTTCGGGAGAATACCAGAGGGAAACCATGGCGGAAGCCCAGAAGCAGTTCAGCGCTATAAGCAGCCAGAACAAAGAAGAAGCTGAGAATTTCCTTTCGGTCAACGGCACGAGAGCTGGTGTGACTACAACGGATTCAGGATTGCAGTATGAAGTCCTGAAGCGTGGGGAAGGTGCTATGGCTGACCCCGATTCGACTGTCTCTGTCAATTACTCTCTGACCCTGCTAGATGGAACGATAGCTGATTCTTCATACGAGAGAGGAGAGCCAACAGTTCTTGATCTCGAGTCTGTAATCCCGGGATTCAGGGAAGGTGTCTCGATGATGAGGGAAGGTGACAGGTACAGGTTCTGGATTCCCCCCGAGCTGGGATATGGCGTGAGGGCTCCTCAGCAGATAGGTCCCAATTCCCTCCTGATTTTCGATGTGGAGCTGATTTCCGTTGAAATCTGACACTTCATCATTCCCTTTCCTATGTGTTATCATTCACTAGCTTTAAGGAGTGCATATGGAAAGGAAAAGTGACTGGTTCAAGGACCTGATTGTTTATCAGATATATCCGCGGAGTTTCATGGATTCGAATGGGGATGGTATTGGAGACCTCAGAGGAATCATAAGCAAGCTCGATTACATCGCGTCTCTGGGCGTGAATGCAATCTGGCTTTCCCCGATATATGAGTCACCTTGTTTCGATAATGGCTATGATATCTCCGATTACATGGCAATCAACCCGGATTACGGAACATTCGAAGATTTCATTGCTTTCCGCGATGGCTGCCATGAGCGTGGGATTGCTGTGATCATGGACCTTGTTGTCAACCATACATCGCATCTCCACAAGTGGTTCCTCGAGTCGAGGAAATCCAGAACGGGAAAGTATAGCGATTACTATATCTGGAAGGATCCTGTCGATGGCCATGAACCGAATAACTGGGCTGGATCCTTCGGCGGCAGCGCATGGGAATGGGTTCCCGAGAGGGGACAGTATTACCTTCATCTTTTCTCTAAGGAGCAGCCGGATCTCAACTGGAACTGCCGCGAGATGAGGGAAGATGTGATAAAGATGATAAAATGGTGGGGAGACCAGGGCGTCGATGGCTTCAGAGTGGATGCCATAAGCTATCTTGAAAAGGCCCCTGGATTCCAGGATTCACCGCTTCCACCTCTTTCTACTGGCTTCTCCCTCGCTATGGATATCTGCAGTAATCTTCCAGGAACCCATAGCGCGATAAGAGAACTGAACGAGAGGGTTTTCAAGCCGTACTCGATGATGACGGTGGGCGAGGTCAATTGCCGAAAGCTTTCGGATTTCCACGATTTTGCAAGCCAGTCCAGACATGAGTTCGATATGTGCATCCCATTTGTCCCCCCTGTTGTCGAGATGGCATCCTGGACTCCTCTTTCGAAGAAGAAGAGGATAATCGAGACATATAATGAGCTGAGGGAAGATGGATGGTGGGCAAGATTCCTGAGCAACCATGATAAGCCGCGCCAGGTTTCTCTCTATGGGGATGCCGAGAACTTCAGAGTTGAATCTGCGAAGATGCTCTGCGCGATAACCCAGATGCTGCCCGGAACTCCTTATATCTACCAGGGAGAGGAAATCGGCATGGCCGACGTCCGCTATGCATCTATAGATGACTACAATGATCTCGATACGAAAAATTTCTACAATGAGCTTGTAGCGACAGGAACACCAGCGG
>CALXXO010000169.1 GCA_944392705.1 uncultured Spirochaetaceae bacterium
ACTTTGTTGTAATCAAAATTCTTTGCTCTTGAATCAAAGGGAGATGGATTAAGAAAGACTGCCATCTTCCTTTCCTTTGCCATCTCAATCAGACGAGCTGTGATATTTATCTCATTTTGGAGAATTATAACGTCCCCTTCACCAAAGGAAGAGAGAATAGATTCTGCTTCTTGATCTTCAAAGGAATCATTTCCTCCAGGACTTAGAATAATCGAATTCTGCCCCTTAGAATCAACCTGTATGATTGCCTGTCCAGTTTGCACTTGATTGGATAGAATCGAAAGAGAGGTATCAACATTGAAACTTTCCAGTAGTTCAAGAATCCATCGCCCGTTTTCATTGCATTTTCCGGCAAAGAAGACCTCAAGCCCAGACTTGCCTAATGCAGCAGCCTGATTTGCACCCTTACCTCCTGCATTGAGCTTTACATCTTTGCTAGAGATTGTCTCGCCTGCCGTGACAATATGGTCAACAGAAAAAAGAACATCAGAGTTTATCGATCCAAATACCAAGAACTTCATAGTTGATACCTCTTCTATAAGTTAATGCAGTTACCAAGAGATTACTTTCTCTAAACCATGGGTATGCATCTCCTTTATTATGCTTTGGCCACCGATAGATTTGATATAAAGACTCGTTTTTCCATCCTTTGTGAATATATTATTTGTCATTACAGTTCTATAATTATCTGTGTATATTTCAACTGAACTACTATCTAAGAAAATCCTGATTTCAATCTCACTCTTGCCAGCAGATTCCAACTCACAGTGGCGCATAGACGCTTCAATGTTTCCAGATTTAGTTCGGTCGAAAATCATTTCTCCTTTCTTTAAATCAAGAATCAGTTTTGTTGAGTTTTCTTCAGTCTCCCTTAATCCAAATTCAAGCTTAGAAACATTCTCTTCGACTTCTATCACTGCATTTATTTCACAATGAACATTGTCTGTACCGGCGTCATAGAAGAATGGCCGATTATCATCAAGAATTACATCTTTGTATTCTTCAGAACCTTTTCGAAGTGTCTCAACTTCCTTTGCCGGTTCAAACCGTAATTTACCATCGTCACATATAGTAACAACACGTGGTAATGATATGCTTCCACACCAATTGTAGTCATTTGTATCATATTTCAAATGATTCCAAGGCATAAATGGCCAGCTTCCTATCCATCCAAACATAATTGTACGACCAGTATGATCTACAAAAACCTGCGGTGCATAATAATCAAACCCCCAATCAACCTCTCCCATTACATTCCAGTTGAATTTGCCAATACGATAATCAAAGTTTCCTGTGAGATAGACACTTTTCCTTTCGGGCATTCCCATAGGGCCGTAAACAAGGACAAACTTATCACCTATCTGGAAGAAATTCGGGCATTCTATCATAGTGCCAAGTTCACCCCTGCTTTCTACCAGATAATTCACAAATTCCCATTCAATAAGATTCTTTGATTTATAGAGCAGGACTTTTCCATAACCATTTTTTGAATAAGTTGATTCCTCCTCCAGGACACTTTCGCCTTCCGTGCCACCAACAACCATGTAGTATTCTTCACCATGTTTCCAAACTTTAGGATCTCTGAAATCATGAGGGTTGATGCCATCCGGAGCCTTACCGATTATCGGGTTATTCTCATATTTTACAATCTCATCTCCATCTTTAGACGTTGCAAGACATTGTACCTGCCCTTTTTCATTGCAAGCCGTATAAAAGAATTTAATTTCGCCGTCGACATAGATAGCTGATCCTGTGTAAATTCCACCATCTTTCCAGTCATCATATGGTTCACTTGGTGCAAGCCCTTCCCCACACATCTCCCAATGAATCATATCCTTACTCTTAGCATGACCCCAATACATCTGCCCTTTGTATGCACTGAAAGGTTCATGCTGACAATACATATGGTAAACTCCATCAACTTCAACGAGACCACAAGGATCATTGATCCATCCAGAAGGCATCATAAAATGATAATGCTCCCTCCATGGAGATTTCCTTATTTCCGGGTTAACTGATTTCATATATTCATTGACAGCAGCAATGACTTCACGATGTTTACTGTTGCTCATATAACAACCTCCTTAAAATTCAGATAATCAACGATGGAATCCAGATTCTCTAAATGAGCATTAGCTCCAATCTGCATAACAGCCCGGCTGCCTGTATAATTACCAATCAGGCCACAATCAAACGGATTAAGCCCCCTTATCATTCCGGCAATGAAACCAGCAGAAAAAGCATCACCTGCGCCTGTTGTATCCACACATGGAACATTGAATGAATCGATATGCCTTATTACCGAATCATTTAATACCGCAGAACCATCCTTCCCAAGCTTAATGCATACAGTCTTAATGCCTTTTGAGTGGAAAACCCCAAAACAATCTTCCAATTTCTCCCGTCCAGAAAGCCCCCTTGCTTCTCGTATACTTGGCAAGAAAACATCAAGATACGGAAAAGCTGCATCAAAAATTGCCATATATTCACCATTGATTTCTCCTGTCAAATCCAGAACTGTTTTCAAACCGAGCTTTTTTGCTCTCATTAGCAAATCTGTCAGCTGATTGGTTTCAAAATACGGCAAATCACCAATACTTCCGATGAATAAAACATCATATTCTGCAAGCAGATTATCTGTAACATCGGATGGTGAAAGTTTGTGACACGCTCCCTTGAACGATAGAAAAGACCTATCTCCTTTTTCTGTGATCATCACAGCACTTCTTGATGTAGAAATATCTATTTCATTAATCAAACTAGCTTTCATTCCTGCACTCTTTACACTATCAAGAATTAAGTTTGCCCAGAAATCTTTCCCAACATTGCTAAATAAATCTGCTTCAACGCCTAGCTGTCTCAAGCCAATTGCAACATTGTAAGCATCTCCTCCAACATTAATATCAAGAGTGTCGATACAGGCCGTATCAAATTCAAGAAAATGATCTTTCACTGGTTTGATTATAAGATCGCAAACAACCAAACCGACACATAGCACACGCATTTTTCACCTTCCGTTTTTCTGATATACAAATGAATTAGGATTGAATAAACGGATTTTACTTTCTGCTAGTTTTTCTCCAGCAATCATACCTTCACGGAAGAACTGGAAGACGTTATATTTGAAATCACGCTCACACTGGACAGCAGACAACCGCTTTCCAAAAGAAGCGATTAATTCTGTACATATATTAACTTTTGCAATACCATTTCTTACAGCTTCCTGAACTTTATCATCAGGAGTTCCAGAACCGCCATGAAGGACAAGCGGGATAGAAACTTTTCCTGCAATTTCTTTAAGTCTGCTGATATTGATTACAGGAGGTTTTGTATAAAAACCATGAGCAGTTCCAATTGCAACAGCCAGACAATCTACATCTGTCTCATTAACAAAAATATGAGCCTGCTCAGGATCGGTCTGCATTTCGGGATTGCTTACATCGCCCTCATTTCCAGCAAGAGTTCCAAGCTCTGCTTCTGAAGATGCCCCATATTCATTAGCAAGTTCAACAACCTTTTTCGTAATAGCAATATTCTCTTCGAAAGGGAGTGCTGAAGCATCAATCATCACAGACGTAAATCCTGCATCAAGTGCTTTGCAAACCTCCTCATATTCCGTTG
>CALXXO010000170.1 GCA_944392705.1 uncultured Spirochaetaceae bacterium
ATTCTGTGGTTACATCTATTACCTCAAGCTGCACCACCTTGTCGACGACAAGATGCACGCCCGTTCCACAGGTCCATACTCGCTTGTCACACAGCAGCCACTTGGTGGAAAGGCTATGTTCGGTGGCCAGAGACTCGGAGAGATGGAGGTCTGGGCATTCGAAGCATATGGTGCTGCAAATACGCTTCAGGAACTTCTGACTATCAAGTCTGATGATATGAAGGGAAGGGTTCAGATTTACGAGTCAATCGTCAAGGGAGAGCCTGCTGAGACAGTTTCCATGCCGGAAGCATTCAATGTTCTTGTGCAGGAAATCAGAGGCCTTGCTCTCGATATGTCTGTATATGATGAGAATGGTAAGCAGGTTCCGCTCACAGAGCGTGATGAGGAACTGATCGCAAAGAGAGAGAAAGGCACTTTCTAGGAGGAAAGACGGAATGAAGGAAATACAGGATTTCAGCTCAATCAGGATTAAGCTCGCTTCACCAGAGCAGATCCTTGCATGGTCCTATGGCGAAGTCAAGAAGCCTGAGACCATCAATTACCGTTCACTCCGCCCGGAGAGGGATGGCCTTTTCTGCGAGAGGATTTTCGGTACTACAAAGGCTTGGGAATGCTGGTGCGGAAAGTTCAAGTCAAACAGATACAAAGGTGTTGTCTGTGACCGCTGCGGCGTTGAGGTGACAGATACAAAGGTACGCCGTGAGCGCATCGGACACATTACGCTTGCAGCCCCTGTTGCACATATCTGGTTCTATCGCTCAACACCATCAATCATGAGCTACCTTCTCGATATCAAGCGCTCGGAGCTCATGGAGATACTTTCATATGAGAAATATGTTGTAACTGACCCAGGTCAGGATACAGATCTCAGAAAGTATCAGGTACTTGATGAAGATGAGTACTATGCAGCTGTAGATAAGTATGGCGATACATTCAAGGCTGGAATGGGAGCTGAAGCTATCTATGATCTTCTTAAAGATCTCGATCTTCAGTCGCTTTCGGCGGAGCTCAGGGAGCAGCTTTCCCAGAAGGAAGAAGCCAATAACAAGATTGACAACAAGCTTCTTTCCAGAATCCGCTACTGCGAGGAGTTCCTTGCATCTGGCAACAAGCCGGAGTGGATGATTCTCAAGGTCATCCCTGTAATCCCGCCAGATCTCCGTCCTATGGTTCAGCTCGATGGTGGACGCTTTGCTACTACAGACCTCAACGAGCTTTACAGAAGGGTAATCAACAGGAATAACCGTCTTGATAGGCTTATCAAGATACAGGCCCCTGACATCATCATCCGCAACGAGAAGAGGATGCTCCAGGAAGCAGTTGATTCACTTTTCGATAACTCAAAGACACCAAACCCGACAAAGGGCTCTAGCAAGAGGGATCTCAAGTCGCTTTCCGATGTCCTCAAGGGCAAGCAGGGAAGATTCAGACAGAACCTCCTCGGTAAGCGTGTCGACTACTCTGGCCGTTCCGTTATCGTTGTTGGCCCAGAGCTCAGAATGCATCAGTGCGGTGTGCCTTCTAAGATGGCCCTTGAGCTTTTCAAGCCATTCATCATGCGTAAGCTTGAGCAGAAGGAGATTGCACAGAACGTCAAGAGGGCAAAGATGCTTGTCGAACAGGAAGCTCCAGAGGTCTGGGGAGTCCTCGACGAGGTCGTGAAAGAGCATCCTGTTATGCTCAACAGAGCTCCTACGCTCCACCGCCTTGGTATTCAGGCATTCGAACCTGTGCTCGTCGAAGGAAAGGCTCTCAAGCTCCATCCGCTCGTATGCCATGCATTCAATGCAGACTTCGATGGAGACCAGATGGCTATCCACGTACCTCTTACACACGCGGCACAGCTTGAATGCTGGACTCTTATGCTCAGTACTACAAACCTTCTCGATCCTGCAAATGGAAAGCCTATTGCATTCCCGTCACAGGATATGGTTCTTGGTATTTTCTACCTTACAAAGGAGAGAACTGACCTCGACCCTGAGAGGAAGATCAAAAGATTCGAGAGCGTTGCAGAGATAGAAGCTGCAATCGATGCATATTCTGTTTCCTACAACGAGAAGATTTACTATCGCTTCAAGAAAGGTCTTGAGATTGTAGATGAGAAAGGCAACAGCCAGGTTTCCGATGGAAAGAGCTGGTATGCTACAACTCCGGGAAGGATTATTTTCAATGCAGCCATCCCAGAGGGTATCCCTTACCAGAACTACTGCCTTGGCGATAAGCAGCTGAGGAAGGTAATCGGCGAGACTATCAGGCACAAGAAGCCTTCCGTTGCTGTCGATCTTCTGGATTCCGTGAAGGATCTTGGATTCAAGTATGCAACTCTCTTCGGAGCTACAATCGGTCTTTCCGACATGGTTGTCCCGGAGGAGAAAGCAGGCCTTATTGAAGAAGCAAACGAGAAGCAGTCTGTTGTCTTCAAGCAGTATCATGATGGTCAGATTACCCAGGAAGAGAGATACAACCGTGTCATCGAAGTCTGGACAGAGACCAATGAAGAGCTCACAGATAAGCTCATGGATGAGCTGAAGAAGAGCCAGCATGGTTTCAATCCTCTCTATCTCATGGTCGAGTCAGGCGCTAGAGGTTCGAAGAACCAGATTAGACAGCTTGGTGGTATGAGAGGTCTTATGGCAAAGCCGAATGGAAAGATCATCGAGCTCCCGATCAAGTCCAACTTCAAGGAAGGACTTTCGATCATGGAATTCTTCATCTCGTCCAACGGTGCTAGAAAGGGTCTTACCGATACAGCTCTCAAGACAGCTAAAGCAGGATATCTTACACGTAAGCTTGTCGATGTTGCACAGGATGTGGTCGTTTCCGAGGAGGATTGCCATACAATCAACGGTATCTGGGTCAGTGCGGTAAAGGACGGCGATGCTGTAATTGAAACACTTGCATCCCGTATAACCGGATCATGCCCTGTTGAAGATGTCCTTCATCCATTCCTCAAGGATGCTGATGGCAGACCTGTGGTGCTTGCAAAGGCTAACGAGGAAATCTCAGATGAGATGGCTGTCGCAATCGAGGAAGCTGGTGTAGAGAAGGTTCTTCTCCGCACGGTTCTTACTTGTGAGTCAGAGCATGGCGTATGCCGCAAGTGCTACGGACGCAACCTCGCAACCAACCGTCCAGTTGAAATCGGTGAAGCTGTCGGTATCATCGCAGCCCAGTCAATCGGTCAGCCTGGTACACAGCTTACTATGCGTACATTCCACGTTGGAGGTACTGCATCTACATCTACAAAGGAGAATAAGCTTTCATTCAGCTACCCGACTATCATTCGTGGCTTGAAGGGACTTATCATCCACAACTCTCAGGGACAGCGTCTCTTCCCGAGAAAGGGTAATATCACAATATCCCGTGTATTCGAGGAGATTACAGGCCAGTTCGATGAGCTTCTTGTACAGAATGGTGACGCAGTAGGTAAGGGTTATCCGTTCTACAGGAAGGCTGGACGCGATGTTGCTGCAGAGGAGAATGGAAGACTTCTCCAGATAGAGGATATAACAACAGCGGGTTCTTACCGCACATTCGTTGTCGGTCCTGAAGCTGACTATCAGGTGCCAGCTGGC
>CALXXO010000171.1 GCA_944392705.1 uncultured Spirochaetaceae bacterium
AAGAGCCGTCTTAGGAGTAATAATTACAAATTATAAAATGACTAAGACCATAATCAAGTCTTAGTCATTAGGGGAAATCTCTATGCAATCAGTGAATCAGCAGCTTTCTTAAGAGCTTCGATTGCATCGTCATCCGGTGCTTCATTTGCGATGACAGGGTCTGAGGTAAGGACAGCACCATCTGCGATGCACCTTTCCGCCCAGTTCCTCATCCATTCTCCATCACCCCATCCGTATGAGCCGAAGAGTATGATTTTCTTTCCTGATAAGCAACCTTCGATGGATGCAAACATGGGTTCGAAAATGTCTTCTTCCAATACTTCCGCTCCCATTGCAGGGCAGCCGAAAGCGAAGGCATCGTATGCCGCGATATCCCCAGGTCCGAATGCTGCAGGATCGATCGTATCAACATCTGCCTTTCCAGATAATTCCTCTGCGATGGCATTTGCCATTGCTTCTGTATTGCCTGTTCCTGAATAGTAAACAAGTGCAATTCTCATTTTTCCTCCTCAGGCCGTTACGCACAGCCTTGTTATATCTGTTCCGCCGAGGAAGCACTCAAGGTATTTCCTTCGGCATTTTGCCCATTTCTGCAGAGTTTTTTCTGCATTCTCTTTGTTCGTGTAAACTTTCCAGAAACCTGAATAGAGCGCACCTTTCCCTTGATTCTCTATGAATCCCATTACATCTTCCGGTGGATATCCTAGGAAAAGACCTACTTCATGGGGACATGATGTGGACATGAATCTTTTGCTAAGGAATTCGAGTCTGCCTTCAAGGGATTCTGGGTACTCGAAGTATTTCAATATTCTTGATGCAAGAGGAGAGGATAATGCTTGTTCCAGTTTGTCTTTTCTGTATACAAGGACAAGGTTTTGTCCTTTTCTGTTCGATAAAGCAAAGAACAGTAACCCCTTCTTTTCGAGTTTCATGATGCAATCCTCCTTATCTACTGTTTTGCTTAGCGAGATAAGGGAAGCTGGCTTCATATTTGCCAATGTCGGAGATGCGTGTGTGACAAGAAGTTCATCAAAGCCCAATTCTATCCTCCCATAGTTAGCAATAGCTAACCAATCTTTTTCAAATTATGGATATTCCTGAACAGGAGGAGAGAAGGATTTAAGGCTTCCTGTTCCGGATATCCTGAAACAAGCATAGCATATTTGGTTAGCTTATGCTAACTCAATTTTTTGAGAATTTTTCATTTTTCCTGAAAAACTTTTATATATGCCGTCATTGAGAGCAGTTCACTTGGACTTGAATAGATTATAACGATGTTATATAACACTGTTATCTATGAGTGATACGGAAAGAAAAATACTTGAAGTTGCAAAGAAGGAATTCCTTGAAAGAGGTTTTCAGGGAACTTCCATGCGCCGTATTGCTGCACTTGCAGGCGTTACAACAGGTGCCCTTTATGGGTATTTTGAGTCTAAGGAGAAGATTTTCGATTCGCTTGTTAAGACTTCATATGATGCTGTGATGGCTGCTTATAAAGATGCTCATGAGGAATTCGCAGCACTGCCATATGATACCCAGGTTTCAGGAATGGGGGATATCACGGCTAGGTGCGTTGAATGGTGTCTGGAATATATTTACGATCATCTTGATGAATTCCGCCTGATCCTGATGTGTTCTGAAGGTACACGCTACTCAAATATGGTTGAAGAGATGATGAAGGTAGAAGAGGAGTCAACAGAAGAATTCATCATTCTTATGCGGAAAAATGGAATGGAAATACCTGAAATCGATCCGCTCCTCGAGCATATGATCACTTCTGGATACTTTGTTTCCTTTTTTGAAATTGTAAGACATTCTGTCCCGCGGGAAGAAGCTCGGGTTTATGTAAAGAATCTTCAGGCCTTCTATAAAGCTGGCTGGGAGAGACTTTTCGGTATGGGATAGGTATGTCTCTTTTTTTGGGATATTAGTTAGCAATTGCTAACTTGGAGGTATAGATGAATAAGTCCTCGGACCTGAAACGCCTGATGCAATGTGCAGGCAGATATAAGGTTTTGGCATATCTTTCGTGGATATTGTCAGCTGTCTCGGCAGTCCTTGCATTGCTGCCGTTCATATGTATCTGGATGATAATCCGTGATGTGCTTTCTGCGGAATATTCGATGATAGCTCGATATGGTGTATATGCAGTAACCTTCGCTATCTTTTCGATGCTCGTATATATCGCAGCACTCATGTGTTCGCATATAGCTGCATTCCGTGTAGCTGCGAATATGAGAAAGGAGATGCTTTCCCACGCAATAAGTCTTCCCCTCGGTGTAGTAGACCGGTTCGGAAGCGGCAAGATGCGGAAGATAATCAATGATTCAAGTGCGGCAACTGAAACTTACCTGGCACACCAGCTTCCGGATAGGGCGGCAGCAATTGCTACTCCTATAGCTCTTATCCTGATGCTTCTTTGGTTTGACTGGAGACTTGGTCTTCTGTCGCTGTTGCCAGTTGTTCTTGGTTTTTTCATCATGACGAGAATGACAGGTGTTCGGATGCAGGAGAGGATGAAGCAGTATCAGGATGCACTTGCGGATATGTCTAATCAGGCAGTTGAGTATGTTAGGGGAATTCCTGTCGTGAAGACATTTGGGCAGACTATCTTTTCATTTCATCTCTTCAAGGATTCGATTGATCGTTATGAGAAATGGGTTATTGCGTACACAAAGGAGCTGATGAAGCCGATGATTGTGTACACAGGTGCGATAAACAGTTCGTTTGCTTTCATAACAGGAGGAGCCTTTATGCTTTTGTCTGGAGGTATCACTCCCGAAATAATACTGAATGTGCTCTTCTATGTGATCATCACACCGGTAATATCGATAACACTGACCAGAATCATGTTCAAAAGCGAAGAAGCGATGATTGTTCATGATGCACTTATGAGAGTTGATACCCTCATGAATGAGAAGCCGCAGTGTGATGCTTGTAATGAACTTGTCCCATCAGGAAGTTCTGTGAATCTTGAGAATGTGTCATTCAGTTATGATGGCAAAAGAGATGCGGTTCACAATATCTCGATTGATATTCCATCGGGTTCGCTTGTCGCCTTCGTCGGGCCTTCGGGAGGAGGAAAGACGACGCTTGCATCCCTTATTGCTCGCTTCTTCGATCCTCGGGAAGGAACTATCAGGGTAGGAGGTCTTGATATCCGCGACATTCCGAAAGACCATCTCATGCAGTGTGTGTCTTTCGTCTTTCAGGACAGCCACCTTATAAAGGGCACGATAAAGGATAATGTTAAGCTTGCAAAGCCTGATGCAAGCGATGAGGAGGTGCTTGCTGCCCTCAGAAAAGCAGAATGCATGGATATAATCGAGAAGCTGCCCGATGGGATAAATACAGTACTTGGAACTGGAGGTATATACCTTTCAGGGGGAGAAACACAGCGCGTTGCTATTGCACGCACCATTCTCAAGGATTCTCCTGTAATCATACTCGATGAAGCAACCGCATTTGCCGATCCTGATAACGAGGTGAAGGTTCAAAAAGCATTCTCCTCAATGCTTGATGGACGTACTGTCATCATGATAGCCCATCG
>CALXXO010000172.1 GCA_944392705.1 uncultured Spirochaetaceae bacterium
AGTATTCGACCCCTTCTCAAGAACTGCCAGAATCATCGATATAGCTATCATTGCAAATGAATTCAGCTGGGAAAGCCATGCAACTGTGATTGAAGTGAAGCCAACACCATCTGCAACTCCGCTGTAAAGCGTATAGTTGGCACCGGAGACAATCAGGAAACCAACAAGCCCGCTTATAGCTCCGGAGATGAACATTGTCCTCATCATAATCCAGCCTACGTTCATTCCTGCATATCGTGCCGTATTCACAGAGTCTCCTATGACAGCAATCTCATAGCCCTGCTTTGTCTTGTTCATATAGATATGCATCAGAACAACCAGAACAAGTACTATAATCCAGCCACAGTTGACACCAAGAACATCTGGGAGTCTTGCTGAATCGGAGAACATAGGAATAAGCTGAGAGCCTTTCCTCCCCTCCCATGGACCGCCCTGGAGCCATGCAACTATTCCAATTGCGATATAATTCATCATGAGCGTGAAAAGCGTTTCATTCGTCTTCCATTTTGCTTTGAAGAAGGCTGGAATGAGCGCCCAGATTCCACCGGCGATTGCTCCAGTTATAGCCATGATGATAAGAAGAAGTGCGTGGGGGATCTTATCGGACCAGTAAAGTGCAAAGTAGGTTGCAAAGACAGCACCCATTGTTATCTGGCCTTCAGCTCCGATATTCCAGAACCTCATCTTGAAACAAGGTGCGATTGCAAGCGCACAGCCAAGAAGCGGGATTGCTGTCCTGATAGTCTGCCTAAGATAGACAGGACGGGAAACCGAGCCCTGGATTATAACACTATACGCTTCAATCGGATTTGTACCTGTCAGAAGCATTGGCAGACAGCCCAGTATCAGGGCGATGAATATAGAGCCAACACGGATAAGCCACATATTTCGGCGGCTCATCTCCGTGCGTTTGGCAAGTCTGAAAAGAGGAGTTCTCTCGCTGCTCATGAATCCTCCTTTGCATCGAACTGCGTCATAAGAAGGCCAATCTCCTCCTTTGTAGTCGTTCTTGCATCCACGATTCCAGCAACTTGTCCACCGCAGAGGACGAGAATCCTGTCAGCAAGCTCGATGAGTACGTCGAGATCCTCTCCGACATACAGGACAGCGACGCCCTTCATCTTCTGCTCAGTAAGCAGATTGTAGATTGTATATGATGTGTTTATATCGAGACCGCGGACGGCATAGGCAGTCATAAGCACCTCAGGCTCGCTCGCGATTTCCCTTCCAACGAGAACTTTCTGGACATTACCTCCCGAAAGCCTTCTGACAGGGTAATTAACATCGGGAGTGACGACATCGAGCTCTTCCATGACCTTGTGGGCAAGATCCTCAGGCTCTTTCTTCCGAACCAGCACGCCCTTACCTTTCTTCCAAGATCTGAGGAGCATATTGCCAGTCATTCCCATGGATCCGACAAGGCCCATACCAAGTCTGTCCTCGGGAACAAAAGCCATGCCAACACCAGTCTGCCTGATTTTCTTCGGGGTAAGGCCAACAAGTTCCGTTTCCTTACCATCCTGACCAATGAATCTTACAGACCCTTCTTTTACTGGATAAAGACCGGTTATAGCTTCCAGTAGCTCTTTCTGCCCAGAACCAGAAATACCGGCAACTCCGAGAATCTCTCCGGTATTAGCCGTAAAGGAAACTGAATCCAGTTTCTTTACGCCTTCTTCGTCTATACAGGTAAGATTCTCGACAATGAGCTTCTTTTTTGGATTTGGATAAAGAGGTCTATCTATATTCAACGAGACAGCGTGACCAACCATCATATCCGTCAGGGCCTGGGGATTAGTTGAGGATGTATCAACAGTTCCGATGAATTTCCCTTTTCTGAGAACTGTTACTTTATCAGATACTTCCATAACCTCATTGAGCTTGTGCGTGATAATAACAATAGCCTTGCCATCTGCTTTCATGTTCTGCAGGACTGCAAAAAGCTTTCTGGTTTCCTGAGGGGTAAGAACAGCCGTAGGTTCATCGAGGATGAGGATATCTGCACCGCGGTAAAGGACTTTGACAATCTCAACTGTCTGCTTCTGGGAAACCGACATATCATAGACTTTCTCGGCGGGATCTATCTCAAAGCCGTAGCGGTTGCAGATTTCAGCTACTTTAGCCTGGGCTCCCTGAATATCCATTTTCCCATCATTGAGTCCGAGAATGATATTCTGAGTAGCTGTGAAAACCTCTACAAGCTTGTAATGCTGATGGATCATTCCTATACCATATTGATAGGCTTCCCTTGGCGACCTTATATATATAGGTTCTCCATCTTTCAGGATTTCACCACCATCCGGCTGATAGATACCGGATAGCATATTCATCAAAGTGGTTTTACCGCTGCCGTTTTCACCAAGAAGAGCAAGTATCTCGCCACGGTTTATTCTGAGGTCAATACTGTCATTGGCCACAACCTGTCCGAAACACTTGGTTATACCCTTCATTTCGATTGCACAGTTTTTTTCCAAAGGCTTACCTCTTGATGATTTAATTCTATCACAGGAAATCGGAAAGAAATGGAACAAAATGCAACAAATTTACAACTATAAGCACAAAAAGCAGGAAATTTAACTGAATTTAGATTCAAAAATCGGTTGCAAGTGTTTCTTTGTGCAACAAGAATCCATCAAAAACCGGATACTATGTACGGAAAATAGAGTGATTTCATAGATACTTACGACTCCAGAGTTCTTCAAGGAATGTTTTATAAGGAAGTATTTCTATCCCATCATCCGTCATAAGAGGGTACTCTTCCCTGCAGACAAGAATATACCGCTCGCAGATTCCTTCTTCCTTTAACGCCCTAAGACCTTTCAAATCTGACTTCGTGTAATGCTTTGTTGTTTTCGTCTCCACTGCAAGTTTGCCATTGACAATGAAATCAACTTCAAAATCAGAAAGTGTCCGCCAATAACAAAGCCTCCTGTCTCTATCATGATAGCCAAGAATATAACCAAGAAAGGCTCTAAGCTCTGCCGCTATATAAGATTCAAAGAACTTGCCATACTCAACAGTGTTCTCCTGTATACTATCTATTTCCAGCAAACGGCGAACAATCCCGACATCGAAAAAGTAAAACTTGGAGGTTGCATATGTCTTTCTTTTTTTTGTCTTCTGGAAAGCAGGAACCTCAAAACCTATTAATGTATCATAGAGTATCTGGAACCAATCTGAAATGCCAGTAGCACTGATTCCTACCTCTTTTGAAAGATTTGCACAGTTTATCATCTCCGAATTTGATAACGCCGCAACTTCCAAAAAGCGTGTGAATGTAGGAAGATTTCTAACAAGTCCCTCTTGCTGAATCTCCTGTGACAAATACAAGCTAATATAATCAGAAA
>CALXXO010000173.1 GCA_944392705.1 uncultured Spirochaetaceae bacterium
ATCTCTCCGGAGCCGAGGATACAATGGAGCTTGCTCTTGAATTCTTCTCTGCCGATTCTGCAACTTTCATAACCCATTCCTGGCTTTTGTCGGGAGAGCTCTCTGCGCTGCTCCCGGAGGTGTCCAGAATCAGGGATTTCGCTTCGCTATTTACTGTCCTGGGATATGATGATGACAGGCAGGCAGAGGAGAGAATCTTCGGTTTTATATCCTCAGATCCTTCCTCATATCCTGCTGGAACTTCGCTGATGAGGAATGCAAAGCTGTATCTTGAGAATGGCGGAAGAATACGTTCTGGTTTCGGGTATCTTCAGAGGAACCGGGTCAGGCAATAGTGTTCTTGAGGATACCAAGCCCTTCAATCTCTATTTCCACCACATCGCCTTTCTGCATCCCTGATATCCCTCCCGGTGTTCCTGTTGATATCACATCCCCGGGGAGGAGTGTCATTACATGGGAGATGTAGGAAATCAGATACGGAATCTTGAAAATCAGGTTGGATGTATTCGATTTCTGCTTCGTCTCTCCATTCACCCGGCTTGTAATCATAAGCGAAGAGCCATCGACTTCATCGGAGATATAAGGGCCAATGGGCATGAAAGTATCGAAGCCTTTTGCTATGGTCCACTGACCGTTCTTAGGCTGGAGGTCACGGGCAGTCACATCGTTTGCAATCGTATAGCCGAGGACATAGTTCAGGGCCTCCTCTTCGCTTACGTTCTTTGCCGTTTTCCCTATAACAACGGCAAGCTCTGCTTCATAGTCAAGGCGATGGCACATCTCCGGGTAGATTATATTATCGCCAGCAGCTGCTGCCGATGTGGATGGCTTGAGGAAAACAACTGGTGTCTCTGGGATAGGAAGGCCGAATTCCTCTGCATGGTCGCGGTAATTGAGACCAATGCATACAGCCTTTGAGAATGGGGCAGGTGGAAGCAATTTTGCATCCTCGGTGTCCACCACTTTCCCATTCTCCTTCATGTTTCCCTCGAAAGGCGACCCGTCCGCAAGTCTTATCGTGTTCCCTGAAAGGAACCCATATGAAATCCTTCCGCTTTTATCTTCGATTCTCACATATTTCATTCTTGACCTCCAATGCTCGTATCCAGGTACCGGCATCTCTGAATCCAAGTGACCTGTAGATTCTTCCCGCTTCTTCGTTCGTGTACCATAGCGAGAGCCTTTTCATCATATTCTCCCCAAATGATATATCCAGAAGCTCTGAAACAACAGAGGTCGCGAACCCTTTATGCCTGTGTTCCGGAGCTGTGGCTATACATGAAATCATCGCATTCAGTCTCGATGGGTTGCTTATGTAGCCGCCTGATACGGCTTCTCCATTCTCGAAGAGGGCTACAGCGGTGAATGGGAACGGCTTTGAAAGAAAGGTATCCAGGTTTTCTCCATCCTCACACTCTGGAAAGCTCTCCGCCATCTCCGCCACCTTCCTGTAAAGGGAGAACAGCGCAAGGAAGTCTTCATTTGTCCTGAGAACCTTTAGCCTTGTATCCCTTTCCTTCTTTCTGAAATGTTCAGGTGTAATTGTCATCATCCTCCGCGTTTCCATGGAGTATCTTGAAAGACAGGGAGATACTGCAAGCATTACAGGCTCCGGTGCAATGATGACCCTTGTCTTAAGTGACATGATGTATGACGCAAGGCTCTGGCAATCTTCAGGGACTTCCCCGAAGAGAATCAGGGAGTAGGGGAAATGGATTATATACAGCTCTCTGTATTTCTCCGCCTTTGTGAAAAGCCCCTCTCTCAAGTCATTGACGAAGAGGATATTCCTCTCATCATCAGATAGCTTTTCGATCAGGGCTTCTATCTCAGCTTCACTCAGCGTACTGTACATCTTTGTGCGGCGATGATAGGTAGGAGAAGTATGCGGAATCCGTTGTCAGCAACTTCTGGATGGAAGGCAATGTCTTCCTGTAGCTTTCCAGCGTTGTCCAGAGCCGGAAGAATTCAGGGTCGGCAGAGTAGGCTTCGCTGTATATCCTTGCCGCTTCTGCATCCGCTTCTCCCTTTATCCTTTCGCTTTCCGCATAGGCTTCGGAGAGGATTGTCCTCTTGTCGTTCTCCGCTCTTCCCTGCCATGAGAGGAGCTGTCCTCTTCCGTATGATCTGTAGGCTTCTGCTATCTGGCTGCGTTCTTTTATCATTCTGGAGTACACGCTGCCTGTAAGATCATCGGAGTAGCGTATCTGCCTGATGATGACATCCTCCAGCTCGATTCCATAGTTCAGGGTCAGAGGAGCTGCATCGCGGAGCATCATGTCTGAAAGCCCATCGCGCCCGATCTTTATCTCCTCCTGCTGTGCCCTGGTATTAGTCAGGGATCTCAGGGTTTCAGCATCTTCCTCGTTCTCGACTTCGTTGTTTATCTCCTCGCTGTATTCCAGAGAGTTGATCCTGTTCGTCGATCTCACGGCTTCGTTCAGATAGTTCTCGGAAATGACGGTTCTGATAGTTGAATCCAAGACATCATTAAGACGGGCCCTTCCTCCTTCAACTGTCTGGACAGTCATGTAGAAGAGGGCGGGGTCGACTATCCTCCATCTGGCTGTTGCATCGACCCATATGAACTGATTCTCCTTCGTCGGGATTCTCTGGGCATCGCCGTCCCATGAGAGGAGGGTGGAAGGGTATCTTGTCACTGAATCTATAAGCGGCATCCTCAGCTTGAGTCCGGCTTCTGTCTCGCTCCCGATTATCCTTCCAAATCGTGTGACTACAGCCTGTTCCCCTTCCGGAACGATGTAGAACGGCCCCAGGAGAAGGAAGACTGTAAGCAGAAGCGCGATTATTACAAGTACTGTGACTAGTTTCTTCATTTCGCATCCTCTTCAGCAACATAGATTGCTGTCGGTCCATCTGCTCCACCGATTATCCCGACAGTCTCCGGAGGAGGAACGATGGCGGCATAGAGAGTCCATGAGACAAGAACTGCTCCTATAACTATTGCTGCATATCCGAAAAACTTTTTCTTTGTCATACTTCTCCTCCTATTATCTGAAGCGGAAGGTAGTTCTCCAGTGAGCCATCGATTAGCGTTATATTGCTTTCATCGCTTCCGAGGACTTCCTCCATGGTCTCTATATAGAGCCGCTCTGCAGTTGTTTCCCTGTCATTCTCATATTCCAGCCGTACGGCATCGAATCTGGCTGTATCGCCTTTTGCCATATTAACCCTCTCCGAAGCATAGCCCTCTGCCTGGGCTATCATCTTCTCGGCTTCGCCCTGTGCTGCTGGAATCTCCTGGTTATAATACTGTTTTCCTTCGTTTATAAGGCTGTTCATATCCTGGATAGCTTTATTCACATCCTCGAAGGCATCCT
>CALXXO010000174.1 GCA_944392705.1 uncultured Spirochaetaceae bacterium
GTGGAACCTGTGCAGGCGAGTGCCCAGTTGGAGCAATCTCTGAGGGAGATATCTATGTAATCGATGCAGATACCTGCATCAGCTGCGGAACTTGTGCTTCTGTATGTCCACAGGGTGCAATCGAAGAGGAGTGAGAAACTCCCTTCCCTATTCCAGGCCGTCCAACCGACGGCCTATTTTATTCTGTCAATTGCAGAACAATGCGTTCTTCCTGCAGAAAGCAGCTCCATAGAAAAGGATTGTCCTATACCCTTCCAGATCCTTTCCATATTCCTTTTCGCGAATCTGCAATAAAGCTTCTTCCGCAATATTCCTCATGGAATCACTGGATTCTGTGCGCTTGATTTCAAAAACAGCCGCTCTACGATTTTTCTTATCGAGAAGCATGATATCCGCCCCTCCAGTACCCATTTCCCTATTTAATTTCACAACGTATCCAGCACCGGAAAGAAGTCCTGCAAGGAAAGCATGATAGTAATCCTCTCTGTAGTCATAATAGCTTATCGTATCGAAAAGATACTGAGAGACAATCTCTGAAAGGCTGTCTGCATTTGAATTCCACAGTGAATCAAAAAGATCCGTTCTACTATCTTTGCTGATAACATCAGTGAACCATTCATCTACTGAAGATGCAAACAAATTGCGAATCTCATAATTTGACAGCTTTAATTGAGTACTTCCATTCGGATAGTATTTTCCGGCAAGAGTCAGATAGCCTGTTGCAAAAAGCAAGCTCCAGATATTCTCCGAATTAGTGAACAATGTGCTATAAGTCAGAGTCTCTATTATTCGCTGTGACCTACTCTCCATCCTGTCTCACATTGTAGCGAGCCTGAGGATGGAGCTTCTTCTCACTCAAGACACCTGATGGTGCCAGTATAAGTGAGCTATCCCCGCTAGCCCAGCGGTTCAGGATGTCTTTACCCTCATCCAGCAGGTTCTTTGTTGCGTTCCTGTCCCTGTAATGATGTGTACCGCAGCTCTTACATATCCACTCTCTATCTGACAGCTGCAAGTCATGGTTCACTTCGTGACACACTGAGCATCGCTTTGAGGAGGGGAAGAACCTGTCCACCTTCACAAGCACCTTGCCCTGCTCATTCAGCTTATAGAGAAGCATATTCCTCAGCATCCCATAGCCGTTGTCATATACGGCCTTGCCGAAGTTCAGGGACTGAGACATATGCTGGAGATTGATGTCCTCCACCACTACGGCATCGAAGGAATCGGAGACCTTCCGGGAGAGCTTATGCAGGAAGTCTTTTCTTCTGTTTCTTGCCTTCTCATGGAGCTTCCCGATCCTGTGCTTCTCTTGCCAGTAGTTGGCAGAGCCATGCTTCATCCGTGAGAGCTTCCTCTGTTCCTTCGCAATCCTCTTCTCGAGATTGCGGTACCAGTGGATGTCGTCTGCAGTGATGTCGTTCTCTCCGGTTGCGGAGACGACAAGGGAAGGCATCGAGTAGTCGAAGGCTTCAATCCTGTCGAACTTCTTTATGTTCCCCTTTGGCTCAATTTCCACATCGAATGTGAGCGAAATGAAGAACTTCCCGCTTGCCGTCTCCTTTATCGTCGCATTCTTCATCCTCCATCCGTCCGGTATGCTACGGTGGAGTATGATGCGCGCTCTTCCGAGTTTCGGCAGCTTGATATTGTTCTCATCATCCTTTATGCGGATTATCTCTATATTGCTGTTTATCCAGTTGGTGGTGTATGACCTCTTGTCCTTTTCCTTGGCCCTGAACCTGGGAGCCTTCCCTTTGGCAAAGAGAAGGCTGCATGACTGGTTCAGATTTAGCTGGGTGTTTATAAGGGCCATAGAATCAACTTCTGAAAGGAATGGGTTATCCTTCTTCAGATGTGCAGGAGTAGTATTGAGGAGCTTGCCCTTGTTCATCTTCTCATAGCTGATGCGTTCATCAAGGAGATGATTCCAGACGAAGCGGCAGCATCCGAAGGTCTTCCAGATGAGCACCTTCTGCTCCATGGTGGGCTTTATCCTGAACTCCATGCATTTTGAGACAATGACGGTATCAGCCCTTTCTTCCATCATAGTCCTCTCCCTGCGTGCGGATGTATTCATTCAGTATCTCAGGAGGTGCTCCTCCTGCAGTTATCAGGCAGTAGCTCCTTGACCAGAACTGGCCATACCAGAGTCTGTCTATTATCTCCGGGAACTGGTCCTTAACCTTCCTCGATGAAGCAGCCTTGTATGCGTTTATGAACTTCGATATCCCGCTGTCTGGCTCAGCCTTGAAGAGTATGTGTATATGGTCCTTGCCATGGTTCCATTCTGACAGTGTTATCTTGTATCTGGGCGCTATATAGCAGAAGATGTGCTTCAGATACTCAGATATGATTTCTGTGATGACGTCTCTTCTGTATTTCACAGCAAGGATGAGATCATAGCTCAGGCTGAACACCGAATGGTTGTTCCCGTCAAGCTGTGTCATTATGTAGCTCTTCTCCCTGCTCATCTTGAGATAAGAATAACACAGAATACGAAATTAATAAATATCTTCCTTAATTCTAAAAGAGTTGTCTTTCTACCACTGATTAACGAAAGGCCTTGGAGATGAAAGGATTTTCCACTCCAATCCTCCTTGCTGTCAGCCGGAACATCACACATCCGTCAGGGCATACGATATCTTTTTCATACTTGTCGGAACCACCGACATTCCTTAAGTCCCCGCCGCTTCTAATGGCTTCCATCAACGGATAGAGCATCATCATGGTCTTTGAGCATATTCCACACCCCTCTTGGTTCACTGGGCAACCATATGTGCATGAATACTTATCACCAATCTCTTCACCGTTGCGGCATAGGCCTTCAGGCTCTTCACCCCTCAGATACCCTGTAACCTCAACTTCGAACTCGTATTCTTCATCCAGCCATTTCTTCATATCGCAATCTTATCATACCCGATGTTTCTTCCTCCATTTCTCTCCATCTTTCGCTTCTCTTAGAAGATGGAGACTCCTGGAGATTAAGGTTGAATTTACTCAGCCGACTGAGTAAATCTCTGAACTAATCGGAATACATAGAGTTGTAAAAGATGACTAAAACGACCTTATTCTCAGAGAACGAAAGAAAAAGTAGAATAATGCCATGGAAGCTTATGACCTCTTTGACAGGACACTGACAGTATCTGAAGCTAATGGGATAATCCACGATACTGTCGAAGAGATGTTCTATGATCTCTCAATAGAGGGTGAAATCTCCGGTTTCCGCCCAGCATCTTCAGGACATTGGTATTTTACGCTGAAAGACAGCCAGGCAGCGCTCGATGCAGCTGTATTCCGTTCAGCTCAATATTCAATGGT
>CALXXO010000175.1 GCA_944392705.1 uncultured Spirochaetaceae bacterium
GGTCGCCTATATGCTCGATCGAGGATGTCGCTCCGTTGTAGAATCCCTGTGCTACTTTCTTCTTGTTATCGGCTCCGAAATCAGCGACCGCAAGCTCATCACCCCAGCCGAGCTTCTCTCCGACCCATGTGTCATTTATCTCTCGTCCGACCCAGTTCACGGCCTTCTCGATAGCTCCGATGATCTCAGCCTCGATGCTGAGCGCAAGGTATCTCACGTAGCTGATGAGCGCGTTGAGAAGTCCCTTTATAATCTCCGGAATTGACGTGACGATGAGCTTCAGCGCACCAGAGACAAGGATGACGATGTTCTCCACGACCGTGATGAATATCGTCTTGAGGCTTTCCCATTCGAAGGTTCTCTTCACCATCTTCCAGAGTGTCTCCATCAGGAGAGAGAAGACCTCCGGGGCGTTCGCTATTATCGCACCGACGTATGTGGTGATGTTATTGATGTTCTTGCTGACAGCCTCGAATGCCGTGTCGAACTGCTTCAGCCAGGGGCCGAAGTTATAGGTCAGTACTCCTCCGATTTTCTCCTTGATATCGCCCCATGTCTCCGAGATGTTTTTGAGGCTCTGATTGACGCTGTCCTCCGCCAGCGCTGATGAGTACTCGCCGTAATCCTCGATAAGAATGTCTATCGCGGCTCCCTGCTCAAGAGCGGTCTTCGTCACACCGTCGAGGTCTATGCCGAGACGCTTCAGCTGTGTGGTCGTACCGTTCATGGATGAGAGGAGAGTGGTCATGGATGACTTAAGGTCACGCCCTGTGATGTTCGAAAGTATCACAGCCGCTTCTGATATCCGGTTTATCTCATCCGCGGACTTCCCGAGAGCGGCAAGCTCCGCGACCATCGACTCTATCTCATCGTTGCCAGATAGAGTGACCTTCGCGAGCCTGTTGATGTTGTCCACGACCGAGTCATAGGCGCTTGTGTCTTTGAGCGCCAGTGCAAGCTGCCTGTAGGCTCTCTCCGCCATGCCGAAGTCCTCTGTCATCACGGTCTTCGCTGCCGTTCCGATTCCCTTGATTACTGCTGTTATGGCAGTGACTGAGAATGCAGTCTTCAGCACTGATCCTATCTTCTCGACAGAGCCTTTGAGGGCGTTGAGGTCATTTGAGGCGGACTTGACAGCGGCCGAGATGTTGTTCTCGCCCTTGATTATGACTTTGGCCTGCGTTGGCATGAGGTCTCCTTATAACGAAAAAGACCGCAGGGAGTTCCCGCGGCCGTGGTATGCTATTGTCAGTGGAGGATCTTCTATGAAACGAATCCTTGTATTGCTTGTGCTTATTGCAATCCTGCTGCCTATAAATGCTGACGAGCCTGATTATTTCAGCATTGCGGAGTCAATTACAGCAGATGAACTGCAAGAACTTATTGACGACGGGTTTGATGTGAACGCGTTGCTTCCTAATGGTTCCTCACCTTTAGTTGTAGCTGCTCTTGAAAGTTCTTACGATGTAATCAGCACTTTGCTTGATAATGGGGCTGATATCAATGCTATTAGAGTTCCTGAGTTGAGTCCTCTTATGGCTTTGGTCGTGAGGGATGTTCCGCTCTCTGCCGAGGAAATGAAAGATTTCATAGGAAGGGTTTCAGACATTGACGCAGAGGGAGAGTACGGATTGACTGCTTTGTACTGGGCTGTAATTTATGACAATTTGGAAGCGGTCTCATTGCTGGTGCGTGGAGGGGCGGACGTAAACAAGAAAAGCTATTATGGGTTCACCCCAATATGGTTTGCTCAGTCTTCTGAATGCATCGATATCCTTGCGGAGGCTGGTGCGGATGTCAATGTTACCTTTGAAGATTGGGAAGGAAAATATTCGGTGCTAACAGAGTCTCTCCATCCGAAATTTCTGGATATGGATATATCCTATGATAAGGCAAAGGCTCTTGTCATAGCTGGTGCAGACGTCAACTTCATTGATCCTGATGGCATGACGCCTTTTGGATATGCTTTGAAAAATGACGCAGACCAGGAATTGATCGATCTGATGATTGAACACGGTGCAAGCGCTGAGTATCTGAATGAGGAACTGCTTGATAAACTGACAGGCGATGTATTCATCAATCGGCTCGACTACGATACCTTGGATTATCTTGCTTATATAAGATATCCGTTGGATATGAGGGATGACGAAGGGATGTCTCTGCTTATGCATTCCGTCATGTATCCATTTCCTGATGCTGGCATTGTATCAAGACTTCTGGAGATGGGGGCAAATCCCAATGCCAGAACTTTGGATGGAGTTACGCCTTTGATGCTGGCAGCCGCTTATTGCCCTGATACCGAGATTGTTGAAATCCTTATCAATGCAGGTGCAGATGTCAATGCAAGAACCGAGGAACTTGTAACGCCTCTCATGGCATCTGTAGCAAACAAGAATGAGGGCGTTGTCGATTTTCTCATAAAAGCTGGAGCCGATATCAACGCTCAGAATGAGGATGGCGATACTGCTTTGTTCTTTGCCGCTGATGAGGCAGTTAATCCAGCGGTCATAGATATTTTGCTTAAAGCCGGAGCAGATGCGACCATTGAAAATGAACGAGGGAGGAAGGCTTTTGAGTCAGCCAGTGAATACAGTGATGTTTATGGAACTCCCGCATTCTGGCGTTTGGTCGATGCCAGCTTCTAACGTTTCGCCTTCATCCTGATGCTCTCCGCCTTTTCTGAGAGGTGCTTCCTGAAGTTCAGCTGTATAAGCTTCAGAATCTGCATTGTCATATATGGCTGATCCATCATCGAGCCAGGGAAGGGCAGATGCCGCCAGTCCCCGGTTTCGCTGTCCACGATCGGAAGGAAGATGTCCGTTATATACAGAAGCCACCTTCCGCATTCCTCCATGATTACCCTGTTACGCTGTCCGCGGAAGATTGAGCCGGAGAGACTTGCGATTTCGCGTCTGGAGTCCTCCGGCGGGAACGAAAAGCCCTTGTCGTGTACTCATCGACAACCTTCGCCGTAAGCTCGAGCGAGCTGAAGACAAGCTCCGCCACATCCTCCGCCTTCATCTTCCTCTGCCCCTTTGTGTCCTCGAAGAAGCTGTGGTCGGTTATCATCGAGGGAAGAAGTTCCCTTATTACCTCCAGAGTCGCTCTTTCTCCTTTATCCGATGCTTCCTTCAGACGGAGCATCTCCAGTGTCGGGAGTTCCTTGAGGACAATGTAGGCGTCCTCATCTGCCTTAAGTCCCACAAGTGTTCCCACATCGATCCTTACCGTCTGCAGGAACGCTGAATAATCCCTTTCTCTTGCGAACATCAGTATGCCTCCTCATTCTCATCTGTTATCACGACC
>CALXXO010000176.1 GCA_944392705.1 uncultured Spirochaetaceae bacterium
GGTTGTCTCACAACGTGAGATAGCCTACCAGTTAAACATGATAAGGTCAATAGCTTTTAGGTATGAAAAATAGATATTTTCCTTTCCACTTGTAATCCTGATTTGAGAAAAAACAAGCACAAGTCAGTTTCAGATTTTCCTGTATATAGACTGTGATGTCTTTCCAGACATTGTCATATTTACAATGAGTTCATTGCCATTCAGCACTGCAGAAATGGATATAGGTACACTCATGGATTGATTGTTAACTGATATTGTTAATTCAGCTGTGAATGAATACCTCGTATCAGAGACCGATTCTTGATAGAACCCTGTGATTTCGCCATATCCACCAGCAGATGAAAGTATGAAATCCTCGAAAGGCATTCCATTTACGAGAATATTGTCATTCGCGATTGTGAGTGTTTCGATTTCATTCTCGTAATGTCCCCAGAGTGGCTCAGGGATATCGAAGAACATTGAGCGTATTGGATTTGTACATGAAATCGAGAGAGTAAGTGCAATAATAAGTATTGCAAGTCCTGTGATTTTTCTTTTCTTTCCCATTCAGATCCTCCCTTTATGATTAGTTGATCATATATGAAAAATCACTATTAATAAGATTATTCTCTCTAAATTTATTAAAAATAGTTATAATCATCACTATTCTTTGTGTGATATTCCTATTTGTGGGGTAGACTTATGGAGATTGCTTCATTAGTTCTTGGTATAATCGCTTTGGTTATATCGTTTATGCATGGAGCCCTTGGTTTTGCGGGGTTTGTTTGTGCGGTCCTTGGCCTTATATTCGGTCTTCTGAGAATAAGGACAACTGAGAAAAGAGGAATCACAATAGCCGGTATAGTTTGTTCATCTGTGGCTCTTTTCCTGAAGATAGTACTTTTTGTTGTAGTTATAGGAGCGCTTCTTATCAGCAGTTCAGATATCGGGGCATCTCTTGTTCTCATACCAGCAGGCATTGCCTGTTTGGCATTTGGTATAGTGCGCTGAAGAAAGTATGAAGATAAGCGCCTTGCAATTTCCCTTATAGTAGGCGCAATAGTTCTCATTGCTCTCTTTGCATGGATCGCGGTCCTTGTTTCGTCTTCAAGCAGAGCATTCAATCTCGTAGAAGCATCTTCAGTCATCGAGTTTATATTCGCATTCATATTCCTCGTCTATGCATATGCATTGATCTGGGGCAAGAAGCCTGTAGCATTGGCATCTGCTGCCATTCTTCTGATTCTCTCAATCCCTGTAGGGCTTGGAGAGTGGGGGAAGGAGATATACCTTGGGTTCAGACTTTCTTTCAATCTGCAATACTTGGCGATGCTTCTCTCCATTGCACTTTATCCTACTGTGTACTGCATCGGGCAGGAGAATGACAGAAAGAAAAATCTTATTATGACTGTAGTCCTTGCAGTATTTGCTGTGCTTATTATCGTGAATCCTCGTCTCATGATAAGAGATGCCGCGCTAATCTGCACATTGGCAGTTTCGATAGTTCTCATTCTTACCCTCAATGTTGTACGCATCCCTTTGATAGCGCCTATTGCCAGCTTCATTCCATTCCTGATTATGATTTCTGGAGTAAGGGGATCTTCGTTTGCATCATTCAAATTCACTGCCATTTATACCCTGCTTTCGGGCCTGATTATGCTCAGTGCGTATCTGACAGAAAGAACCAAGTTGAAAACTGAAAGTGTGAATTCTTCATCTGTGGAGGTATGAAATGAGGAAAGTAATAGCACTTGTAATTATGTCTGCAATGCTTCTTTGTGCTGTATCTGCCGAGGGGCAGATCAGAGTCACAGTGATGCCGGAATGGTTCTTCATCACCAATGTGAGCGGTACATCGGTCGAAGGCTCTATGGGCGAGACCAAGGTGTATACAGGAATAGAGGGTGCAAACTATTTCGGTGAGAATGGCGGTTTTGGAATCGAGTATGGCTTCTCTGCGATGTTCCCAGTGAATATGTGGGCAGAGGGAACTGTAATTAAGGCCGATACATTCTCAAATGCAGGAGCCGCGCTCAACATTGGAGCAGCCTATAGGCATGAATTCAATAATCTTCTCGGTCTTTCTGCGGGTCTTGGCGTTAGATTCAACATCGATTCAACGATGGATACAGTTGCAGGAGAAAATGCAATCGGACCTGTTTTCCTGATGTTCGATATCTACGGTAGAGCTTCCGTTGATGTTACAATTATCAATCACCTGAGATTCAATGCAGGTCTGTTCTTGGGCGGTCCACTGTTCTCCGTCAACCTTGGGGCGGATTATGATGTTTCATACAGTGGCCTGTACCTTTCTCCATATGTTGGAGTTTCTTACGTTTATTGACATAGTGCCCACCGGAAGGTGTGTATTATAATTTGCTGACAATCCTCTCAAGCTCTTTGAGATGGGCGCCCATTTCCTTCTTTACCCTTGAAATATGCGCCGTATCGCCTTCGTTCGTTTCCGGCTCTATACCTTCGAGAAGATCTGAGAAACGGATATGGAGGGCATCGCAGAGCTTCAGGATTGTCTTGAATGCCGGATTCCTTTCTCCCTGTTCGATGTATGTAATCATTCCCTGCGAGACACCGGATTGGAAAGACAGCTCAAGCTGTGTCAGCCCTGCATCAAGGCGAGCCTGCTTGAGGCGCTTTGCAACAAGTTTCATCGCTTCATCCATTTCCTGATCTGTCATTAGTGAAATGCTGAAGTAATCTTCTGTTATTCTCAAACAATATAAGTTATAAAACATCAATATAGTGATAACCGCTGTATTCGATTGTTCCTACAGGATAGAATCAGGCCATGGATTTTGAGAGCTTTATCAGAGAAATCGGGGGAGAGGGGATTCTTGATCCCGTTCTTTCATATCATATAGACGAGAAGGAGCTTTCCCTGTTCTTTTCCGACTTCGATTCGTTTGAAAGAAAGGGGAGAGAAAAAGATGATCCGGGCTTGTTTTTCCTCTCAGCTTATATCAAGCTTGCATATTCCGTTCTCGATGATTCAATTCCTCTGTCCATCCAGATTGATACATTTGCTGATATCATGACATGGGAGCGATGGTATGAAAGGCATACCGGGCGAATTGGGCTGGATAGGATCAACTGGCTGCGCCACCATATAGAGAAGAAGCTCTTTCGCATTGGCGCGCTCCAGTTCGAGGTTCCTGATGACCTCCCGCCATGGGCAAGCTGTCTTCCATCTCCTGTATATATTCT
>CALXXO010000177.1 GCA_944392705.1 uncultured Spirochaetaceae bacterium
CTGTGCCATGTCGATAGCTTCGAATGTCTCAGTAAGTGTACCAATCTGGTTTACCTTGATAAGAATCGAGTTAGCAACACCCTTCTCGAGACCCATCTTGAGACGCTCTGTGTTTGTTACGAAGAGGTCATCGCCAACAAGCTGTACTCTGTCGCCGATTCTCTCTGTAAGAAGCTTCCAGCCTTCCCAGTCATCCTCTGCCATTCCATCCTCGATGGAGATGATAGGATACTTGTTGACCCAGTTCTCCCAGAGCTCGACCATCTGAGCAGAAGAAAGCTGCTCGCCTGTTGTCCACTTGAGTGTGTACTTTCCTGTCTTCTCGTCATAGAGCTCGGATGTTGCAGGATCAAGAGCAATCATGAAGTCACCATCGCGGCCTGCTGTGTAACCAGCCTTCTCGATAGCTTCCATGATAACATCGAGAGCTTCCTCATTGGACTGGAGGTCTGGTGCGAAACCACCCTCATCGCCAACACCTGTGTTGTATCCCTTTGCCTTGAGAACGCTCTTGAGTGAGTGGAATACCTCTGCAACCCATCTGATAGCTTCTCTCTCAGATGGAGCGCCGATTGGCATAACCATGAATTCCTGGAAATCAACCTTATTATCAGAGTGTGCACCACCGTTGAGGATGTTTGCCATCGGAACAGGGAGTACACAAGCATGATAAGCACCAAGGTACTTGAAGAGAGGAAGTCCAAGGAAATCAGCAGCTGCGCGTGCGACAGCCATTGATACACCGAGAATAGCATTAGCACCAAGGCGTGCCTTGTTCGGTGTTCCATCGAGCTCGATCATTGCACGGTCAATAGCGACCTGATCAAGAGCATCCATACCCTCAATAGCAGGTGCAATGATGTTGTTTACATTGTCGACAGCCTTAAGAACGCCCTTTCCACCGAAGCGCTTCTTGTCTCCATCGCGGAGCTCTACAGCTTCGTGAACACCAGTGGATGCTCCGGAAGGAACAGCTGCGCGTCCCATAGAACCATCTTCAAGGATGACATCGACTTCTACGGTAGGATTACCGCGGGAATCAAGAATCTCTCTAGCTTCGATAAATTCGATAATGCTCATCAGAATCTCCTAATCTTGATATAGTTACAGATAATATCTTCTGAAATGGTCTAAAAGTCAAGGAAAGGGAAAGCGCAAGAAAATCCCACCTTTGCAGCCATTTATTTACAGTCAATGAAATTAATCTTTATCATCCATGATAGCTATATAATATTTCCATGGAAACTTGCGGAAAAAACTGGAAGCTGTATGGGGAGTTGGAGGGAAAGAGACCTCTGGTTGTACTTAACACTGTCGCCGACGAAGGAGAGAAAGTATGGCTTGTTGCAAGGAAAATGACCGATAAACCTTTTGCCCTCCTGTCAATTCCATGTCCCGACTGGAATAGATATATGACGCCATGGCCGTTCAGGAATTTCGGAGGGGAAGCCGATACATATATAAGGGAAATCGGAAAAACAGTGGAATCTTTGGAAATCACGCCAGCATTCATTTGCATCGCGGGTTATTCGCTTGGAGGACTTTTTGCACTGTACTCGATGTACAGGACGACGCTTTTCTCCAGCTTTGCCAGCGCATCCGGGTCACTGTGGTACCCAGGATTCTCTGACTTCGTGCTGAGCAGCAAACCGCTAGTGAAACCTGAAAGGATTTACCTGTCCCTTGGTGACAAGGAGCCAAAAGCTGGCAATGCCTTAATGAGATCTGTAGGTGAAAGGACTGCTGAAATCTTTGAGCACTACCAGAAAGAATGTTTTTCTGTACGCTTTGAATCAAATCCTGGCAATCATTTCACCGATACGGAGAAAAGAATGGCAAAAGGAATTACAGCCATCCTTTGAAGAAGCGCCGGCAGAGTACTGCTGAGAAAACTGCAGTGAGAAGCTCAGAAATCCAGAAAGCGTGCCATACACCCTCAGGTCCCATGGAAAAGAAATCACAAAGGATATATGCCACAGGGATTATTAACGCGACATAGCGCAGCAAAGATATCCACAGCGATGAAAGCCCCTTACCAAGCCCTTCCATAAGGCCGGATGCCGCAACAGATACAGATGATACGATGAATCCAAGGCTTATTATCCTCATGGCACTCTCACCAATGGCTATCGTCTCAGGGTTCGAGGAGAAAAGACCAATAAGGGCTCCCGGTATGGCAAGGCATAGAATCGTGCCGATGAGCATTATCAGAGCACACATTATAATGACTGTGAGGAATATATCTTTCACCCTGCCCTTCTCTCCAGCTCCATAGTTGTAGCCTACTATAGGACGCATCCCCTGGACAAAGCCGCTTGCAGGAAGATAAAGGAATGTCTGCAACTTATAATAAATTCCAAGGATAAGGATATAGATACCAGAAAATGGCGCAAGGATTGTATTAAGAGCTGAAACAAGCAGCGATGGAAGCGCCATATTCAGAATCGCAGGAATACCTACTGAATATATCTTCCCAATGATTTTCCAATCGGCCTTTATGCACTTTGGCGATATCCTGACGCTAAGCGGACGGACGAATATAATCACGAGGTAGACAATAAGGGAAAGAACCTGTCCGAGCCCTGTTGCGATAGCCGCTCCCTCTATACCAAGCTCAGGGAATGGCCCGATACCGAAAATCATCAGAGGATCCAGGATTATATTCGCAATACAGCCAACCATCATTGCCATCATCGAGACCTTCATCCTGCCCTGCGACTGGAATATCTTCTCGAATGCAAGGCCTACCATATCAACAGGGACGAAGGCAAAGGCAATGGCAGAGTACCTTATACCATAATCTATTATGGTCTCCGACTCTGTGAACATTCCAAGGAACGGGCTTATCAAAGTTATCGAAAGAATCCCAAGAATCACACTGTGCACAAACGAGAGAAGCACACCAACGGAAGCCGCCCTGTCAGCCTTGTCATTCTCCCCTGCCCCTGTATGATAAGCAATGACTGCATTGATTCCGACTCCAAAACCAACGGACACCGCATGAAGCAGATTCTGTATTGGGAAAACCAAGGAAAGAGCTGTCATCGCATCTTCGCTTATTCCAGCTACAAAATAACTGTCGACGATGTTGTACAAAGAGCTGAAGAGCATCGAAAACACCATCGGAAGCGACATTGAAAGCACAAGAGGAACAACAGAGCGAGTTCTCATGAAATCTGGAC
>CALXXO010000178.1 GCA_944392705.1 uncultured Spirochaetaceae bacterium
GTTCATCATAAGAGATCCTTTTATCTTTCCGCAGATCCTCAGATAGTTATCCATAGCAAAGACAAGTGTCGTCAGTGGAGAGAAACAAGCATAAGCTCTGAGGTAATCGACAGCATATGGAATAAGATGATCATCCGCACCCATCAATCTGAAAAGTGTCGGAGCAAAAGCGAAAAGAAGGGACCCTGTAATAACACCAGCTATGATAATCATAACAACAGCTGCTGAGAAAATTGAATTTGCTTCTTCCTTCTCACCTCTTCCAAGCTTGATTGCAATAGGAACAGAAGATCCTACACCTATCATATCTGAAACAGCGAAATTGATTATGACGAAGGGCATGGCAAGATTAAGCCCAGCAAAGGCTTCAGCCCCAAGTACCCTTCCGACAAGTATTCCTTCAAGAAGATAGTAAAGCGAAGATGCAAGCATTCCCAATGCACCGGGAATGGCAGCCCTGAAAAACAAATTGCCTGGTTTTGTCTCAATAAATAGCTTTTCGGTATTATCCGAAGGCATAATATTCCTCCAGCATACTATGAAAAACTATAGAGTAACTCTATAGTCAAGGTATGGACAGAGAATATAATGGCAGAAAGTATTCGACAAAAGAATTCGCTGAGCTTTTCAATGTAAGCAAGCATACACTGTTCTTCTATGAGAAAATCGGATTGTTCATGCCTGCAGGACGAGATAACAATGGATATCGCTACTATACTGCTTCACAGATAATGATTTTCGATATAATCCTGACTTTGAAAACAATCGGAATACCGCTTGAGAACATCATGGACTATATTTCATCAGAAAGTCCCGAGCGTCTTATATCAATATTCCAGGTTGAGAAGAAAAAGATAGACAGGAAAATCTCGGAACTTAAGCATATACGCTCATCTCTATCAATACAGACAGACCTTCTAATTGATTCATATAACAAGGATGAGGGTTTTACTGAAATAAGATACTTTCCAAAGACAAATATCCTGGAAACAGCCAATACATCGATAAGTCCGGATGTTGATAACGAGGAAAAATGGAGCCAGCTATATTCTTCGCTGGCAGAATCCAGCTCAAAATCCGATATGCTGAATCAAGGATCAAGAATCCTACTTTCAGATATCATCAATGGCAGATTTTCAAGAGTAAACAGCATATTCATAAAGAAAGATGGAAATACCGATTCTGAAATACCAGAGGGTTTATATGGTGTCATATATACAAGAAAAGACTATGAAGACTTTGATTCAGTATATAAATCTCTTCTGGAAATGATGGAAAAGGAAGACTATAAACCTGTTTCAGATGCATATGAGGAATATGTAATCCCCGATATCCCCAAGAAAAACAACTGGTCTTCGATTACAAGAATAAGGATAAAAGCAGAGAAAAGGACCAGAGAATAATCCTCTGGCCCTTTCTGAATCAGTAGTTCTGGCCTACAAGCTCGAAATATGCCTGTGGGTGGTTGCAGACTGGGCAAATTCCAGGTGCCTTCTTTCCAACTACGATGTGACCGCAGTTTCTGCACTTCCAGATCATCTCTCCATCGCGAGAGAATACAAGACCTTCCTCTACGTTCTTAAGAAGTGCAAGGTATCTCTCCTCGTGATGCTTCTCGATAGCAGCAACACCTCTGAACTTAGCTGCGATTTCCTTGAATCCTTCCTCTTCAGCTACCTTTGCGAACTCAGCATACATATCTGTCCACTCGTAGTTCTCGCCTTCTGCAGCTGCCTTGAGGTTCTCCTGTGTGGACTTAATGTCACCACCCTCGAGATACTTGAACCAAAGCTTTGCGTGCTCTTTCTCATTCTCTGCTGTCTCAAGGAAGATAGCAGCAATCTGCTCATAGCCTTCCTTCTTTGCCTTGGATGCAAAGTATGTGTACTTGTTTCTTGCCTGGCTCTCGCCTGCAAATGCCGTCTGAAGATTCTTCTCAGTTCTTGATCCCTTCAGTTCCATTTTTCTTCTCCTTCTCTCTGCAGTCTCTGCAGATACCTTCGAATATAAGCTCATGGGAGGTGATGGAAAAACCATCTTCCATTGGCAAAGCTTTTGCTACGAAATCATTATCATATGATAAATCGATATCGACAACCCTTCCGCACTTTCTACAATGCCCATGGTAATGCTTGTCAGTTCTGTGATCATAATGCACCTCGCCATTGGCAAAGGACTCAACTCTTCCTATCTTACCTTCATCGGAGAGGATGGAGAGATTGCGGTAAATAGTTGCTTTGGAAATCGAGCTGTGCTCTTTTGATATCATTTGATAAATATCATCAGCACTTGGATGTCCGGAATACGACATTACTGCATCATAAGTAAGTTCTTTCTGCATTGTATTCCTTCTTTCCATATGATTACCCTTATTGATATTCGTTATTAATAAATTATCATTATTGTATTTTCAAGTCAATAAGAAAGAGCCACCACTTTTTCAGTAGCAGCTCTTCTTGAAGATTTTCTGATTATTTTTTCGGAAGGATTCTTACCTGCTTGTAAAGACCTTCGCCTTCGCTCTTTGTCTCAACTCCCTCGAAATCATTGAGAGCTGTATGCACAAGACGTCTTTCAAACGGATTCATTGGCTCAAGAAGCTTGGACTTGCCAGACCTTCTTACATCTGCAGCAACTCTGTATGCTGTACGGATTATCTGCTCCTCATGGCGCATCCTGTAGTTCTCGCTATCAACAACAACCTTGATATCCGGATCAAGATTTCCGGCATATACATTTGTTATAAGCTGGATAGCATCAAGATTCTTGCCCTTGCGTCCAATGATGATGGAAGAATCGTCGCTTGCGATATTGATACCAATCTTAGAATCACGGCGGAATGAGATAGAGGACTTTCCTGTATATCCCATCTTCATAATCAGAGTATCGACGAATTCGAGAATCTTTCTTTCGTTATCATTCTGCGGCTCTGGATTTCTGTCCTCTACAGATTCAGTTTCCGGTACATTGACCGAATCATCTGAAGCTTCTTCAGAAGGCGTCTCCTCACCATAATATACACGGATTCTGACATTGCCTTTTCTGAAGAAGGATTTCTTTTCCTTTTCGACAATCTCAACATCGAACTGATCTCTGTCCAGTCCGAGTTCCCTTATTGCCTTATCTATAGCTTCCTGTTCGGTTCTTCCTTCAAATTCTTTCTGCATTATTACTT
>CALXXO010000179.1 GCA_944392705.1 uncultured Spirochaetaceae bacterium
ATGATATGGTCCTTGAGCGTGGAACATTCAGGCCACGAGGGGAGACTGTCGAGATATATCCTGCATATCTTGAGACAGCATTCAGGATTTATCTGGACTGGGATGAGATTTCCGATATAGTCTGGTTCAATCCCCTTACAGGAGAACGCATTGCAAGCGTTGATGTTGTGACGCTCTATCCTGCAAAGCAGTTTGTAATGCCCCAGGACCAGATCAACAGGGCAATTGACCAGATAAACCAGGAGAAGGAAGAGAGGGTAGAGTACTTCCTCTCGAATGGGAAACCTGTAGAAGCAGAGAGAATCAAGAGCAGGGTAGAATACGATCTGGAGATGCTCCAGGAGGTCGGATACTGCTCGGGTATAGAGAATTATTCAAGGATTCTTTCCGGGCGGGCACCGGGAGAACGGCCTGCTGTGCTCCTGGATTATTTTCCCGATGATTTCGTGACATTCATCGATGAATCCCATGTTACGCTTCCACAGATAGGGGCTATGTATGAGGGCGATAGGTCGAGAAAGACGAATCTCGTAAATTATGGTTTCCGCCTGCCCTCCGCCCTCGATAACAGACCTCTTAAATATGATGAGTTCGATCATAAGGTCGGGCAGCGTATATATGTCTCCGCAACTCCAGGAGAGAGGGAAAGGAAGGAATCGGCACAGATAGTCGAGCAGCTTATCCGACCGACAGGCCTTCTTGATCCGAAGATAGAAGTACGTGCCACCGAGGGCCAGATGGAGGATCTCTATGGTGAGATAAGGAAAACCATTGAGAAGAATGAGAGAGTTCTTGTAACAACCCTCACCAAGAAGATGGCGGAGGACCTTACGGAGTACCTCTCTGGCCTGGGGCTCAAAGTAAGGTATCTGCATTCGGAGGTGGAGACTATAGAACGCGTCGAGATACTTCGCGATCTGCGCCTTGGCAAATTCGATATCCTCGTCGGAATAAACCTCCTGAGGGAAGGGCTTGATCTTCCGGAGGTATCGCTTGTTGCTATTCTCGATGCAGATAAAATAGGATTCCTTCGAAGTGCCACATCGCTTATACAGACAATCGGAAGAGCTGCAAGAAACGCCGATGGCCGGGTTATCATGTATGCGGACAGAATGAGCGAAGCCATGGCTGAGGCTATTGAAGAGACAGAACATAGACGTTCTGTCCAGATGGCGTACAATGAAGCGCATGGCATAACCCCTAAGACCATCAAGAAGGCCATAGAGGATATTCTCGAGAGGGAGAATGCTGACGATGAAGCCATTGCCAAAGAAGAGATAAAAATCGTCAGTTCAAACTACAACCTTCTTGTAGAACGCGACAGGAAGCGCTATATAGCCGACCTTACACGCCAGATGTCGGAGCTTGCGAAGAACCTTGAGTTCGAGAAGGCCGCACTGCTGCGCGATGAGATCCAGCGCATAAAAGACCGGAAAGACCTGACGGACTAGAATCTGAAGAGTACTGGGTCGTAGTGTGACAGCGTCACCTGCGGCGTTGCTTCCCTCCATAGATCCGTTGCCATCAGGCCCTTTATTTCCTGGTATAAGCCGTAAAATGTGATTTCCGTGCTTACTCCCGGGATTGTCGTAGAGTCATTCTCCATATCATAGCCAAGGGCAATAGCAAGGTAGTATGAGAATGCGCCGAAATTTTCCTGCATTGGCATCCCTGTATCCCAGCTGTCGAATGAGAGCTGTTCCGATGTGGCAGCTGAAAGCACCCATATATTGTCGCTCTTCTCCCCATTTGCAGAGAATGTGAGGGAGAGCGATGGTATGACTGCATTCAGGAAGCTATCCGAGACAAGGTTCCCGTCATTGAATACCTCCCCGTTTTCCATGAATGGTGAATGGGTTATGAATGAGCCTGAGTAACAGGAATCGAGGAAGAGACACTTCCTTCCATCTATTGCCTTCATCGTATCGAGGAGCTTATCTGCGCCGAGCCTTCCTTGCTGGTCAATGTCAGTTACAAGCGCTCCGCTATCATCTCCGTGCCCGGAGTAGTGGAAGATGATCAGATCATCTGAGACTGTATCCAGATCCATGATTGTGGACAGTACATCATCGCTGTTCCATTTGTACTCCTCTCCGTTGAGAGTCCTGTCACCATGTTTCTCGAGAAATAGATACTCTTCGTATATTTCACCAGACGCAATCGCTAACGCTTCTATCTGCTCCGATAGCACTCTCTGGTCCTCCGGCGGGTTTGGGAGCGCATTCACACCATCTGGGGCGCCATAGTCTATTGCGACAGAGACGAAGACCACCTTTCCCTGTTTCATCCCCATTTCACAGGAGAACAGTATCAGCAAGAAAGCTGACATGATTATTGCCCTCTTCATCCAGCACCTCCAAGGAGAATTCTCAGAGAAGCACCTGCAGTGAAGTGCATTGCATCCTTTGCCCAGATGGCTTTTACAGGTATGGCTATCCCAATATGGCTGAAAGGAAAATAGGTCAGTGCTAAAGAACCTCCGAATCTCCATGAGACGGCATTCTGGTTTACATGGTAGAGAATGTAGGCATCTGCGCCCGCAGATATCTCAAGCGTATCAGTTGCCCGGAAACCATACTGCAGCGATAATGCTCCTGCAAATGCTCCGGGTATTCTCATTCTTCCTTCATAGCCGCTGTCTGAGATATACGATAGAGTAATCGGTGCCGCTATCCTATGCCTGCCATCGACAGTCATGTTCATCACCGACAATTCCGCTTCCGTGACAGCACTGCTCCATATGGGAATCTCATTCCTGCTATCTTCATAGGAACTTGCCATATACATCACCGAGAGTGCCATTGATGGAGTCCATCTTGCTTCTGCCATTAACACTGAAGGCAGAAAAAGCATAAAGAATATCGCTATTTTTCTCATCTTTCCTCCATCTTGATATACCTTCAAAGTCCGTTTTTTGGTCAGGATTTTTAATGAATAACGCCATAACCGGTTGTATTGACCACCTTTGACGGCTGGTTTGATAAAGCTGTGTCAAATTGGCCTTCTTCATGATATCTTCAACATTCTGTTTGTATCTAATTGTTTATAATATAAGCAAATAAATATTATGGCACGTTCTTTGCAAATAAGTTTGTGTCCGGAAAGGACAATGAAATAGAAAATACAAGGAGGCCCTAAGATGGCAAACGATGTAACTAG
>CALXXO010000180.1 GCA_944392705.1 uncultured Spirochaetaceae bacterium
GACAGTGTAATTGTGGATGATATTCCTAATGGATGCGAAAGAGGAGAGGCTTCACCGACTGTCTTCATCTACACCTTATATTTCAGTGAGAATTGGATTGTCCTGAAAGTCTTTATTCAGGACAATCCAATTCTCAATCAAATATACGGTGTAGATGACGACAGTGTAATGGTTGATGATATTCCTAATGGATGCGAAAGAGGAGAGGCTTCACCGACTGTCTTCATCATTCAGAGTAAATCAGTATATCTGAATACAAAGACTAATTCTGATTTCATTCACTATATTTTGCCAGAACTATTAGATACAGCAGAAGATAGTGACATGATTTTCCTGTTTACAGATGTAAAGAAAATTACGGATGCTGAGGTAAATTCAGAATTTAATAGTGCCTTGAAGATCGTTTTCCTTCTTGACAGCATTGCTGAGTTTGCCAGTGAACGCGGTGGAAAGTCGGTATTTGGTGAAATGGATCAGAATACTCTTAAAGAGGATTATGCCAGATGTGAACTCGGTGATGGCTATTACTATAATGTCGAGGCCGATTCGTTAAAGAAGGCAAAATTCATAAAAGTGATTTGAGGAGGGTTTAATATGAGCGACAGTGCATTCAAGTCTGCTGATACTACAAAAATAGCTGAATTCGAGCGGCAGAGTGCCGAGGTTATCAGCGAATTCGCGGCCATTAAAGAAGAGTTCGGTCGGATCAACGGAACTTTACTCGGTGCTTGGAAGGGATCCGGTGCTAATGCATACAAGTATGAGACCGATCACATTCTTGAAAAAATTGGAAGCGTAGAAGATGTCCTGAATGCTATCAATGAGAGTGCAGTAAAGGACATCAGAAGTACTTATAGCGAAGCGGACGAGCAGCTTGGAGAATTTAACAGGAATCCGCATTCTGAAGAAGGTGAATAAAAGTGGATATGACAGAAGCTAAATTTGTGGATACTTCTCCGCAAGTGCAGCTCCACAAGGTGCCGCTTACTATCCTTGACGAGAACGATACGGAAACGATCTTTAATGTGATCATAATGGAAGAAGATAAGGAAAACATGAATGGCAAACAATGATATTATCATAGGCTCTGAATTCAACTATAAAATAGATACTTCTCACGGCTTATCCGCAGATGGATATATAGCAACTGGTACAGAGAGTATTGTTTATAAGGGTAAAAAAATATCACGTGACGGCAAAACAATACTCTCTTGTGTACTGAAGTTCAAATATAAATCTATCGAAGTCGGTGCAGAAGAGGGTCAATCCAGAATTGTAGATCTATATGAAAGATTCAGAAGCCACGATTTGAAAATTTTTGATGAATTGCAGGACTGCCGTTCTGTTGTCAGAATTTTCGATGTAATTGAAGACCTTGGAGCTTTTTCTGTTACGGATACTCATGTGCCGGAGGGAAAGAAATCCATTTCAATCAATAGGGATCGCTTCTTCTGTGTGGTAGAAGAATATATCGATGGATGGTCGTTAGAAGAATACTGCCGTGATGAATACTGGAAACTCACAGAAACCGTTGATGTTGGAAACAATCTAAAAAAGAAGATACCTTTTCACCAGTTTTCACGTGAGAAGCAGCAAGCAATGTTGCATAGCTATCAACATGACTATGACGAAGTCATCAGGTATCAAAGTGAGATGCTTGACTTCATGCTTAATTTATGTGAAATCTTAAAATACATTACGGACAAAAAGAGAATCCTTCATCTAGACATAAAGCCAGATAACATAATGATTACCAGATATGGTAAAGAGATTGTTTTGATTGACTTCGGCAGGTCAGAGCATATTGCGCCTCAAACAAATGCCGTAATAAGTGAGTTAGGTGCTGCTGATTACAATCAGGAAAAGCAGAGCTTTGCACGTCAATTCCAATATGGTACACTCGGATATGCTGCTCCTGAATGTTTTGCTGCGCCGATAAGCGGTTCACGGTTTCCGTTTGATGAGTCTGGGCTTAAAAAAGGCAGAATGAGCGTTGAAAGCGATATTTTTTCATTCGGTGCCACTTTTTGGGAGTGCTTAAGCATCTTTGAACTCTATACAGGTAATCAGTTGTTTTCTTCTGAAAAAAGTGATGACGGTTATGGAGCTTTCTATCGTAAATACTTGTTAAACGATGAGGCGTACTGCGACAGAGATCTTTCAATAACTTCATCGCATTTTCACGAAAAGTTAGAAAACATCATTAGGAAATGTACTAGGAAGCGTGTTCCTGGCTACTTAGATAGCGGAAGTGATTCCTATCCTTTGTACTACCACGATTACGGACAGTTACAAGATGATATCCAATTTGCGAAAGAGTCCGCTCCCGCACTTGTTAAGACTGAAAATCTCAAAGTAAGAAACGGCTTCGGTGTAGCCGGAGTAATGGCGGGTTTAATTGGCTCAGTCTTACTTATCTGTGGATTTTTGAAGTTAACAGGAAGTTACTTTGCTCAGCGTAAAATGGATAATATAATGAAGAATTATAATCCAACACTCATTGAGCGACTGGAAGATGCTGCAGTGGAGCAGATGAAATCATCTACAGAATCCGAAAAGCATGATATATATAACAAGACATACAAGTTTTTGAATGAGCAGGACGATAAACTTGATTATTCTGAGACGGTCGTTCTAGTTGATCTGCTGAAACATATTGATGGCGATTCGTTTATTAATGATTCTGTTGATACTATGCTTCTTACTGTTGATCTTAAAGGATTCAGTAATTGCATTGAGTATACAGTTACAAATCTTACCGAATGTGATAGCACCGGCTTCGAGCTTGCTGTTCAAATATATAATGCACAAAAGCGCATTAATCTCTCGGAGTGCTATTCTGTTTTAGTAAATAATGCTGGTGATAGCAAGTATAATAAACTGATTCAAAGACTTGCTCAGGATCTTAATCATGATGAGCTAATTACGAAAATAGCAGAAGAAAAACTGCCGCAAGAAATTAAACAAGCTGATAAAAACAGCAGCGAATATGTTAACGCAATCGCTGAGATCAAGAACGAGATAAAACTTACTCTTGATTCGGTACTTAAGGGGAATACAAATGAAGATAGTAGATAATATAAAACGAGGCTGGAAAAATGAAGGCTTTGTGAGAATCAGAAAATATATACGAAAGCCGGCACTCATT
>CALXXO010000181.1 GCA_944392705.1 uncultured Spirochaetaceae bacterium
AAGAATTGCTGTGATTATTCTTTTCATATTTGAAAGTTTAGCATGGATAATTCTTACTGCAATTACCCAAAAAATTGGATAAAATTTCAATTGTAAATTCCAAAATTAATGTTATTCTTTAAATTGCAAAGGATAAATAAAGCCAATAACTTGCATATGGGTAAAGTAAGATTATCAGAGATAGCTAAACTGTCCGGTGTATCGGAATCTACGGTTTCAAGGATCCTTTCCGGAGATACCTCCAGAAAGGTCAGGGCAGAGACTGTCCGCAATGTCCTTGCTGCCGCCGATGAGCTCGGATGGGCATCGAGCCGCACTGAATCTGTCAGAAGGTTCAGACGCCATGTGAATATCGGGATAATCTTTATCTCAGATCATGAGAGTATCGCATCTGATTTCTTCCAGGGTGTTGTGAAAGGCGTGGAGGAGGAAGCTTCCATTCTCTCCGGAAAGGGTGAGAATCTTTCGCTTTCGCAACTGAGTGCCGATGATGATAACTACGACAGCTCCCTTGCCGCATTCGATGCCGCGATTATCCTCGGGCGCGGAAGCAAGGAGCGCATCGATAGTATTGTTTCTGTAGTTCCTTCTGTGGTCTATGCAGGGCTCAATAGTACGGAGGGAATGGATGAAGTGCTCTGCGATTCGAGGGAAGGAATAAAGGAAGCTGTCGGGATTCTCTATGGAATGGGAAGGCGTAAGATTGCTTTCATCGGGCCTGTAGGCAGCGGGAAAAGGCTTTTCAATGAACACCGGTATAATGGTTATCTTGAAGGACTGGATGAGGTGGGGATTGGCCGCTCCAGTGCCATTGCAGAGGATTGCTTTCTGATGCCGCAGGATGGATATGAAGCAGCCCGAAGACTGCTTTCCGTGGCAATGCCCGATGCGATAATCGTTGCAAATGACAATACAGCTATCGGAGTGATAAGGCTTCTGAAGGAAAGGGGAATAAGGGTTCCCGATGATATCGCAGTGACTGGTTTCGACAACATCGCATCATCTGCATTCCTGGAGCCTTCGCTCTCAACTTTCGATGTGCCGAAGGCTGCATTGGGAAGATTTGCGCTAAGGGTGCTTCTGGACAGGGTTGAGAACCCCAGATCCTACAGCGTCCGGATGACAATCCCATATACATTCATAAAAAGGGAATCCACAGGAGGTGGAGTTTGAAGAATATCGTTCTGATTCATGGTGGTGGGCCTACTGCTGTCATAAATGCATCTCTGGCGGGCTCTGTCAGGGAACTGAAGGACCGGGGATTCGAGGGACAGATACTTGGCGCGAGATACGGAGTCAGGGGCGTTTTTGAGAAAAGCTATATTGATCTTGGCGCTCTCTCTTCCGATGATCTCGATAGGCTTGAGATTACACCAGGCTCCTTCATAGGAACAGGCCGCGATCACCTGGAAAGGGAGGATTATGATGCGCTTGCAGCTTCCCTCGACAGCCTGGATGCCGGATATGTCCTTATGACGGGTGGCAATGGTACTATGGATACCTGTCGATGCCTTGCTGAAGCTTCCTCGAAGTACGGTATAAAGGTCGCAGGTGTTCCTAAGACAATGGATAACGATCTCTCAGTAACTGACCATAGCCCGGGCTTCGGTTCAGCTGCACGCTATCTTGCTGCATCTGTTAGGGAAGCTGTAGAGGATGTGGAAGGGCTTCCGATTCATGTTGTCATAATAGAAGCCTTCGGGCGCAATGCAGGCTGGATTACAGCTTCATCGGCGCTTTCAAGGCTCTATGGATCTGCAGGTCCCGATATGATTCTCATACCTGAGATACCATTTGATGAAGAGTCCTTCCTTTCCCGTGTCAGCGAGATACACAAGGAAAAGGGCGGGGTTGTAGTCGTCGCAAGCGAAGGACTTAAGGACAGAAGCGGTACTCCGATCACCCCTCCTATTTTCCAGACGGACAGGAGCGTTTATTTCGGAGATGTATCATCGCATCTGGCATCCCTTGTAGTCAGGAAGCTTGGTATAAAGGCAAGATCTGAGAAACCAGGTATTCTCGGCAGGGCATCCAGTGCATGGCAGAGTCCAGTGGATAGGGAGGAAGCTGTGCTTTGCGGAAGGAAAAGCGTCGAAGCGGTCCTCTCAGGAGAAAGCTCCGTGATGAGTATTATCAGGCGTGTTTCCAGCAATCCATATTCTGCAGAGATTGCTATCAGCGCTATCAGCGACGAGATTCTGAATGAAAGAACCTTGCCGCCTTCTTTCTTCATTCCCGATAGATTCGATGTGTCTGAATCTTTCATTAATTACGCCAGGGATCTTACCGGAGACCTTGGCCCGCAATTCATTTCAAGGAGGTAAGTGATGGGTTATCTGGGTTATAGCAAGGACGAACTCTATAAAGGCAGAATTCCTGTAAAGCTTCTCGGCGACAGCGGAGAGGTATTCTATGAGCTCGCGCTTGAGATGGTTGAGACGATAGAGGAAAACAACAGGAATGGCGAGGAGACTGTATTCATCGTCCCTGTAGGTCCTGTTGGGCAGTATCCTATATTCGTGCGCCTTGTAAGGGAGAGGAATCTTTCCCTGAGGAACGTTTGGTTCATAAACATGGATGAATACCTTACCGATGACTATGAATATATACCGCAGAGCAGCAAGCTCTCGTTCCGCGGCTTCATGTCCCGCGAGGTATATGGAAAGATCCCGGAGTCTTTGGTGATGCCACCTGACCACAGAGTCTTCCCCGATCCTGCAGATCCTGGGAAAATCCTTGCTTTGATTGAAAGGCTCGGCAAGGTCGATATCACATTCGGGGGTATTGGTATAAATGGTCATCTGGCTTTCAATGAAGCGGAGGAAGTGAGCGCTGATGAATTCGCATCCAGAGAGACAAGGGTCATAAAAATCAGCCATGAGACCAGGACTGCGAATGCAATAGGCGACCTCAATGGCGCAGTGGACGCCATGCCGCACTATGCTATTACTGTCGGAATGAAGGAAATCCTCTCCGCAAGGAAGGTAAGGATAGGGGTTTTCAGGGAGTGGCACAGGGCCGTGTTGAGACAGGCGCTCTTCGCAGAGCCTTCAGGGCATTTCGCTGCAACGCTTCTTCAGAACCATAAGGATGCGATGATTATAGCTAATAGGACAGCTTCGGAGGTTGCTGTCGAGGA
>CALXXO010000182.1 GCA_944392705.1 uncultured Spirochaetaceae bacterium
GATTGCTGCAAACAACGAGATGATGACCAAGACTGTAGCGATGCGACGGCTCTTTGTCAGCTCTTCCTTCTGTCTGATTGCCATGAATCTTAAAAGTACCTGTGGCATTCCGAAGTATCCAAGTCCCCAGGCAAGCATCGATAAGGCAGAGATGATGCTGTACGGTGCGGCATCTCCGAAGAGCGGGGTTCCATTCTGCATTACCTGTTCTCCTGCTTCATTAAGGACAGGCGTTGCCAGATTGAAGAATTCCAGATAGCCCGGAATAGCTTTAAGGTTCTCGAAGACCGCTCCCAATCCACCTGCGTTTATTGTCCCAAGCGCGAGTATTATGACGAGCGCAAGCACCATGATCAGAGCCTGCATGAAGTCGCTGGCACTTTCTGCAAGGAAGCCGCCAAGGAATGTGTAGACAACAACAAAGATGGCTCCAACTATCATCATTATGTGGTAATCGACACCGAAAAGCGAAGAGAAGAGCTTTCCGCAGGTGACAAAACAGCTTGCTGCATAGACGCAGAAGAAGATGAGGATGAATGCCGATGATATTGTCATCAGGACCTTTTTCTTTTCATGGAAACGGTTGCTGAAGAAATCGGGGAGCGTGATTGCGTTGCCCGCTATCTCCGAATAGTGCCTTAGGCGTTTGGCTACAATAAGCCAGTTAATATAAGTTCCTATTGCAAGTCCTGCAGCTGTCCAGAAAGCATCTGCGAGTCCTGTCCAGTATGCAAGTCCGGGAAGCCCCATCAGAAGCCAGCCGCTCATGTCGGAAGCTTCTGCACTGAATGCAGCAACCCATGGTCCCAGTGATCTACCTCCGAGATAGTAGTTCTCAGAGTTCTCGTTCGCGCGTTTAGCAAAATATACACCGATACCGATGACAACTCCGATGTAGAGCACCATGGTAATCAGTGTCTGGATCTGGCTTGATTCCATTAATTCCTCCGAACATGGTTTTATGGTTGATAATACCTGAAATAGAAAAGAGATGATAGCCTGAGTGTAAAAATTAAGCGAAATATGTCTATATTCGCATTAATCTGTTCATTCCGGGTAGTATCGCAGCTCACCGTCCGGTGTTTCAAACAGGTATCGCTCCTTGCCGTCCTTTGTAACTGTGCCTTTGTAGTAGGAGTAGGTCAGGATGACTTTCCCACCTCCTTCGGGAAGGTCTGCAGTGTATTGCGGCATCCCCAGTCCCGATAGCTCTGCTCTTATATTCTTCTCTATCTCCAGGCCACGCTCTATTGGAACGCGGAAATGCGATGTGCCTTTCACCGGGTCGTCCTGGAAAAGGTAGTATGGCTTTATTCTTGCGGCAAGAAGTCTGTCTGAAAGTTCTATAAGTACATCCTCTGCATCGTTGACGCCTTTGAGCAATACGCTCTGATTGAAGGCTGGTATTCCTGCATCTACGAACATGGATACAGCTTTTATGGCTTTTTCCGTCAGCTCAACTGGATGATTGAACTGTGTCATAAGAAAAAATGGAGCACCTTTCATGTGCTTCTTTATGATGCCCATGAGGGATGGCGTGAAGCGTCCCGGATTTACAGCTACAGCCCTTGTGCATAGCCTGAATATCACATTGGGACACTTTCCTTTAAATATCGAGAGCAGCATATCGATGTGGGAGTCGGAGAGCGTGAACAGATCCCCTCCCGTCAGAAGGACTTCCTTTATTTCCCCGTGCGATGCGATGTAATCGGCAGCTTCATTTATCTCTTTCTCCGTAGCGGGACCTGACAGGTGTCCTGTGAAACGTCGTCTGAAACAATGCCTGCAATATGCAAAACAGCAGTCTGTCGTGAAGAATGCCGCTCTGTTCCTATACCTGTGCACAAGTCTTTCCGTTCCTTGATTCTTGGCTTCTTCCTGTGGGTCCAGAAATCCGATTGTATCCCTGTTCTCTGCTGCAGTCGGAACGAACTGGCGCCTTATTGCGTCACAGGAGAGCAGGGGAATCATATCATTTGATATCAGCAGGGGCAGGGTGGAAGCGCCATCTGCATCCCACGCTTTCTCATCTTCTGTAAGATTTATTATCCCTTTCAGTTCTTCAAGAGTTGTTATGGCCATGCGGTTTTTATAGCACTCACAGAGTGCTCAGGCAATAGAGTAAGTTTCCAGGATGCTGTATCGTATTGCCAGGAGGTTTTATGGCCGAAAAGAAAAGCCTTACAGGTTATTGGAGAACCACATTCCTCATTGGTCTTGGATTCTTCACGATGGGACTGATGGATCCGCTATATGACAACTATATCCCGATGTTCCTCGGTAACTATATAGAATCGTCATCGCTTATCGGTGGTGTTATGACACTGGATAATATCCTCGCGATATTCCTCATCCCGATATTCTCCGCACTATCGGATAGAACAAGGACAAGAATCGGCAGAAGGATGCCTTATATAGTAACATTGCTGCCGCTCGCTGCAATTTTCTTTGCGCTTGTTCCATTTTCCGCGCTCGAGTCCTTTATATTCCTCTTTATAACCATTTTCTTCCTCAATATATTCAAGCAGGCTGTCAGGGGACCGGTTGTTGCCTTGATGCCTGATATGGTACCTGCGGATCTAAGAAGCGAAGCAAATGGTGTCATAAACACTATGGGTGGTCTTGCCACGATTCTTGGAACGGTTCTGCTTGCCAGGCTGATGGATGTTAAAGTGAACATTCCCGGTTTCGGAGAGGTGGATAAGATCCTTGCATTTCCTGTAGCTTCCGTTTTCGTCATCCTCGCTGTCGTGCTTCTTTTCGTCTTCGTCAAGGAGAACAGGAGCACCGTATCGACGGAGGAGGAGAGGGAAGAGAAGCCGAAAGAACCACTCTTGAAGAGTCTTAAGGAGATTTTCTCGGAAAAGGAGAAGAGCGCTCTCTTCATTCTTCTTTCTCTTCTCTGCTGGTTCATTGCATACCAGGGAATACTTCCATTCATCGGTGTTTATACGATGGAGGAGCTGGGAACCAGTGCAGGAACTGCAGCGCTGTCTTCCGGTATGGTTGGTGTTGCATATGCAGCATTCGCTGTTCCTTCCGGGAAATTCGCCCACAGATTCGGAAGGCGGAGAACTATAAGGGGTGCACTCCTTGCAATCGTTATCGTCCTGTTGTGTGTATTCCTTCA
>CALXXO010000183.1 GCA_944392705.1 uncultured Spirochaetaceae bacterium
ATTGAACTTGTTCTCAGCATAATTCTCGATAGACATGATCTGTTTGTAATTAGTGTTGAAACAGAAAAGTTCATTGCTAATATCATGGATCATTCAGTTATCTTGGATATTTTCGCTAAAGACGGAAATGGAAAGATCTATGATATCGAAATACAGAAATCAGAATCAGGGGCGGACAGAAAAAGAGCAAGATTCTACAGCAGCATGATTGATTCCGATCAGCTTGCGAAAGGTATGAGATTTAGCGAAATACCGGAATCCTTTGTGATTTTCATCACGGAGTCCGATGTTATTGGGCATGGCTTTCCTGTTTATTGTATAGAACGTTATATAATGAATACCGGAGAACCTTTTGGAGATGAATCTCATATTGTGTATGTGAATGGTGGATTCAGGGATGATTCTCCCATTGGATGGCTTATGCATGATTTTTCATGCAGTAATCCAGATAAAATGCATTACAAGATTCTTAAAGACAGGGTAAAATTCTTCAAAGAAAGCAAGGAAGGAATAGATACTATGTGCAAGGCGATGGAAGATTTCAGGAATGACGGAGTGAGAGAGGGCGAAAACAGGAATGCAACGGAGGTGGCGCTTAGGCTTTTCAAGAGCGAGAAATACAAATATACAGCTGAGGAGATTTCCTATATCTCAGGCTTGGATTTGAATACTGTGAAGAGCCTTCAGAAAGAAATAAGCTGATATAAATCGGGAAATGTAGAGGGCAATATTACTCCCTACCTGAGACGCCGTAATCGAATCCGCCCAATCTATTCTTCGAGGAAAAATTTGTTAAAGGAATGGGTTGCGACCAAGTTGTCGACCAAGAGAGCGACCAAGTCACTAATCCTGCCAGAAGACTGTTGGCAGCACTTGGAGATGAAACTCTTTCAGCTATAGAGCTGATGAATCGGTTAGGGCTTTCGCATCGTCCAACGTTCAGGAAAAATTATCTGGATCCTTCGTTGGAAGCGCATCTTATAGAACGTACAATCCCGGACAAACCGAATAGCAGCAAACAGAAGTATCGGAAAGTCAGAAATGATTATTGATTCATTACCAGAACTTTGATTTTGGTGCTGTAGAAATAAAGCAGGCGGGGTGTCCCGCCTGAGTTTTAATGGCAGCAATGCCCTTCGTGATGGCATTCATGTCCTTCTCCGTGGTCGTGGTGATGGCACTCTGTGTTCTCGTTGTAATCGAGATGCCCTTCAGCAAAGGCAATTGCCGCGGTGTCTGCATCTCCGGAAACGCCAGGGTAGATTGCGATTCCATTCCCTGTAAGAGCAGCTCTTGCACCTCCGCCAATACCACCGCAGATAAGGGCTTCTACGCCATGCTCTTTGAGAAAAGGTGCAAGGGCACCATGTCCTCCAGTCTCTGCTGCACTTATATCTTCTTTACCTGTTATCTTCCCAGCTTCTATTGTATAAATGCGGAATGTCTCTGTCCGGCCGAAATGCTGGAATACTTCTCCTGTTGCACTGTCAAGAGTGGATGCTACTATCATGATATTCTCCTTTGTTAACTATCATATAATGTAACCATAATTGCCCATACAGTGAATAAAGCGTAAAATCGCGTAGGTTTATGAAAGATTCGAAGAAAGAAATATTAGCATGGGCATTCTATGATTGGGCGAACAGTGCATTTGCAACGACTGTTATGGCGGCATTCTTCCCAATCTTCTTCTCACAGTACTGGTCCTACGGTTCAGATAGTGCCACCAGTACATTCTTCCTGGGACTGGGAAACTCGATTGAGTCGCTTATAGTAGCTGTCTGTGCTCCTGTGCTTGGGGCAATCGCTGACAGGGGAAGCTACAGGAAAAAGCTTCTGATCTTCTTCGCTTTCCTCGGTGCTGTCATGACGAGCGGCCTATACTGGATATCGATAGGAAAGTGGCCTGTAGCGATGGTGCTTTATATTATTGCGAATGTTGGTTTCGCCGGTGCGAATACGCTCTACGATTCGCTGCTTCCATCAGTTGCATCTGAGAAGAAGGTGGATTTTGTATCCTCTCTTGGATACAGCCTTGGCTATATAGGTGGAGGTGCGCTTTTCCTTCTGAATGTTCTTATGTACCTCTTCCCGTCATTCTTCCACCTTCCTGATGAGATTGCCGCTGTGAAAGTGTCGTTCATGATGGTCGGTATCTGGTGGATAGTCTTCATGCTGCCGCTTGTGTTCTTCGTAAAAGAACCCGAAGGTGAGCATCTTTCTGTAAGAACAGCCATTTGCGATGGATTTGCAGCAGTCAGGAAAACACTCACTTCGCTTAAGCGTCTGAAGCAGACAGCTATCTTTCTCGTTGCATACTGGTGTTATATAGATGGTGTGGACACGATAATAAGAATGGCCACCGATTACGGAACAGCGCTTGGTTTCTCTTCTTCCAGCCTTATTGTCGCACTTCTGATTACCCAGTTCGTAGCATTCCCATCAGCGCTTCTATACAACATATTCGGTCATAAAGTGGGAATCAGGAACGCGCTTTTAGTAGCTATTGCAGGCTATACTGTTATTGCCGGTTTCGGATTCTTCATGACCAATGAGACGCAGTTCTACATACTCGCCGTATGCATAGGATTGTTCCAGGGAGGAATACAAGCACTTTCGCGTTCGTATTATACACGCCTTATTCCAAAGGAGCAGGCTTCTCAGTTCTATGGCTTTTTCAATATGCTTGGAAAGTTCGCAGCTATAATAGGACCGCTCCTTCTTGGAGTCGTGACTCTCATTACAGGCCAGCAGAGGTATGGAATTCTTTCCCTTATCATCCTGTTCGTTGTCGGTGGTGTCCTGCTTGTGCGTGTCGACGACAGGAATATTGAGAAAGACCTGGAAGCATTCAGGGCTGCTGAATAAGTACATTTTCCGTTGCAGAGTGAATTGGCCATTGCTAAAATTATCAGCGATGGAGGACGAACGATGAGGAAAGCCTTAGCTTTAATCATGGTTTTTGCTGTCTTCTGTTGTTCTGTATCAGCAATATTATCAGGTGGGACTGAAGCTGCTCTTGAAGGAGTAAGCAATGGCATTGCAGCCACAATTGCATCGCATCTTTCGGAGCCGCAGATAGCGTTGCAGGGGGTTAGTATATCTGGAGGTAAGGGT
>CALXXO010000184.1 GCA_944392705.1 uncultured Spirochaetaceae bacterium
TGATGAATGCGTTGACGGAATTGAAACCAGTATAATCCGCGATAGCAGATACACTCATATCTGTAGTCTCAAGAAGATACTGAGCTTTGCAGATCCGGACGGAGTTAATGAACTTGTTCAGCGTCATTCCATAGCATTTATGAAAGCATTTGCTGATATTAGTCGGATGCATATAGAACATTGAGCCAAGCATATCTAGCGATATATCTTCCTGGTAATTCTCGTTTATGAAATCATAGACTTTCCTCATCTTCTCCATGTTGTAGGAATCCTCTGCAATCCTGTCGGAATCGTTGTAACGGAAGGCCCTGTACAGAGTCACAGCTATTTGCTGGATGATGAGACGCCTGTCAAGCTGGCTGAACATATCCTCATGATCGACTTCGGTATAAAGATCATCCAATAACGTTATAAGGCGGTTGAAAAGAACTGGATCAACTCCCCTGCATCGCCTTTCATATTCATCCGGCTCAAGCGTTCTGAATACATTTAGGAGATTAACGTCGAATATGAAATTCCTTATATAGTGCGGCATCAAGGTAAGTCCATAGCGCATATACGGAAGCTTATTAATGGTCCTTTCATGGTGGCTTAAGGATTCTATGACAAGAATATCGCCCTTCTGAAATGGATATGGCTTTCCTTTTACATAGTAAACAACCTCGCCATCCTCTCCGAAGAGAATCTCTGTGGCCGAATGGATGCGGCAGAACATCTTCACATACTGATCATCGCAGGAATGCGAGACATTATAGTCATCCTCCGACAAGGCTTTGTTATGTTCTTCCTTGATGTAGTCATTGATTTTGATCATTAGAATCATGATAGCACATGATACAATCATTTCATGAGCATTCTTATCCACCCATTTCCACCAGTAGCTGACAATGACTCTGAAATACTTATCCTTGGCTCCTTTCCTTCAGTGAAATCGAGGGAGGACGGTTTCTACTATGCCCATCCTAGAAACAGATTCTGGCCCATGATGGAGGAAATCTACGCCCATCCTGTATCAACAAGGGAAGAAAAGATTGAGCTCCTGAGGGAGAACCATATAGCTCTCTGGGATTCAATAGGAGAATGCAGCATACAAGGCTCTGCCGACAGCGCGATAACGGACGAAAAGCCAAATGACATAAGGTCGCTCATCGAAAGAACAACGATACGGAAAATCATAACAAACGGCGCGAAGTCCTTCGATGTGTATATGAAATATGTCTATCCAGACACAAACATCATACCAATCAAGCTCCCGTCAACATCCCCGGCGAATGCACAATACTCGTTCCAGAAACTCACAATGATATGGCGGGAAGCACTCTTCGGGACAACAAAGTCATAAGATGCTATAATCGTACCATGAATCGGATTTTCCAGTTCGCATTCTCAAAGCTTAGAGGAGTCAAGGTCTATGCCCTGGTCGGACGCTCAGGGACTGGGAAGAGCTATCACTCCAAACTTGTCGCAGCAAAGCATCATATTGACCTGATAATCGATGATGGCCTGCTGATAAAAGGCGACAAGATTCTTGCAGGGCACTCGGCAAAGCGAGATCCGAACTTCATCGCTGCTGTCCGTACTGCGGTCTTCGATGATGATGATCATCGCAATGAAATCATGAGTGCCCTTCTGAAAGAACGCTATAAGAAAATAATGATTATCGGGACATCCGAGAAGATGGTGAATAAAATCGCGAAACGCCTTGAACTCCCTCCTCCGGAGAAAATCATCCATATAGAGGATGTAGCTTCAGAGGAAGAGATAGAAACCGCGATGAGGATAAGGTATACGGAAGGGAAACACGTAATCCCTGTTCCGTCCATCGAGGTGACTCGCTCTGCTCCTCAGATAGTCTACGATTCGATGAAAGTCTTCATGAACAAGCGTGGCCACATGAAGAACCAGACATATGAAAAGACAATAGTAAGGCCCGAGTTCTCGCGCCCGGACAAGGAAGAGCTTTCCGAAGCAGTGCTCACGCAGATGGTCAAGCACGCCATTGGCGAATACGACCCTGTGATGAAAGTCAAGAAAGTCAGAGGTGTCAGAAACGCTGACCCAACCTATTCCGTGAGCGTGACGCTCCAGCTTCCCGCAAGGCATTATATCGGAACAACGATATCGGACCTGCAGGAATACATAACCGACTGTATCGAGAGATACGGCGGTGTCATGGTCAAATCGATGAATATCGAAATAGAGGAATGGGGCTAGAGATCGTGCTCCTCCGCCATTGTCCTTGCTGTCTGCATCTGGACAGGCACATCGCGCTTCCCGCTTTTCTTTCTTTTGCGCTTCCTCTTCTTTGAAGGGACAACAGAAAGCTCCTCGTTTGCAGCGCTCTTACGGCCAAGGGTGTTCGGCTTCTTCTTCGGCGCCCTGGCTTCAGCAGAACGCTTTGACTTAGCCCTCTTTACACCTATGTCATCGAGGACCATATCTATGGCCTTTTCAAGCTCATAGTTCGGAGGAGTCATCGGAGAGATAAGTACCTTCGCCTGCCTGAACGCTTCATGGAAGAGTTCCTCTGGAGACAATGCACTCACATCCTCGAATACGAGAAGAGGTTTTATAAAAGCATAAATCTGCTCTTCCTTTGAGACTGCAGTACCATCCTTCTGCGCCGCCTTGATTTTCTCATCCAGAGCTGTAAGAGAATCCCTGACAGCATCTATTCCAGCATAAAGCGACCAGCAAGGCAGGATGAACTGCAACAGACCGTATTTTCTGAGGTTCATCAGGATTTCATATGAACAGCCAGAGGATAGAATCTTGGATACCTCTTCGGTAAGGCGGGATGTTGAGCATGATTCAATCTTCTCCGCATTCTTCTTTATCGCCTTGCGAACATCACGCTTCAGTGAAAACCCCGTAGTTGCCTGATACTTCAGAGCCCTGATCATCCTCACTGGATCTTCTGAGAATGTATATGAAAGAGGTATAAGGGAACGGATGACCTTCTTGCGGAAATCAGGGAGGGCATCATTGAAATCCAGGAGCTGTCCATTCGAAGGATTATAATAAAGGCTGTTTATCGAGAAATCCCTGCGCCTTGCATCCTGCTCTATGGTACCGTAGAGATTGTTCCTGCCATCCTCGAAGTTCTCCTCATC
>CALXXO010000185.1 GCA_944392705.1 uncultured Spirochaetaceae bacterium
CAAGAGATAGGATATTAAGATACCTGGAAATGTCCATACGGACTGCGCTAAAGAGCGGCTGGATATATTCCATCGGAGATAACAATGAAGCATATATCGCCATCTCTTATTCCGATTCGCATCCGCCGCTTCATATAATGCTTTCCTTCCCGTTCAGGGCAATGACGGCTGTGGGTACCAGACCTCTATATGACCTATCTCAGCTTCTCAAGAATGGAGGAGCTTCCCTTGCAGACAGGATGAAGAAGAACGGAGATAAGTTCCTGAGCGTGGAGATGCTATGCGTAAGGAAGGAGTATCAGGGGAAAGGATACATGAGGAAGGCTATGGAAGAAGTCTTCCGATTGGCAGATGAGAAAAAGCTTCCTGTAATACTAGAGACCGATGAAACCCTCAAAGCTGATAAATACAGACATCTCGGAATGGAACAGGAAGGAGTTCGCCGTTTTACCCCTGAGATAGCATTCTATGAGATGATCTATAGACAAGGAAGCATACTTTGAATAATCCAAGGCTTTTCAGAAACGCTAATATCTTGTTGAAGTATAATGCAATAGCTTAATGGTTTCTTATGTATGTTTGTCAGAATATGGATTTTGTATCTCTGAAAAGATAAATGAGCACATATGATAAGTTCTTTTGCCACAACAGATAAGAAATCATACCCAGATAATATGTATAAGCAATTTGCGGTGACAGGAATTCGGCACGAATAACCTTGGATAATAGCGATAACTCACACAAAAAGAGAAAATCGTTGCAAAACAAGTTATTGGCTTACAACGACTTTCATCAGCATCAAGGTATTAAGCTGCATCAAATTTAATCAGTTTCTCCACCTTCATATCATGCTCTGGCTACATATGGATAGCTGTTCTCATACATTGGTTTAGGAGAGATATCAATTTCGCCAACAAGCCATGTAAATACACCATGATCAAGCTCTGGATGCATAAATACTTATTGAATGTTAAAAGAAGCATCATGTTATCCAAAGGTTTTACCTTGATAACCTTCATCAGCTCAGTCGGAGTACCACCATAAACAAACCCATTTGAAAAATACATCTTCAGCCCCCTTTTCAGCTCAGTGTACTTATCTTGGAAATTTGCATTTAGTATCTTGCAGGCTGTTGCAAAAGAAAGGCTGCCATTCGGTAAGAATACCTCATAAAGTCCTGTTCTGACCTTTGCAGTCTATATATCAGCACTCTGCGTCCCTTATCTCCGCAACCTCGTGAAGCCTTGCAATCCTGTGTAGCTAAACTGAACCCAGAATTTCTTTCCAATCTGCAGGAAAGCCAAGATCCGCAAGTTCTATGCTTTCCTGATACTCCGAAAACAAACGCTCGATTTCAGGGATAACATATGACTTCCATTCTTCCTTATCAGAGAACATAAAGCCAGCGCAAAGAATCTGATCGAAAAATCATGCCATTCTGACTGAATGATGGATGTTTATCGCATTGCACTGGAACACGCCCGAAATTGTACCCATACACACGCATATAATGGGCCACATGATTTCGTGTATATGTCAGATTCTTTATCCAGCTCCGAAGCTGCATTGAGCCTGTGCTATAAGTCTGAGCTATTGCCTTCTGGTATTTTCCCTTGAGATTATCATATAGTTTGTGGATATTCCCCATAGTAAATATCTCAACAGCCACCCATATAGGAAGCTGACCATCATACTTCTCGTCATGATGTTTTATGAAAGGGAGATCTGAATTATCAGCCTTGGCCTTGTAAAAAAGAATCCTGAATCTTTCCAAAGCTGAAAGATCCCTGTAAATAGAAGAATCAAGATATATAAGGGGATCTGATGGAAATAGAGAGGACAATGTATAAGACAATCTCGCCTTCAGCGTCTCTTCCACATCCTCAAGAATGTACATAAGTATTCTGGTGAACTTGCAATCGAACCTGTAGAGCTCAATTATTCGATTCAAGCTTGTACCATCAATGTAATAAGAAGATCCTGGCTTGCGAAATTCGTATAGATACCCAGAGAATCTATAGTAATTTACATTTGATAGAAAGATCTCAGCCTTGCATTCATCATCAATAAACACACCTCTTGCTTTAAGATGCTCAATCTGCTCAGGAACCGATTTATGAAGCTTAAGACTCTCTCCCATATAAAATTCGGCCCTCGCATGGTACGCACTGTGAGGAGGCGCGCGAGGGTCTTTATCCTATCTATAATCTACAATAGTCCCATCTAAAAATCCATACCGAGCATAACATTTTCAACTTCTCAAGTGACTTTATGCACCTCTCTAGTCACAGCAACAACCAAGAATATAATTACCATCCAGACAAGCTAAGCCTTTGGTTTGTAAAAATCAGCAAGCTTATCTCCGGCTCTATACCCTATCCACTTATCATTACCTAACGGAACAATCTCTCCGTTAACAAAGCAGTCATCATAAAGGAAGTATTCATAGCCTTTCACGCCAGGTTCTTTCCAGACCGGCTTATCACCAAAGTACTCTGGCTCATATATCCTGATACCCTTCATCACCAGATTCATATCAACTATCCTCAATGCTGCCGGATACTTCAGATTTGCAGTTATGAATGTTGAAGAATTGAAGAAGTAAAGAAACCATCCTGTTAGGTGCCATGGGTCTTCCTAGAGATTATCCAACCTACAAGACCATATATCCATGAAATGATAATAAAACGTCATACGGCTTATACCGCACTCTCCAGCAATATCCATGACAGTCACTCTGGAAAACGGTTTATCAGAAAGCAGTCTCTTCAGAGCACCTGCTATTGCTTACGTGTAATATCACTCATGCAAATATTATAAAAGCTATCAATGGAGAATGAAATTCACGTTGTTGAAATGAGGGTTCGTCCTACTAGGATATATCCATGCTTCCAGACTCTCATTGTATTAATCCCTTGAATACGTCCGAGGGCCTCCATTTGCATATTTCCACAGCTTTTGCTACAGTCGTGCAGGATAATCAAAGTGATTCTGGGGAGCTGCAAAGCTGAGAAAGGCATGACCTGACCCAATACCTGATCTGGATAATACCAGCGTAGGGAGAAATCGCAGACAACTCGACAGGAATCTCTTTGTATACGTATCAGGA
>CALXXO010000186.1 GCA_944392705.1 uncultured Spirochaetaceae bacterium
ATTTAATATCTCGGATAAGCTTTATGCATATCTTTCTGCAAACGGAATCTGTTTTAATGAATTTGGATATCCAATTGTACCGAAGGAAATGCTACTATCCGAGTATCCGGATGAGATTATCCCTTTCTTTTGTAGAAATCAAGCAACCCATTCTGTTCAACGAACAGTTCTGTGCTTCTATTCAAACGATGAACGCATTTATCCGAGACTCTCAAAACTGGATGAAGATCTTGATATCTACCAAAAGTACATGGGAATCTGTGGGTTTGATCTCAGCCCAAGGATTAATTGGGATCTTAATTTACAAGAATTCAATATTCTGCTTTCTCAGCTTGCTACGGTTTATCTAGGGCTTCATGGTATCAGATTCTTTCCGAATTTCCGTGTTGGTTCATGGGAAACGATTAACGCCTTGTCTGCATATCCGCATCAGTCTACTTTCGCTGTGGGTACATTAGGATGCGCAAAAGGCTTAACTGAGTTCAACCTTGCGTATATGAGAGCAAAGATACTGTATTCTCTGCCCAAGACTTTGCTGATTTATGGTTCTCTGAGACCGGCTTATCGAACAGCTCTTGATGAAACAGGAGTTGATTATAGAGTCTACACAGATTTTCAGAAATCAAGCAGAGCAAGAAGGAGGGCCGGATAATGGATACAAAAACTGATTATTCATCCAATGTGAGTGCTATGAAGCAAATCGCTGATATCGATGCTGGATTGGCAAAAGAGCTGGAGAAAGGGGCAGAACGAGCCAGACGCTTTCATTCCAATTGGCAGAGTGTGAACATTAATGAAGTGGTGGAAAAGTTTGCTCCGGGTGCTGTGGCTTATCAAAAAGGCGGAAAGATCATTTTTGAAAGCTCGGATCACACGATTGCAATTATCGCCGATGCTGCGGGTGGATATTTACGAATTCAAGATTTAACCTCCAAAACAAGAAGGGCATTATATCTGACTTTGGATGGTAAAAATGCCCATAATGTAACAATCGATGGAAAGACACGTGGCAGGACTACTGAGGAATATGAGATTGCCACCCATTTCCGTATTAAGAAGAGGGAGGAAATGTAATGGCTCTGGAATGGAAGAAGTGCTTTCTAAGTGTCCCACTGGATGCGCAGGGCTTATCTGATTATGATAACTGGAGCGATTCTAACGGGCATATCTACACTGTTGAATTGAGTGTATCAGAGTATGAGGCCCTTATCGAAGTATTTACCAAGTGGAATGCTGAGTTTGGTATTCTAATCGACATCTTTGAAGAAGAAACGATTACAGCAAATAATGCGAAAAGGGCGTTGGAGATTTTGCAGCAGCAAATGGATTTCAATCAAAGAACAAAATTCCTCACTGCGGCAGAAAAACTGAGAATCGCGCTCGCAAAAGCAGTTGAAGTGCATATGCCTCTTCATTTGGATTTCTGAGGATACGAGTATGAAAGAAAAATACTGTCGTCAAAAATATCTTCTGGAAGCCAACTATGGCGACATACGGCTGCAAGTTAAGCCTATAAGCAGACAAGAGTACATGCTTCTTCAGGATTTTTATATGCCGTACAATTTGTTCGATTGCAACGATTTGTGTGTTAGAAAGATTGACACATCATTCTTAGATGCATCTACTGACACACTATGTGATTTCGAGCGAGTTGTTGAAAAAATGGCAGACATTGACGAACTTGTTATAGTTGACGATAGGCCCGATTTTAGAAATCCGATTATACGAAAATATGCTTATTCGACAATTAAAGCATATGTCCTCTTGTTCAATCAATACGGAATCAAAAGTATTAGTGTAAGAGTGCTAGAGCATCAAAGTGAAGATATGCAGGCTGCTGTGTGATTAGCGATATAGAAGGCGTAGTCCGATCACCATGTCGTCTGTATAAACAAAAAAGGGGCTGCAACTGCCGATGTGAAGATAATCACACTGGCAGCCGCAGCCATATCTCTAGAAATCAATTATATTAGGATCAGAACCATAACCAGAACAAATATCATGGAGACAGCAGTAATAATCAAATTTTTCACAGAACCCGAAACATGATCCGCCACATCTTTGATCCGCACAGCGATGAATAAGACATTACCAAGCAAAAGAACAACAGCACAAATCCATGTCCAATATATTTGATCAGACACTTTTCCGATTATCGGAATAAGAAGAATTGTAAATGATAAAAGAACAAAACACAAAAGCGTCATTTTTGTATTTGCATAATTCTTATCACCATCTATATGGGAATGATGAGGTTTGTTAGGATCATAAAGTACTGTCATATTCTGTCCAATGGCGTACTCGCAGTTAGAACCATACGAACGCATATTTTTATTTGTGTATTGTTTTCCGTCAACAGTATATGTGATATTGAGAAAAAAAGTGGCAAAATCTTTTGTTGACTGTCTTTTGGATATTTTCGATACAGTTCCTAACGTTGATGAAGTGTAATCCACTATCCGCTTTGCTTTGAATTGTGATAATATGGAAGCGAGAAGGCCGATTACTTCGAGTGTAAGAGCTATATATAATATTACCAAAATTCACACTCTCCTTTATTAGATGCTAGGTTCCCCATTTACAACCCACCAGAATATCAGCTTTCCTATTGAATAGGCAGAACTTGCACCCGCAACGACTTTATCGGTTGTAGTTTCTTCACCTTTTAAAAAGTTATTTAAACTTCGTACAGAGCCGGCTAATGCAGCTGAACTAAAAACTAACGATACTCCTAGACCAACAAATCCTTCAGGTAAAGCTGCAAGGGCACCGGTTAGACAGCCAATTACAGGTCCTGCAAATGCAAACAAAGCGGCAATAAAAGCAATTGTAGCAAGAACAACGGCTGCAGTGTATAGAACAAAAGCTAATGTGTCCAGCCCATCTCTTAGATCTTCAATAGATTGCGTCGTTTCTCCGCCCGATGTATGATTCGACAGCATATAAGTGCATGTTCCTGATTCCTCTACAATTATATATCCAATTCCAGTCCATGAATTAATTGTTACATTATTTACAGGCGTTACAATGGTATATCCGGCTTCGACATAAGAAGAAATATCCGCTTTAGTAGAATCAGTTACTTGCAATGAATCCAATACTTCTTTG
>CALXXO010000187.1 GCA_944392705.1 uncultured Spirochaetaceae bacterium
AGATCGGCTTTTATGCTTGAAACATACGCTTCAACGAGGTCAGCAGTTACATTTTGAACTTTCGTAAATCTGCTGACGTTAACGAGCATAGATCTATGTTCCGTGTTATCTTGACGAATATCAGAAATCGTGCAGGCCAGTATGAAATATCGGATTGCTTTTCTCATGCTTTCCGGCAAATCATACAATTCGTCTGCGAGTTCTTTTTTGTGCTTAAAGACATAGAACGATTCCTGTTCTTCATTTTGGATTGGAATAATCGAATCCCCATATATTCCTCCAGTTCTCGTGTGAGGAACTCCATCATCCCATTCGTCGGCATCTCCGTTGCCGAATATTTTGTCTGCACCAATATACAATTCGGGAGTCGGAAGAACTGTGAGAAAGTCCTTTGGGAACAGGTCTCTTGTGGCTTCATCAGTATCCGGATCAATAAAGATATTTGCAAAAGGTGTAGCAGTAATGCCGAGGTATGAAGCCTGTCTGAAGCAGTTGAGAATGTTTCGAATGGCTTGGTTGATCGCCGTAGGATCTTTTTCTTCGGAATTAGTGTTTACAGAAGCGTTGTCCGCCTCATCGTCAATTAAAAGCAGCGGGAGATCAATCAGTCCGGTTTCATGATCGGCGTTATTCTCCAGAAGCCATTTATACAGGTTGTTGAGGACGCTTTTATTCTTTTTCACGACGAAAAGCGCTGTCCCATTCAGCGTCCGCAAATCCAAATTAAAAGCACGCAGGATAGCTTTGTTAAAATCTGTTGCAACAGAGGTGAAGCAAGCTATGCTTTTTTCGGGAAGTGCTGGCGGAATTTTTCCGACGCCTACTGGTTTATTTCGGATTTCCTGCTCTGCTTTTTTATCGAGGGTATATTTACTTTCTTTGCCGACGAATTCAGCATCAAGCCGTTCCTGCGTTTGAACACGCAGATTCTCCATCATTCCGGCAAGGACGATAATCACCCTATAACCAGCATCAGATGCCTTATTGCATATGGCTGTATATGTAGCAGTTTTGCCTGACTGAACATCACCCAACAGCAATCCTCTCCGCTGGAAAGGACGTGCAGCATCCTTGGGATTTCCAAGATCGTCCATTATTTCATCGGTCGTCTGGTTAAGCCTATTTACAACATCAATTCCCCAATGCTTAACGTTCTTCAAATAAGTTTTATACCGGTTCCAATAGTATCCGTCATTCTCCTGAATAAAGTACCAAGACTGATGTTCGGCATCATGGCCGCGCAGTGTTGTTGCTACACCGATTCTGTGAAGAATATTGGTTGCTAATTCTCTTTTGACACGAATGTATTCTTCGTCTGATATGGGATAAAGCGGTGCGAAAAGTGTACGGAAAGTATCTGCTTTATCATTGATTTGCTCAAGGGTCGGCAGAGAATCTCCATATTCGCTGTTGATCGCAGTTGTAACTTGATCAATCAAAATTTTCATGTTATCAGTCATACTATTTCGCCTCTTTTCATTGCTTTCTCTATCTCATCAGAATAATTGCAGAAAGGCTCGGTTATCAATAGTGCCTTAATAAAGCCTTCTTTATCCTCACCAGAATATGTGGAAACAACATTTTTCAAAAGGGTTATCACTTCTGTTCCTTTGTTATCACTGTCATTATCCATTTTTTCGTCGTTTGTTAAGTCTATGTACAGTGAGTTAATAGGAAGTGACATCCCTATCTGCTTCAGAAGTGCTTCAATCTGCGGCTGTATTTCAGGATGCGCAGATACAATGCTTTCCACCAAGGGATGATCGGGGTTTACTTCATACAGAACATTCCCGTCACGTGTTATCAGGCGATTCCACACGTGGACGATATTGTCATTAGTTTCTTTCTTTCCTCTATAAGTCCAAGTCCGCTTGCTGCCTTCAGATATTTTCTGAATAATTACGGAAAGATTCCTTTTCACTTCCTCAGGAGGTGTGGCAGTAGACTTTTTAATATCAAGAGTCCAAAGATCATCCAAGGAATTAGGAATGTCAACTTGTACTCTTGCAAGTTTTGACAAATCACCTTGTCTCATAAGCCTGAACCAGTTTCCCCACACGAGGAGACGTTTGTTTCTATACACGTAAAATCCCTGATTTTTACGCAAACCGTCTTTCCCGCCCAAAGCCTTCAGTTCTTTTTGCGTCAGTTTAGAAGTGTGAGGCAAAATATACGGTTTTACGCGTACTTTTTGTCCTCGCACAATAATAACTTCATCGTCCATGAGCTGAGTGCTCTTTTTAATAAGAAACGGATCCTGCGGTTCGACGCTTTGCTCATTCATGCGGATATCTAATTTTTTCAGACCCGGTTCACCGCTTAAGTATCTATGAAAAACGAGAGAAAGATGCTCGCGAATTAGTTCCATCTTTCTGGTAAAAGCTTCAGCAATATCGGTTTCTCCAACTGCAAACTTATCGAGGTCCTGCCAAATAACAAGTGTTCCGTTCTCGTACTGATTCAATTTATCGAAGCTCGGATACTTCTTCGCCTCTTCCTCATCTATAAGCAGCAAAGACCAAGATTCTGCGCGTTGAATGTGATTCAGGTTCCACTGAGCACCAGTCAGTACGCCGGCCTTTTTGGATAAAACTGTTAAGATTCTGCATTGAGAAAGCGATGCCGTTTTCATGCCAAGACCATAGCGGCCCAAATCATTCTCGTCGCGGGTTTCGAGAGGGTTTCTGCTTCCGTACTGCATCGCTGCAACCAAGCTCTCAGAAGTCATCCCCCAACCATTGTCGAGAATGGCAATATAAGATTCCCCAATAGGGAAGAAATCGATATCCACACGGCTTGCAGATGCTGCAATACTATTATCGATAATATCGGCAATAGCGGCCTCTATTGAGTAGCCAATCGCTCTTGTGGATTCCATTAGCGTTGGTGCGTAAGGCGGCAAATCAACGGTTTTCATAACAATTCTCCTTGTAGAAGTGATAGAAAGTATACTTATACTCTCATATCATACGATGATCTATGTCCCATAAAACGGACTTACTTGTGCTATCTGGGACAAAATCCATAATATCGTTTGGCTCCACCTCAAGGGCAGCGCAAATCGCACCGATCACGTCGGTG
>CALXXO010000188.1 GCA_944392705.1 uncultured Spirochaetaceae bacterium
ATTTATTGATATTGGAGAGTGTTTTGTTAAATCTCTCAATAGCTTCAATCATTTTTCCATATACAAATAAACTATTCTTTTCTTCTGCGAAGTCACTAATATCAGGCCTCGAACCTCCCATCCCTTCTTCAATGGGTTCTTCTGTAATAGGATCTACCCCCAAACAGGTAACACCATTAAAGTGGAATTTTTCCAAATCTAAGATTTTCTCCTTGGCATCATATGAAAGTTGACTGATGGAAAGTTCACAGGATACCTTCGTTCCATTTTTGCGCTCAATGATTTCTATAGAATCTGGCGAATACTCCTCATAGATTACAGCATCGGCAATCACATAATACCGATCCTTATCCTTGTCGTATTCAAGATGGTAGCTCTCTGGATTTGTAAAAACCCCAACCGGCTTCTCAATATACGTGATATTCCCGTCCTCATCCCACTCCATAGCGTGACTCGTAAAATCTTTTGTTCCATCCGATAAGGTGGTAATGTCAGCTAAAACAGGACGATAATGTAGGGATGGAAGAGCAGCTTCCATATTTTCTTTGGAGATCCTGCTCTTATTGCGGTTTACCCCAGTATGGCAAACTTTGAATTTCACAGGATATAACCCTTCCTGCGTTTCATCATTCTCTATAGTTTCAAATGTAGCGGGAATTTGTATCGCGATATTATAGCCAGTTTCACTCGAACTGAAGTTAAAAGACTTGTTGGAAGAGGAGAAAAAAGAATACAAATCATCTAAAGTTAATAGTCGTTTTTTCATTCTCTACTCCTAAAAATACAGGACATTAGAATACGATATCTTACGTGGATCTATCTTCTCAGAGAAGCAAAAAGTTTTACTATTCTGGAAGATATATGCAGATAGATTCCCAGGAATCTCCTGAAATCCGCACCTACGTAATTCCTCTGCCGTAGCAGCGTCCTGAGTTATAATAAAATTTTTTGAGTTATCCATTTACTCCACCTACTTACTACTATCGTTATCCCGTGATTGCTCACCTTTATCGGTTACTTCATCCTTGGTCGGCGCTCCTCCTGTGATCGGATCAGAATCACCTTCAGGTGCCGTTGCGTTTCCAGATTGTGTATAAGACGTTGAGAATGGTATCCAACGCTCATGCAGCCGCAGCACCTGGTTCTCTAAGAAATCCAACGAATGTGTCTCCAGCGGAGAGAATCCATCTAAAGATGCAACCGCTAATTTGACCGGCACACCATTCTGACCAGATTCAAGCAGTTCTTTTTTCTTCTTGCTCTTGGTGTACGGAGATACTTCAAAATATTTAACCTTGGCATGGTCGCCCATGACGTAGGACAAATACCGGTTTACCCACTCCTCAATTTGCGGCAGAAGAGGGCGTATAGCCATCATCGTGTCACACAATATAGCAGCTTCGAATGCAGTGCTTCCTGAGATTTTATCGTTATCAAGAATCTGCGCACCGCCACTCGCTTTGAAGAGGTTACTGGTAGCATCAGAAATGCGATTAACGTCCTGTGTCTGATCGTTGTTGAACTCGATAGGTACAATTTTTAAGGGTGAAATTGCAGAGCTTACACAATCAGGTAACGACTCTGCAAGACGGTCATAGTATTCAATCGCAGTATCAATATCTACACTGAAATCATCAGGCTCATCTGTATTTGTCAGCGTTTCCATTTGAGCTACAAGCAGCTTATAAATACTGAGGTCATCCTTGATCGACTGAATACTCTGCAGGTCAATTAAATCAATTAACGGCTCAAAAAGTCCGATCATAGGCGGCAATGACATTGTGAAGTCATCAATATTCACCTTAAGACAGATTGTCCTTGCGGGATCTAATTCCTGCCAACGTAAGTTGTTATCATTCGTATACGAATTATATTTAGAGTTGAATTCTGGGTCCCAGTATTCCAAATCTGCGGTATGGCTTCTGAAATACGAAAAGTCAAACGCAAAATTAAGGGTACCGTCATAATTAACAGAGCTTACCCGGCAATAGTCTCCATCAAGCGGATAGATGAAAAAACCTTCATCATCCTCGTATACATATCCATAAAAAGTATCTTCTCTCCATGCAATCAACAGGCATTTAAAAATCTCTGTATGCATGGCCATTTTTTCAACTTGGACACAAGTATTGTAATAAGATGCAAGGATGTCATCAGGATTATTGTCTTCTGTCATATTGACAAGTGGAATGATGGAATATGCGGATAAATCAATCATTTCAGCATGATAAGCAATTAGTCTCCGATAAGAGTGAGAACAGCGATATAAAAACTTGCTGAGCTGACGAAGGTTTGATTCGTTACTCTTTGGGTTCTGCATATATGTTCTCAAACGTTCTTTTGAGAATATTGTGAATGTTCTCGTTTCTGTTTTCGTAAGATCCACTAATTGCAGCGCAGCTTTCGTAGCTTCGAAAATTTCTTTCCTTCGTTGTTGCCTCAGTTGATATTCACGAAGTTCTTTCGTTGTTCTCTTTTGAGTGTTTGAATGTGTTTCCTCATTTATTGCCATTGATTCACCACCTATCCTATCATCTTATTTACTTTCCCTCTTCGAATTGGCATCCGTCGGGCAACATGTTTGTCTTTCTTTCTAGCTCGTGCCAAAATCTCTGCGCGCCGCAATTCTTGTAATCCATACGCAAGCAGTGCCATACAATAAGCACGGTCGTCATGCAGCTTGCCCTGCTTCTCCTTAGTCAGTTCAAAGCGATCACGTTCTCCCGGAGTCTCAATCTTAACCATATTGACAAGTTCCTCTTTCATAGCATCAATCTGTGTCAGAGCAACTTCTTCTTCAGGTGTCAGTGTATAGAGCTTAGTACGGGCCCCATCCACTTCAGCAAGCTGTTCTTCCAGCAGCTCCTGGAATCTGTCCGCAGGAATTTTTTCTTCTTCCATTCGTTTGCGGATCTCAGCTTCTTTCTTCCGCATAATTTTCTCGTCTACCTCAATAATAGTGAGGTAGCCTTTGTTGTTGTACTCGGCTGGAAATTCAATAAGATCCTGGCTGCTCATTTCCATGAAAGCACGGTAAATTTCTGACTTGAATTTTACTGGAGAGATCAAT
>CALXXO010000189.1 GCA_944392705.1 uncultured Spirochaetaceae bacterium
TATCACCTTTCGCGAAATTGTATGTATCTCCCGGAATAAGATATGCCAGCTGATACCCTAGGTCTATGATATCGAAAATCGATACTGTAAACTGCGCACCGGTGGATGCCAGGAAGTTTGAACCCGAGCGGTCAGTATTGAAATATCGTCCGCAGCCGTAACCGATATCAAAGAACAGATTGATTCTTGGGGATAGTCCATCCACGCCCATATCAGGACCTGTGAATCTGATATCAAAATTGTTGACTACGTAGAATTCCGTTCCATACGTATAATTGCTATATCCTCTGACCTGTCTTCCAAGCGAACCAAGTTTCTGGATATATGTAGGAACAAGCTCACCAGAGAGCCAGTTCATCCTCAAGCGGTCAATCATGACAATTGAGAACCAGCTCATCTTCTCTGTTTTATATTGATAAAGGGTCTTTGCTCCGACTCCTTCGAGAGTGAACTGATAGAAATCAGCTTTGCCATCGAGAGCCTTATTCAGTCCATATGGTGCCCATTCTGCCTGAAACTCAAGTGTATAGCCATCATTTGTTGAAAGCGTATCCTCCATTCCATCCAACAGGAAATTGAAGAAAAGCGATGAACCAAAGTACTGATGATTACCCCTAAGATCCGGGAAAAGACGCGATGGGAAGTTATCTCCTGCAGTTCCATAGGATGAGAAGAAATCATCTATCGTCTGAACCCCTCTCTCATCGCCCCAGCTCTGTTTAGTCTTTCCAGCAACCATCGAGTTCATAGCATCCTCATAACGGCCTTTGTATCCGACTGAGAGAGTTATCAGATCCTTGCCACCAACAGGCGACTCTAAAAATCCCTGGTTGAATCGCAGTGTCCAAGCAACCTGAAGAGCATCGAATGTAAGAGGATTCATTGTCATTTCCTCTTCACCGGAAACAGGATTGATCCAGAAACGTCTCTCGACATATCCGGCACCGGCTGTAAGCTGCAGCTCAGTTCTGTTACCTTCCATCAACTGGAAACCTGTATAACCGACGGTCACTTCACCATATGTTGGAATAAATCCGATCAAGATTTCCGGGTGCTGGTCAATGGTACCATTTATTGTCCACCCTCCCCCGATATCAAACGCGAAGAGATTCGCAGCAGCAATCAAAAGAACAATCAGAAGAGAAAGCAGTTTTCTTTTCACATTAATCCTCCCAAGAAAAACTCTTCTATCTGGCATTATCGGGGAATATGCATATCAGGAGCAAGGTGATATATGTTAATTCGTATCAACTGGTGATACCATTTGACCATGGACAGCAGAGCAATAAGGATAATCACAACAGGCGGAACTTTCGATAAGCATTACGATGCGGTCAAAGGCGAATTGACATTCAGGGAAAGCCATCTTCCAAGGATACTCAACCAATCAAGGGTAACTCTTCCAATACATCTCGATGCACTGTTTGCTGTTGATAGTCTTGTTATGACAGAGGAGCAAAGGCAGAAAATCGTAGAAAACGCGATAGCTTCAATTGAGGATCTCGTCGTTATTATTCATGGCACTGACACAATGGTACAGACTGCAAAACTGCTCGAGAAACAGATTGGGGAAAATGACAGCCATGTCTATGTTTTCACAGGTGCAATGATACCTTATTCCCTGGAGGACAGCGATGCGGTATTCAATCTCGGCTGTGCAATCACTGCAGTGCAACTTCTGGGACCCGGAGTATACATAACAATGGGTGGTAAAATATACAATGCAGACAATGTCAGGAAAAACAAGGAGAAAGGTATATTCGAAAGCATATAGCCCAAAAGACTCCAAAATAAAACCTATTGATATTCTTTTATTTAACTGATAAATTATCTCACGTTGTCAATAAGATAACCCGGGCCTTTAGCTCAGCGGTTAGAGCAAAGGACTCATAATCCTTGGGTCGCCGGTTCAAATCCAGCAGGGCCCATTCTTAAGACACAGAAGGTGATATAAAGCCTTCTCTTGAAAAGCAAGGAGCGGTATTCCAAGGAGCCGCTCCTTATTTCTTTATATACAAAGAGTTGCGATGCAAGCTGCCGAAATCTTGCTATCATCTGGAGACCATCAGCAGCCTAGGAATCAGGCGTTTTCAAGACTTGTTCTGGCAACCTCTGCATTTCCTTGGAAATTTTAGCCACCCCCTATAGGTATTTTCGTTTCATTGTGTGAATTTCGTTTGAGAGTTCAATTAAAACAGAAATGGTATTATGCCAGCGATTTCTTCATCCAGAAAATTCCAGTTTCATTAAAGCTGGAGCAGAACACAGTCATTGCCGGTCATTGACAGTATGCATATCCCCACATTCAGAATAAACTCTGATTATTCAGCTTGTAAGAAGCGATACCGATAATCTGTATTTCAAGAAGTCGGGCAATGATTCAGGAAATTTGATAGCATTTCTTTCAGGAGATATGCTAATGCTGGAGCAACTGATTGAGACAATAGACTATATCGAAGATCATTTACTTGATGATGCCGTCATTGATAACGCCCTTGGTAATATCAGCGTATCAAAGCTGCACTTCAAGAACATCTTCTTCTTTCTGACAGGAATATCATTGAATGAATATGTCAGGAATCGAAGACTGGCAGAGGCGAATTACGACTTGGTGAATGGCGGAAAAGTAACAGATATCGCATTCAAGTACGGGTACCAGTCCGTAGATGGATTTTCACGAGCATTCACGAAATGGAGTGGATTGCTTCCTTCAGAGGCAGCAAAGCAGAAGAAGTGTATATCATTTCCAAGATTCAATTTCTCGATAACTGTAAAAGGAGGAAACAGAATGGAATGCAGGATTATTGAAAAAGCAGCATTCAATTTTGCTGGCGTGAGCGCAAGAGTACCAATGCAGTTCGAAGGTGTCAATCAGGAGATAGTAAAGCTGGCGCAAAGTATTACGCAAAGGCAAAAGAACGAACTGCATCGCCTGCAGAATACAGAACCATTTGAAATAGTCAACGTATCCTACAACTCAGATACGGATTTCATGAAAGAAGAAGGTTATCTAACGCATCTGATCGGTGTTCTGACAACAGAAGAAGACATAGGGGAAGG
>CALXXO010000190.1 GCA_944392705.1 uncultured Spirochaetaceae bacterium
AAAGATAATCAAAAGAAGAATGAGCTTTCTCATATTCATGATTATACAAGTAGCGCATTCTGCGTTCAAGGTATAGTTAATGCATAGAATAATTGTATTAAAATAAAATTAAAAACAGATAGTTAAGATATCAATATTGAATAAAATATGCCCACATTCAATGATGCAGGCATATAACTTCAGAATATTATGCTATTCTTTTAGTTGAGCTCTGTCTTCCAAAGACCATGAAGATTGCAATATGCATATACAGCTGTAGCATCTCCGTTGTTGCAGAAGACTTCCTCTGGCTTGTCGCCGGCCTTGAGGTACTTAATCTTCACGCCCTGCTTTGTCTCGACAGCAATCCACTCGATAAGGTGTTCCTCTGTCATCGGGTGTGCAACGGAACCAACCTTAACATCGATCTCCTTATCCTTTACCTCTGCGACAGGAACGTGCTTCTCCTGAGCCGCATCTGTTGTATTAGCAACGAGCTCTGTCATTGCGTGTCCGCAGCAAGAAGGTGTGCATCCGCCCTTCTTGATCATCATTACAATCTCCCCGCAGTCGGGGCATCTATAAAATGAAAGTGCCATTTTTCTTTTTCTCCTTATAGTTAAATTAACAGGAGAGGGGAATTAGGGCAAGACTCACCTTGAGACAGTACCATGTCCACCACTCCTCATGAGGGAAAGCACATCATCCTTTGTGACATAATTAATGTCCTGCATTATCGAATGGCAGAGACAGGAGGATGCTGTAGCGAAATCAATCATTGTCTGCTTGTCGCTCGAAAGCTCCGGATCGGTCATGGCATAAAGGAATCCTGCAGCGAAACTGTCCCCGGCACCGATTCTGTCGACAATGGATGTAATGTCATATGGGACGTACTTTCCATTCACGCATGGGGATACATACTGCATTCCATCGGAGATATCGTACATGGCAGCTCCCCATTTATTATATGTGGCGCTTATCGACTGTCTCATAGTAGTCAGGACCATGCTCACCGACGGATATTTCCTGTTAATGGCTTCCGCGACATATGGCTGTTCCTCGATTCTCGAAGCAGATGGGTCTGCATCTATCTTGATGCCAAGCAATGTCTCAGCGTCGATTCTTGCAGCGAAGAGGATATCGACATAATCCATCATCTCCCTTATCACGCGTCCGGCCAGCACTTCTTTCGGAGTCCCGGGCTCCCAGTTCCAGAGCTTTGAGCGGAAATTGCAATCGAAGGAGATAAGAAGGCCACGCTCCTTAGCCTTCTTCATGCACATAAGCTGTGCTTCCGCGGCCGTCCGAGAAACAGCTGGAGTGATTCCGGAAACATGGAGAATCGTAGCTCCCTGAAAGACAGCATCCCAGTCATACTCGCAGCCCTCGGTTGTCGAGAATGCAGAGCCTTCCCTGTCGTAGATGACCTTGCTGGGTCTCTGGTCCGCACCGGCCTGGACGAAATAGATTCCAAGGCGTCCGGAGTTCTTTCTGACAACATAGGACTCATCGACACCAAGGTTCCTGAGATTTCCAAGACAAGCTTCCGAGATATCGTTATCGGGAAGCGCTGTCACATACCTTGCATTTCCGCCGAGAAGCGAAATCGATGCAGCGACATTGGCTTCTGCTCCGGCAAAACACAGTGTCACCCTCCCAGGCAGTGACTGGCGGAATGTATAATACCCCTCCGTCGTTATCCTCGCCATTATTTCCCCGAAGGATACTATTACAGACATATGTTCTCCTTTTGAAAATGAAACATTGTTCCACTTATCAGAAAGCTTACAACCAAATCACTCTGCACTCAAGAAGAAATTCGCTCAAATGCGATACGGTCAGTGCCATCATCGCAGATGATTATCCCGCGCTTGGAGAACCCTTCCTTCTCAAGGGCCTTCTGCATCGGGATATTGTCCTGGTGGGTATCTATCCTTATGTGCCTTGACGAGAGGGATGCATAGGAAAGCGCTTCCCTCAGCACACCGCTCCTGCGTCCGGAGGATGCTATACGGTGGATGACCGCATATGGGGAATCATCGAGCCACTCCCCTTCCCTTATTATTCTATATGTAGGATCATCGCCGACGAGGAGCATGAAGACACCGTATATGCCGAAATCATCCTCCTCCACGAATAGGCGTTCCTGCGCGATATCATACTCGAGCACGCTCCTTGAGGGATAACCATTCCTCCACTGCCCCTTATTGCCGTTGGCCCTCATGTACGCCCTGGCCTTGTTGTATATGAAGAGAATTTCCTCCAGATCGTTTTCCTGAGCTTTTCTTACCATAGGTACAAACTAGCATCATGAAATCATCCTGTACAGGCTGCCTTCTATCATCCTCACCCTGTTTCTGACAGTTCCTGCAGAGACGGAAAGTCTTTCCGCAATCTCAGAGACCCGAAGCTTTGCCGAACCGAATGCGCCATAGAATGAATTGATGATGAACCTATCATCATCGGCAAGAGATGCAACCCCGGCAGAGAGCCTTTGAATCATCACGTCATTCTCGGCTTCCTCCTCGACAGAAACATCGGAGGGTATCGACAGAGAAATCGAAGAGTCACCATCTTCATAACTATAATCAAGGCTGAGCGGCATCTGGAGCTTTCTGTTCCTTTCTGCGTTCCTAAGCGACACATCGGAAAATCCCGTCACCCTTTTAATAGCATCTCTGTCGTGGCATGAGCATCCGTCCTCTTCCAGCTTCTTCATTGCCCCGGAGAGGAGTTTTGCGCTATGGATTGCGCTTTTGGGAAGTTTTATCAGGCGGAGCGACGTATTTAGATAATCCCTTATCGCCATCCTCACACCTTCCTTGACATAAGGAATGAAAGCCGGTGCTATCGAGAAATCGAAGCGGTCCAGAGCTTCCAGAAACCCGACTCTCCCCGACTGAAGGATATCATCATAGGATCCAGCTTCATCGAGCTTGGCTGAATACTCTGCTGCAACTGCTCTTATCATTCCATCGAATGACTCGAGAAGGCTCTCGCGTGCCCGTCTATCGCCATTTTTCGCACTGATTATAAGTTCC
>CALXXO010000191.1 GCA_944392705.1 uncultured Spirochaetaceae bacterium
ATGATGCCGCAGGTCTTCTCATCCTTGTACTTGTGGAAGATGTACTCGGCAGCGAAGTGGTTCTTGATTACCTTGTCCTCGACAATGCCCATCCCTGTCTCTTCGACAGCATCGATGGCAAGCTGGATACGTGCATTGTTAGCTGCAATAGCCGCTGCGCGGAAAATCTCATCGACTTTCTCCTGCGGGAAATTTGCGTAAATGAGCTGAGCACGCTTTGTTCTCTCGATCATCTCCTGGAGTTCGAGCTGTCCAGGGAAGAGTTCATTGACTTCTGCCATAAATTGCTCCTTTCTTATCGATAAAGATTTATAGTTAGATTGCACTCCTCTGTCAATTAGTCCTGACAAAATAAACATATATGGTTTTAGAAAAAGATACAATCAATGATCGCAAATGCAATAATAAGGCATGAGAAGCTGATTGTTGTGAAAGCTGGAACATTAATTCGCGATTTTTCATTAAAACTTGGGTCTGCATTTCTTACGGCTTTCTGAAATCTTTCCAATGGACTGCCATGAGTATCTCTCAGTGATGATAAAAGCATTGCGAAGGTTTTCATTGTTTTTCCAATCAGGCCTTTTCCCGGTCTGATTATCATGGAAAAAGCCTGGGAGAGAGCTATTCCTCCGGACAGTCTCAATCCCCTGGACAGCCCATCGGCTAATGCCCCTTCGGTTACAGGGAAGGAAAGGAGCGTGAGGATTACTTTCCCGTGTGGGACAAGGAGGGAGGAGATTATCATGAAAGAAAGCATCGCAATGTGGGGAAGTATTTTTATTTTCCTTCCTGCTGAACGTTGGAATATGAAAGCTGAAGCTACCGATGGGAGTAGGACCACGGGATTCTCTGTCATCATCATAGCCGCCCCCGATAGCACCATCATAATTATATATAGATGCTGAACCGGGCTTTCTTCCACATCTGGGGACGGTATTGTTTCAGGCTCCGGCATTTTCTTTGAAAGGTAAGCTGTAAGAAGGGCAGAGGGAAAGGAAAGGACGAGCATCAGGGGCAGAAATGCCATCGTTCCACTGCCGGCATAGGCTGAAGCAAGGAGTATCTGGACTATTGTACTTGTTAGTGCCCCTGCTATCGAAATGCCATAGATTGATACTCTTCCGGATAGCATTCTCTTCGCTCCATACATGACAAGTCCTGAGACAATCGACTGCGAGATTGAGATTGCGGCGAATATGGAGAATATATTGCCGGCTGTATAGCTTGTGCCTATTCCTTTTAGAAGGCACAAGAGCATGAATGACTTGAAATCCAGGCTGAGGGCCATCAGCACAGGGATGTTGGATAATCCCAGTCTGAAGAATGGAACAAAACGGGGTATGAAAAGCTCTATAGCACTCAGAAAGAGGGATAGTGCAGCAAGCTTGCTTATTCTATCCTGAGATAGCATCCAACCCTCCCTCTGTGTCCGTTGTCGTTGCGATTATCCTGTTAGGAAGGCAGCATAGTGTGTCAGACCATCCGGCCTGCATACATATTCCGTTCCTGCAAGGCGATGAGATTATTCTTGCCCTGCCATCCTTGATTTCAATTTCCGTTGTTCCCAATGGGCCTGAGAAGCTGTGAACCCCATCTTCTGAAAGCGAGTAAGCATAGCTCCCGTTATCTGTCTCCACATTCAGAACATCCCCTCCCGATTGCACGGAGGAGAAGGAGAAGACAGACACTGCTGCATATATTGCGATTATCGCAAGATCTCCGGGTTTCACTCCTTGATGATAGCTTCTTATCCTCTGTTCTGAGAAGTGCTGTCGTACATTGTGCCATATGTGCTAGTATTCTTATGGGAGGTTTTTATGACAGTCATTGTCGTCCTTACTGCTTTTATTGCAACAATTCTCGGATCAATCAGCGGAATAGGTGGAGGAGTCATCATAAAGCCTGTGATGGATGCCATCTGCGATCTCTCCGCATCAACTATAAGTTTTCTCTCAGGAACCACTGTTCTTACGATGACAATCGTTTCCCTCATCAGGAGCAGAGGAGGAGAAGTAAGGATAGACAGAAGGGGTACATTCCTGGCAATAGGTGGTGCCGTTGGTGGGCTTTTGGGGAAAATGCTCTTCTCCTTGGTTGCTGGAAGTGCTGCAAATCCATCGCTTGTCTCTCTTGTCCAGAACATTGTTATGGTAATCCTTACGCTGATGGTGCTTTTCTATGTGCTCCTCAAAGCGAAGATAAGGACTATCAATGTAGTCAATCCTGTTGTGTCGACGCTGCTCGGATTGCTGCTAGGAATACTTTCCTCCTTCCTTGGAATAGGTGGAGGACCTATAAACATCATGCTGCTCTCGTTCTTCTTCAGCATGGACAGCAAGACGGCAGCTCTTACATCCCTTTATATAATCTTTTTCTCCCAGACTGTGTCGTTCATAAGCACACTCATTGAAGGGTTCCCTCCGTTTGAGATATCCATGTTGCTCCCGATGATGGTTGCTGCAGTGCTTGGCGCTACAATCGGAAGGACTTTCTCGAAGAAGATGAGCTCCCATGCTGTCGATGTGCTTTTCTCATGGATGCTCGTGATAATAACGCTGATAAGCATTTACAACTGTATAAGATTCGCCTGATAGCTTCATACCTGGAGAGTCAGTATTCTCCTTCACATAATGGTTCTTATTGTGCAGATTGATTCTCCGGTATGTGATTTAGTGGCGAAATATAACAAAAGAAATCTGGGGTATCTGCTATTTCTGTGTAATTTCGGCAATTTAGGTTGATTAGTGGACTCTCTGTGGATACTTAGAGTTACATGGCTTATATCTACATTGCTGATCCAGATTCCGAAGCGAGACTGAAGCTCCAGCAGTATTTTGCTGTCCAGGGCTTCTCCGTTGATGGATTTTCGTTTCTCTCTGATCTCAGCAAGGCGATGCATCTCCTCCTTCCTGATATGCTGATTATGGAGCTTGATTTTTCCGATGGTGATGGCTTTCAGTTTCTAAGGCGTGCACATTGCCGTTACCCGG
>CALXXO010000192.1 GCA_944392705.1 uncultured Spirochaetaceae bacterium
ATAGAGATGCTGGATGAAGCCATCGCGATAAAAATAGATCCTCTCGCACCGAGAAACATATCGAAAGCACTGCTTTCCCTCGGTATGGCAAAATACAGGACGAAAGGTGCCGATGATATAGGGGAAGGACCTGTTTATATCAGGCGCTCAGATGCCGAGGAAGCACTGGAGAAGAAAATCAAGGAGAGAAAAGATGGAGTGTGATGTACTTGTAATCGGATGCGGCCCCGCAGGATTATCTGCCGCAGGATATGCAGCGCGCGCTGGATACAGCGTCATAGCCATCGATGCCCTCGCACCCGGTGGACAGCTCCTCTACATAGATGAAATCGAGAATTATCCGGGAGTAAGCAGCACTTCAGGCTTTGCGCTCGCAGAGAGCTTCGAGAAGCAGGCTGTGTCATTCGGAGTCTCCATCGAATTCATGAAAGCTGAGAGCATAAGAAAAGAAGGGGATGCATTCATCGTCACAGCTGGCGGCGATGAGATAAAATCAAAAGCCGTCATATTCGCATCCGGTGCGCGGCATCGCCATCTCGGGTGCCAGGGGGAAGAGGAATACCAGGGCAAAGGTGTAAGCTACTGTGCAACCTGCGATGGTCCATTTTTCAAAGGAAGGAAGATAGCAGTGGTAGGCGGCGGAGATACAGCGCTAACCGATGCACTCTATCTCTCCAAGCTCGGAAGCGAAGTCCATATCATACACAGGCGAGGGGAATTCAGAGGACAGAAGGTTCTCCAGGACAGGGTCATGGCCAAGGAAAACATCTTCCTCCATATGAATGCGACAGTCCAGAGTATCAACGGCGACGGCAAAGGCGTGAAATCTGTCACGCTATCCGATGGGTCGGAGCTGGATGTGAATGCCGTATTCATCTTTGTCGGAGTGATACCCAATTCCGAAATGCTGGAAGGTTTCGCAGAGCTCGATAAAGGCTTCGTGGTGACAGATGGCCACATGAGGACTTCTGTCCCAGGACTGTTCGCGGCAGGCGACGTGAGAACAACACCATTTAGACAGGTTGTGACAGCCGCCGGGGACGGAGCAGAAGCAGCACACAGCGCAGATGAATATATCCAGAATCTCTGAACGATAAAACACGCTTTTGATGACTCAAAACCGTCTTCAGGGCGTGTTTTTTCCTTGCCTTTATGAGACGCTTGGAGGATAATCTGAAGCATGAATATCCTGATGGTTTCAAGTGAGGCTGTCCCCTTCTCCAAATCAGGGGGACTGGCTGATGTTTTAGGTTCGCTCTCCCCCGCTCTCGCAAAAAAAGGCGAGGAAGTTCGGATTTTCATGCCAATGTACTCATTCATAGACCGGAAAGGTTTCAGGAAGGGAGCATCCTTCCAGGTGCCCATGCTCAATAGAGATGAAAGCGTCTCCGTCGTGCATAAAAAGCTCGATGGAGTTGAGTACGTAGGGCTTGTCCATCCGTATTTCACCGAGCGTGCCGGAATCTACGGAGATACATCCTTCACCCCCTATGCCGATAACGCAGAGCGTTTCATGCTCTTTGCAAAAGCTTCTGTCGAATACATGAAAGCTTCCGGCTGGATTGCTGATGTAGTGCACTGTCATGACTGGACTGCAGGTCTTGTCCCGTTCTATGTGAAACAGGCAGGAGTCAGATCAAAAACAGTCTTCACTATACACAATCTTGCGTATCAGGGCGATTTCTCCCGTTTCGATGCAATCCTTGGCGGCGACAGGTTTACACCGGAGCTCTTCTCCGGCAAGCCCGATGCAAGACGCCTTAATATGCTGAAAGCGGCGCTAGAGACTGCAGACAAGATAACAACTGTCTCACCTACCTATGCAGAGGAAATACAGACTGAGAAATATGGCTGTTCATTGGACGGGCTTCTCCGTGAAAGGAAGAACGACCTGAAGGGAATCCTCAACGGTATGGATACCCATGAATGGAATCCTCGCTATGACAAGTTCTTCACAGAGCATTTCTCATCCAGGGACCTCTCAGGAAAGGATGCCCTGAAAGCGAGATTCCAGAAAGAGTATGGGCTTGAGGTAAATCCTTCGATTCCCCTATTCGCCATGATCTCCCGCATAGCCGACCAGAAAGGATACGCAGAGCTTCTTGGAGGAAACCATCCTGTACTCGATGAGCTGTTGCTGAATAAGGATTTCCAGCTTGTTGTGATTGGTACCGGAGACAAGCACTACGAAGACAAGCTGAAAGAACTGGAAACACGGCATGAGAATCTCTCTGTCAGAATAGCATTCAGCGGAAAGACCGCACACGAAGCTGAAGGTGCTGCTGACTTCTTCCTGATGCCTTCTCGTTACGAACCATGCGGGCTGAACCAGATGTATTCCCTGCACTATGGAACGCTCCCTGTCGCACACCGCACAGGAGGACTTGCAGACACGATTATCGACATAACGGAGAATCCGGAGAAAGGAACAGGATTCCTGATGGAGAATCTCTCCTCAGAAGCCATAAAAGATGCGGTAAACCGTGCAGTTCGGTTCTATAATGAAGACAAGGAAGGCCTTGCAAAGGCAAGGAAAAGGGCTATGACTACAGATCTCTCTTGGGATAAGTCAGCCGGCGAGTATATAGATCTTTATAATAATCTGATAGACAAAGGATAATACACTAGGAGGATTGGAAAATGAAAAAGAAGAAAGCAATTGCCATAGTCCTCGGCGGTGGCCGCGGTACAAGGCTCTATCCGCTGACAATGGACAGGGCAAAACCGGCAGTTCCGTTCGCAGGAAAATACAGGCTTGTAGACATTCCTATCTCGAACTGCATCAATAGCGGAATCAGGCAGATATATGTTCTGACCCAGTTCAACAGCGCATCTCTGCACAACCATATCGCGAACACATATCAGTTCGACCAGTTCTCTGGCGGATTCGTTGAGATTCTTGCTGCAGAACAGACATATGCAAGCGAAAGCTGGTATCAGGGAACAGCAGATGCTGTAAGGAAGAACCTCAAGCACTTCCATGAT
>CALXXO010000193.1 GCA_944392705.1 uncultured Spirochaetaceae bacterium
GATTCCGGATATCGACACGGATTATGGATACTGGAAGCAGGTTGTTGATGGAATAGAAGAAGCTCGGAGAGAGATAGAAGCGCTGGATGCGACGATTGTCTATTCTTTCTTCCATGCTGGTGATACCAATAGCTTTATCGTCGCTGCAGAGGAGCTTTTCCGGAATCCTATATCCGCTTATATCGTAGCGCCGCTGGTTGCTGATGGGATGGAAAGAGTGGTTTTATCCCATCGGGATGTGCCCTATGCTTTCATTGATTCTTCCTGCCCATCGCTCTCGCCAATGTGGGATTTCTCTCAAGATCCTATTGCTGCAGGGCTTACAGGAGCCCGTCTCATGAAGCTCTTTGCGCCATCATCCGCTGTCTTCGTGTTGAAGACAGGACGCGGTGCATATAACGAGGAGATGAGGGCTCTTTCATTCTGTCGTGCATTCGGGGATATTGCCCCTTCAATCCCTCTTAAGGAGCTTTCCTCAGACGGGAATGATATGCTATCGCTTATCTCTGGAATGGAGTTAGGTGAATCAGGGTCTTTCGGAGTTTTCATCACGAATGATCAGGCATCTGTTGTTGCGTCGGCTTTGTCTGAACTATCCCTCCTTGATAGGGCTTGCATCATTGGCTTCGATCTTTCAGAGGACAACAAAGCGTGCCTGGAGGATGGCCGCATTGGCGCTGTAATCGGACAACGGCCAAGGACGCAGGGGCATGATGCTGTGATGGCTATGTATAACCATTTCATGTTTCAGAAGGCTCCGGAAAGCGGAAATCTTTCAGCTCCTGTTGATATCTATATAAGGGAGAATATCCCTGAAAGCACACACTGGCTTTAGATTGAGAATCCTTCCTTTACACGTTTCTGCAGTATCTTGTCGAGCCTGAAATGGAGTATCAGGGTTCCTATTGTGCATGAAACTATATCCGATATAGGTTCGGAGAAGAACGCAGCAGAAGCTCCGAATAGAAGCGGCAGAAGAAGAGAGGAGAAGAAGAATACAAGTTTCCTTGTCAGTGACAGCGGCAGGGATATGTGTATCTGTCCTAGTGCTGTCATCATATCGACATTGACGTATTGGAATGACAGTGGAATGATCATGCACTCGAAGATGAACATATATCTTGGGGCCAATGACAGAATCTGGGCATCGTTTGTAAAAAGGGATGCGAAAAGCCTTGATCCGAACAGGGTGAATACGAACATCACGACTGTATAGAGTGTTATAAGTATCTGCAGGTTCTTGATGCTTTTTCTTACCCTGTCTACAAGACCGGCTCCATAGTTGAAGCTTACAAGCCCCTGGCAGCCTGCTGTCATTCCATTCATAGGATATGTGACAAGTATATGATAGCTTTGTACGATTGTTGAGCAGGTGATGAGGATATCGCCGAAGCCGGGTCCTCCGTAAAGCTGAAGCATAGCATTCAGAACTACCAGAAGAAGACTGTCTGTTGAGAGAATTATGAAGGATGATAGTCCGAATTTCACGATTTTGGATATCTGATTGGACATGAAACCGTGGAATCTAAGCTTTATTGCTGTATTCTTCTGCATCAGGGCGATGATTGATATCGCGGCTGATACCATCTGTGATATTACAGTTGCGATTGCCGCGCCTTTCACACCCATGCCGAGGAGGAATATGAATACCGGGTCAAGGATTATGTTTGTAATAGCTCCGATCAATACTGATAGCATTCCTTTCTTTGACATTCCCTGGTTGATTACAAAGCTATTAAGACCTGTCGAAAGAAGTGCGAATGGAGTGCCTATTACATACCATCCAAGATATTCCGATGCATATGGAAGGGTTATTTCAGATGCTCCGAATGTAAGGAGTATGGGATCTCTGAGAAAGAAGAAAATCGGAGTGAGGACAGCGGATGCGATGAGAAGGAGATAGAAACAGGTCGTGAGGATTCTCTCTGCGATTTCATGTTCCCCATGGCCTTCCCTCATCGCCATGATTGGGGCGCCACCCATTCCTATGAGGGATGCGAACGATGATAGGAATGTCGCTATTGGCGATGCGACACCGACTCCAGCCAGCGCTATATCACCATAGCCTGCGATATGACCTATATACATCCTGTCGACAATTGCGTACAGGACATTTACAGCTTGTCCTAGTGCTGTAGGTATTGCCATGCTTAGGACAAGAAACCATATTCCATCTTTTCCGAGATCGTAATTCCTGCTTCTTCGCATACGCGGAGAGTATATACAGCTATCAATCTTTGTTCTATCGGGAAAAGCTGTTAAGATCCGGGTTATGAAGACAATCAGGGTAAGCGCGGCTGTGATTCACAGCGATGGTAAGGTCTATGCTACAAGAAGGGGTAAGGGGACTAACAAAGGCTTCTGGGAATTCCCGGGAGGAAAACAGGAAGCAGGTGAAAGCGGAGCAGAAGCCGCTGTCAGAGAAATCAGAGAAGAGCTTGGAGCTACTATAGAAACAGAGAAATTCCTCTGCACTGTGGAGTATCAGTATCCCGAGTTCTTCCTTATAATGGATTGCTATCTTGCAAAGGTTGTATCTGGGCATCTCACCCTTACAGAACACAGTGATGCTCTCTGGCTCGCACTGAGTGAGCTTGATTCCGTAGACTGGCTTCCTGCTGATATAAAAGTCGTTGAGGAAATAAGAAAGCATTTTGCAGATATTCTTGAATGCGATAATATGAATCGTTTTAATGAAGAGAGAGGAACCCATGTCTGAAAACAATGTAACGAAACTTACTCCAGAACTTGCAAGGACACTTCCAGGAGTGTCTGTTCTGAAAACTGATTCATCTCATTACAATATCTCATTCCAGAACAATCCTGAGCCGCTTGATGTAGTCCGTATGGCCAATTCCATTCTTGTTGCGGCAAGCAGGAATAAGGAATGGAGAAACAAAGCCTGCGAGGAGTTTGCAAAAGCACTGCCTGGCCTTTTGAAGAATATGGGGATTACAATCACTGCAAAAACCAACGACGATG
>CALXXO010000194.1 GCA_944392705.1 uncultured Spirochaetaceae bacterium
AGCAAAAGGTCTTTTGCACTAATGAAAGGAAAACGCTGACGAAATGGCACTCAATCACATTCCTGTCAGCGTTATTTATTGTCCTCTACTTTGTGAATCTCTCGATTGAAACAGCTTTTCCTGTCGTCACATCCGCTTCAATTACAACACCCTGGATATGGGCCGGTCCATCTGCGACTTCGCTCTTCATCGGGAGCTGGGTAAGCTGTCGCTCGATGCTCTTCTGCGGATCCGAGCCGATTACGGCATCCGTCACTCCTGTAAGACCGAGATCCGTTATATATGCAGTTCCCTGAGGGAGTATTTTCTCATCTGCGGTCTGTACATGGGTATGCGTTCCGACAACAGCTGTCACCTTACCATCGAGAGCGAAGGCGAATGCTTCTTTCTCCAGGGTATCCTCTGCATGGAAATCGACGAAAACAAGGGAAGTATCCTTCTTTATATCCCGAAGGACCTTCTCAACTCTTCTCACCGGGTCATCGATTGGCGGCATCATGATTCTGCCCTGGGCATTGATTACGGCAATCTGTATATTCCCTTTCTTCCTGACCGTATAGCCACGGCCGATGCAGGGATCAGGATAATTCAGAGGACGGAGGATATCATCATTTTTGTCGAGAATCTCATAGATTTCCTCTTTCTGCCAGATATGATTGCCGCTTGTTATCACATCGGCGCCCATCTTCTTCATCGATTGATAATCCGATATGGAAATACCAAAACCTGCAGCGGCATTCTCACCGTTGATTATCACAAAATCTGCTTTCAAATCCCGGATAAGCGAAGAGAGCCCCACGAAAAGGGCTCCCATTCCAGCACTTCCGGATACGTCCCCAATCATGAGGACACGTACTCGGTCTTTCACTTTGCGTACTCCACGACTCTTGTTTCCCTGATAATCGTTACTTTGATCTTACCAGGGTATCTGAGCTCTGCTTCAATTCTGTCGGCGATTCCGCGCGCAATCTTCTTTGCACTCTCATCTGAGACCATATCGCTATTGACCATGATCCTCAGCTCGCGTCCTGCCTGGATTGCAAACGCATTATCGACACCTTCGAATCCCTTCGCGATATTCTCCAGCGATTCAAGTCTCTTGATGTAGTTATCAAGGCTTTCGCGGCGCGCACCTGGGCGAGCGGCAGAAATAGCATCGGCAACCTGTACTATTATTGCTTCAGGGCAGGTAGGCTCTGTGTCATTGTGATGTGCAAGGATACAGTTAACAACCCGCGGGTCTTCGCCTAAGCGCTTTGCAAGCTCTGCGCCAAGCTCCGCATGATTGGCTTCGCTTTCAGTCTCCGCACCTTTACCGATATCATGGAGGAGTCCTCCACGCTTTGCTATCTCAGGATCAGCCCCGACTTCAGAAGCTATCATGCCTGCAAGGATAGCGACTTCCTTGGAATGGAGAAGGACGTTCTGACCATAGCTGGTCCTGAAATGAAGGCGTCCAAGATTCTTTATCATCTCAGGTCCCATGTTATGGAAACCAAGATCGAATACAACCTTCTCTCCCTCATCCACGATAATCCGTCCGACTTCCTTGGAGACTTTGTTGACCATCTCCTCGATGCGTGCCGGATGTATGCGTCCATCCTGAACAAGGCGTTCAAGTGCAACTCTTGCTATTTCCTTCCTCACAGGATCGAAACATGAGATAACAACAGCTTCAGGGGTATCATCGATGATGATATCAACGCCTGTAAGCGTCTCGAGAGTCCTTATGTTTCTGCCTTCGCGGCCAATGATACGACCCTTCATCTCATCGCTTGGAAGCGATACGGATGCTGTCGTAATCTCTCCGGAGACCTCTGTGGCAAGACGCTGGATGGATGTGACTATTATGTCCCTTGCCATCTTGTCCGCCTGGATCTGGGCTTCCTGCTCGATCTTGTTTATATAGACCTGGCCATCGTGCTCAGCATCCTTCCTCATCTCCTCGATGATGATTGCCTTGGCTTCATCGCGTGTCATTGCCGCAACCCTCTCCAGCTCCGAAGTAAGCTGAGCGTGCATTTCCTCTGCTTCCTTCTCCTTGGCGGCGAGCGCGGTATCCCTTTCTCCCAGTTGTCGCTTTACAGCTTCAAGCTCCTGCTGCCTGTGTTCAAGATTTTCCTCTTTCTGCAGAAGCCTTCTCTCCGATTTCTGCAGTTCAAATCGTCTCTCTCTAGCTTCCCTTTCCTGCTGCTGCTGTTCCTGCAGTAGCCTATCGCGGGTCTCAAGCTCTATCTCCTTTGCCTGAGCTTCAGCTTTGGAAACAGCATCTTCGCTTATTCTCTGAGCACTCTGCTCTGCGGATGTGAGCTTTGATTTAGCATATATCCAACGGCATACAAAACCTATTGCGATACCAGCAACAAAACATAGGAGGGAAATAAAAATTGCCATTTATAATTCCTCCTTATGAATCATTAATATCTAATTATTCCCCACTTAACAGACAGGTGTCAATAATTGTGAGCAAATAATAGCCTGAGATGGCAATAAACGGAAAGCCATGCTCAAAAAAGAGAGGTTCAGGCAATGATTGAAAAAAAAACCGCCACACACTGTGACGGCTTCAGACATATTGTCTGTCTTCTCTCCCCAGTTCAGGGAATGTGTCAGGCCTTGTCAGCCTTGCTGGCCTTAGCCTTCTTGTCGGCGGATTTGTCTTCCTTCTTCGTCTTCTCGACGAGTTCGAGGATAACCATCTCTGCAGCATCGCCAAGCCTGTTTCCAGTCTTGAGAATTCTTGTATATCCGCCCTTTCTCTCTGCAAAAAGTGGTGCGATCTCCTTGAAGAGCTTATTGACGACAGCTTCGTCATAGACATCACGGGCAATCATACGGCGGTTGTGAACTGAATCAACCTTAGCCCTAGTGATCATCTTCTCTGCCATCCTTCTGACTTCAAGAGCCTTTGCCTTTGTGGTCTCAATTCTCTCATATCTGAAGAGTGATGTGACCATGTTGCGCT
>CALXXO010000195.1 GCA_944392705.1 uncultured Spirochaetaceae bacterium
ATCGGGCTTCCTGAAGGACGATTCCACCTCGCTCATAGCGCAATCTACCTTTCCACCGCTCCCAAGAGCAACAGTGCTCTCGGCTTTTTCGATGCGCTCTCCGATGTTGAGAAGGAGAAAGCGGAGGATGTTCCGAATCACCTTCGCGATGCAAGCCGCGACAGCAAGGGATTCGGCCATGGCGAAGGCTATATGTATCCTCATTCTTATCGGGATCACTGGGTTGCTCAGCAGTATCTTCCGACAGGTCTTCAGGGGAAGATATATTACAAGCCCAGTGATATGGGGTACGAAGCATCGATAAAGGATGCGGTAATGCTTCGCCGCGAAGCACAGCTGGAAGCAGTGACGGAAGATCTGTACAAGGAGAACCTCACATTCTCTCCTGGGGACAAAGCAAGGGATAAATGGGTGGAAAGAGCTCTCTCTGGACGTTCTGAGAGCCTGTTAAGGCTGATGGAAAAGCTCTATAAGGGCCTCGATATCCTCCGTTATTCGAATGTGCTTGTACTGAATGCATCGCATGGCCTTCTGCTATGGCCGCTGATGAGGAAGAATCCGGAAGGGCTCTCTGTTGCGGTTGTCAAGAATAGTGAACAGAAGGAGATCATAGAGCATTTCTCCTCCGAGCTCGATAAGCTTCTGCGCCCGGAAATAATAGTCTCAAGTCCAATAGATGCTTTCAAGCAGCTGGAGGATGGGCTTATGTTTGCTGTCATTTCTGGACGCAATGTCCTCTCCCGTCTCGACAGCGACAAAAAGATACTTCCTCTGATTCGCCAGAGACTGGAAGAGGGAGGTTCGCTTGCGCTTCTGGAGTCAATACCGGTACTTTCGTCGCGGCTTTCGGAATTCGCATCTCCCGATTATTCCGGGAAGCTGAAGAAAGCTGAGGAAGGAATTTACTCTGCATCCAATCCTCTTACTTCCTGGGGCAAGGAGAATCTTGAGAAAGCGGTGAGGGAAGTTTTCCCTGAAGCTGTATTTGCTTATGAGAAGGAGAGTGAGACGAGGACTCTTACAGATGCTGCTCTAAGGAATTTTTACTTGCAGAGTTACTCCACCTCTGGCCTTTCCGAAGCCGAGTTCCTATCCGCGTTTCCATCGCGTACTGTGAAATGGTCCAATACCGTTGCGGTGATTAAAATGGGATTTCCAAAGCTGGAGATACCATCATCTTCAGACTGGGATGTTGTGGTCAAAAAGACTGGACTGAAATAAATAAGCGGTAATTACAATTATCTTTGCATAGTTTTTCTTTTGATGTAATTGTTTTTACTTCAAGTGATTACATTTTGTAATAGGGGATAATTAAACCCTGTTCACGCAGTGCTGAAAGCTATGATAGAATTTTCCAGAGGGCTGTCAGTGGATTATCGTTCGATTTTCAGATTCATCGCGTTCATCATGCTGTTCATAGCGGTTGTCATGACCATTCCTCTGATGATTGCATATACCCATTCAGAAACCACTTCATTCAAGGCATTCATGCAGACAATTGCCGCAATGTCAGTTTTCTCACTGTCGGTTATAGCCGCAACAAACCGGCGCAAGGAGATGAACATAGGGCCGAAGGAAGCGATGCTTGTTGTTTCCCTTACGTGGATTGTAATGACAGCATTCGGGGCTTTGCCTTTATATCTCTCGGGTTCGGTACACTCATATTCCGCCTGCTTTTTCGAGATAATGTCTGGATTCACGACCGCGGGTTCCACTGTACTTACGGATATAGAGACGCTGGATATGTCCATTCTCTTCTGGAGAGGAATGACAAACTGGCTCGGCGGAATGGGCGTTGTGATTCTCTTTGTTGCAGTGCTTCCTATATTCGGAGTCAGGGGCAATGCACTTGTAGGTGCAGAAGCGGTAGGGCCATCCAAATCAAAGTTCACACCTACCATAAGGGGAACCGCAATGGCCTTATGGATGATTTACATAGGACTTTCCATTGTTCAGACAATATTGCTCCTGCTCTGTGGTCTGGATCTTTTCAATGCGCTATCGGTGATGTTCGGTACTATGGGAGCTGCAGGCTTTGCTCCTCTGAACGATTCAATAGCCGGTTATAACAGTACTTCTGTTGAATGGGTGTGCATTGTTTTCATGCTCCTTGCGGGGGTGAATTTCTCTCTTTTCTTCTTTGTCCTGAGAGGGCAGCTGCGAAAGGCTGCGGGAAATGGGGAGTTAAGGCTTTATCTTACTTTGATTCTGGTTGCGACCTTGCTTGTCTCCGTGCAGCTTATTTCCAAAGGTGTCTATTCATCCATTCCTGATACGCTACGCGAATCGCTTTTCCATGTAGTCTCGATGATAACAACCACGGGATTTGTCGCCGATGATTTCAACCTGTGGCCAATGTTTTCGCAGATGATACTCTTCTCTGTTTGTTTTGTCGGGGCCTGTTCGGGTTCTGCTGGAGGTGGAATGAAAGTCGTGAGGATTGCGGTGATGCTGCGCCTTGCATATAACTCTATGCTCAAGCGTTTCCATCCCAATGCTGTGAGTCCTGTAATGCTCGGCACCGATCAGTTCGATGATAAATCAGCGCTTTCGATAGCAGGATATGCTGGCTGTTATTTCGCGACGCTTTTCATCGGCTCCGTTGTCATAGCCATGACAGATCAGGATTTCATGACCTGTTTCATGTCTGTTTTCCTGTGCCTTGGGAATCTTGGTACAGGAATCGGTGGCATGGGGTCTTCGTTTTCCTTCAATATATTTCCTTCCTGGGCACTGTGGGTTTTCTCTTTCCTGATGCTTCTTGGAAGACTGGAGTTCTATACGGTATTCACGCTTTTCACCAGGTCCTTCTGGAAGCGGTAAGCTGGAGGTT
>CALXXO010000196.1 GCA_944392705.1 uncultured Spirochaetaceae bacterium
GAGAAGTCAGGGTCTCCATCCTCTGCTTCTGTGTACTGAATGCCATCTTCCTTGAGTTTCTCGATAATAGCATCCATATCGCCGAAGCTGTCCTTGTTCTTCTTGAGTGCAGTTACAATATCAAGGAGGGTGACATAACCCTGCTCCTTTGAAAGAGTGACAAGTTCCTTGTAGAATGCCGAATTCCTGATATCCTGTTCCGCCATTTATTCCTCTTTTGCAGTAGTTCTGAAAAGCTCATTTCTGAGCGTGCTAATCTTTTCATCCAGCTCCTTCTTGCGTAGAAGCGCGTCGGAGAGCTGATCCGGATCGAGCGAATCCGAGAATGACCTGAGCTGATTCAAAAGAACATCCCTTCTCTCTTCCATTCCTCTGAGGGTAATCCGGTCTGCGGCTTCATCAAGTGCACCTTTTCCATTCTTCGCTGAGTATTCATCGAGCGCGAAGGAGGTAGCGACATCATTTCTTGCATCCTCATCTGTTATCATGGTAAGGAAGAGTTCGTTGCTCGTTATCTCATTCCTCATGGCGTTCTCAAGCGCCATGTAAATAATCTGGGCCTCCCTGTCCTTGAGATCCGAGAAGCTGATGCGTGACCTGTACTGGGAAAAAAGCTCCCTGTGATTCGCAAGATAGAGCATGGCGAAAAGATCACTCGAAACAGCTGCTGGATTGAACTTCCGGAAATGGGGAGTTCCTCCCTGAATAATATCTCTCTCATCCTCCTCAGCCGTATCCCTTGCTTCAGGCAGCGAAGAGATATCAGCTCTGATAGATTCCTCCGATACAGAAAGCAATGCGGATAGACTTCGGATATAAGATGCCCTTTCCACACTGGATGCTGTAGATAGAAGAAACGGAGAAAGATACCTGACAAAGTCAGACTTTCCCCTGCCTGACTGAATATTATACGTCTTAGTCCCTTTGCTGACAAGATATGCAAAGGCATTCTCAGCCGGTTCAAAGGCGTGAAAAAGCGCTTCTTCTCCCTCTTTTTCGAGGATTTCTGAAGCATCCTTGCCACCGGCAAGTTTGTGAACTGAACATTCAAGTCCAGCTTTGTGTATGAGCGCAATTGCCTTGTCTGTTGATTTCTGCCCAGCTTCATCGCTGTCGAACATAAGATCGATTCGTGAGACATAGCGAGACAAGAGCTTGACCTGCTCCTCCGTAAAGGCTGTTCCAAGAGATGCTACGGCAGATGTAAGTCCTGCCTGATGCATTGAAATAACATCGAAGTTACCTTCGACAATTATTGCGCTGTCCTTACCTTTCTTGAGCGTTTCAAGGGCTTCATAGATACCGAAAAGATTATGCCTTTTCGAGTAGATGGGCGTATCGGATGTATTCTTGTATTTTGGCACATCGTCACGCCCTGTAAGATCTCGGCCGGAAAATCCGATATACTTACCCTGCCAGGATCTGACCGGGAACATCAGACGGGACACAAACATCGGATAAGGAAAGTTGTTTGGTGAAAACAGTCCAGATTTCTTCAGAATCTCATCGGAGTATCCTTTTTTCCTGAGAAATGAAGCAAGCCAGGAGCTGTCGGATGGTGCATAGCCCAGCTGAAAGCGCTCTATCATCTCCTTTGATATCCTGCGCCTTTCAAGATACTCTCTGGCTTTCTCAGCTTCGCTGCTATTGAGAAGAAGGTAATGGAATGTCCCTGCAATCCTCATATTCAGATCATAGAGGGTCTCGAGCTCATCCTTGTCCTTTCTCTCGTAGCTTCCTGCTTTTGTCTCCAGCTGCACTCCCGCCTTCCGGGCAAGAATCTCAACAGCTTCATTGAAGGATACGTGATCCATTTTCTCGACGAAAGTGAACATATCCCCAGACTCTCCACAACCGAAGCAGTGATAGAAACCATCTTTATCGTTTATCGCAAAGGAGGGCGTACGCTCATTCCCATTGCCATGGAATGGGCATTTTGCCCAATTCCGGCCGCTCCTTGTGACGACAGGAATATAGCTCTGGACAACCTCTGTCATCGTGAGTCTGGTTTTTATCGAATTGATAGTGCTATCGGTATATACAGGCAATGCAGAAACTCCAATGATAAATATAGCAAAATCTTACAGAAACGTCATTTCTTGATAATCATATATGGCGGCATCTCATTGTCTTTCAGCCGCTTTTCAATCTCGCGCTTCGACACAATCCTGCCCTTGCCTATTCCTGGACAGCTCTCACCTTCCCTTTTCCAGCTTTCCTCGCTTTCCATCACGTTCTTCCAGAATGGATATGTTCTGCATTGCAGTGGCCTTGCATCGTAGATTGCACAGCCTTTGGAAGAGAGGAAAATACAGTCGTAATCGGGTGTTTCCTGCAAAGAAACAAGGAAATATGGCCCGAAATCGACAAGTCTGCAGTAAGTTTTTATGAAAGAATCGAAATCGATACCGAAATGCTTTGAAGCTTTCTCGATATCATCCTTGGTAAGATAGACATAGCCCGGTTCTGAGCTGCAGCAGTATCTGCACATCTGGCATTCAAATTTCAGACCTTTGTCGTAGAACATCAGAATCTTTCTCTCCGTATTGATTAGGCTAATTGATTTTCTTCATCCGATGCAATAATGCACACAAATCTTTCACATTCAGTTATAATAACTGAAACGAAAAGGAGCGATTATGATTTCATCAAGAGACAAAATCGTACATAGGGGGGGGGTATTATTTAAATTAATTGCTGTATCTACCCTGCTCCTCTTTGCAGTAACATCATGTACTCAGTACTCATTATTGCCATTCCCTCCTTACTGGGAAACAACGAGCCACGAACACCA
>CALXXO010000197.1 GCA_944392705.1 uncultured Spirochaetaceae bacterium
GTGTTTCGAAAACACGTTCAATCCTTTTCCAGGATGCCACAGCTCTGGATATCGTGATTATAAGATTAGCAAGCTTCATAAGCTCTGTGAGAATCTGGCTCATGTAGTTTACAAGAGCGATGATGCTTCCCGCTTCGATAAGCCCCAGGTCAAACCTGTCCCTGCCAGCATTTATCAGAACGGCAATAGCGAGATTTATGATTGCATATGCAAGCGGATTGAGAAGCGCCGAAATCTTTCCAGACGAAAGCTGGATATCGACAAGATCGTCGAGCTCTCCGGAGAATGCCTTTTCTTCGCTTCCCTCCTTGCCAAATGCCCTGAGTACCCTGATTCCAGACAGATTCTCCCTGACTCTCGAGAGAAGCTTATCAAGAGCGCCCTGGACCTGCCTGTACATCGGAACTGTCTTTCTCATTATAAGGAAGACAACAAGTCCAAGAAGCGGGATTACTCCAACGAACAGAAGCGCAAGCGTACTGTCGACAGTAAAGGCCATTATCGCTGCACCGAATACGACGAACGGAGAGCGCATGAAAAGGCGCAGGAACATATTTATACCATTCTGTACAAGATTCGAGTCATTTGTCAGTCTGGTAATCAGCGTAGGATTGCCTATAGAATCCCTGTCGCTTTCGGACAACTTTGTAATATGCCTATAGAGGGCACTTTTCATCTTGACGGCAAAACCTGTTGCGGCTTTCGCTGAGAAATACTGCGCTGTTACAGATGAAAGGAGTCCCACAACACCCAATACGACCATCAGAACTGCCATCATGATGATGTGGTGCATATCACCTGTGGCAATTCCATCATCAATCAAAGAAGCTACAGCCAGAGGCACACAAAGTTCAAACACCGCTTCAAGCAATTTGAAAAGCGGTGCGAGAACTGCTTCTTTGCGAAAACCCTTTAGAAAAGAAAAGAACAGCAAGGTTATCAGCGAATGAAATTGGTCTTAACAGGCTTCTCCATCTCTGGAAGAGGAAGAGCTGCCGTCTTCAGCGCCTTGATAACATAAGCCATGTTATCGCCAAGAAGTCTCATGGTCTGCATACCTTCTTTGTCCTCAGCGACCTCTTCAGGTGTATTTCCGTGAACCATGTTCCAGTAATTGGAGGATACGACAAGCATCTGAGAGATTGTGAAATACTTGTTCAGAACATCGAAGGAAGCCGATGCCCCACCACGCCTGCAGGAGACAACAGCAGCACCGACTTTCATCCTCATTTTCTTCGAAATTCTATTGAAGACTTCGTCCAAGAAATATACTGCCAGTCCAGATGGAGATGAATAATAGACAGGGGAACCTACCACAAGGCCATCCGCTTCTTCTATCTTCGCTGCAGCTGCTTCAATCTCGAATCTGTCGAAGCTTGCATGGATTATCTCTGTCTCGATTCCATTCTTCTCAAGGGAGGAAGCAACCTCCTTGAGTGCTGTAAACGTGCACATCTCCTTTCTAGGAGAACCATTTACAAGAATAACGCGCATCAGTACCTCCTGAATATCTCGACGACTCTCTCACTGCCGCAAGCCTTGAGGAAGGAAGCAAGCTTCGGACCTTTGTCGCGGCCAATGAGTACCTGATAGACAAGGCGAAAGAAATCAGCATTCTCCATGCCATTATCCTTAGCTGTCTGGTAAATGTACTCGGAGAACTCTTTCTCAGAGAGCGTATCAAGGTATTTCTCCGAGAATTCACAGAGCTCCTTTATAGCAGCTTTTTCGCTATCTGTAGCATTATAAATGTCATTTTCGCCGGAGAGAGAGAACTTGAACTCATCCGGTGCATATTTATCGAGCCAAGCCCATGCACACTTCATCCTCACCCTTAGCCTTTCTTTCTGGCTTTCAGTGGCATCGGGGAATCTTTCGAGCACCTTCTCAACGTCTCCTGAATAAATCTGGAGATAATTGCAGAGGTGTCTGAATGGAATCTGATATCCAGGCTCCTGAGGTATCTTGGAACCATCTACCTGTGAAAGTTCGTAAATACGCTTCTCTTTCTCCGCCTTCTTCTCGTTAACCTTCATCAGGCCGAAGTAGATTCTCTCGGTATTATCGTAATCCTCATAAATCTTCAGTACATCGAGATCGAATGAGATTGCGAACTCTGAAGATGGCCTTGTACCAACGAAAAGATAGCGGACTATCTCTGGCGGATAGACTTCAAGGACATCGTAGAGGTCTACTACATCGCCACTGGAAGAGGAGATTTTTCCTCCATGTCCTTTGATCTGCACAAAATCATAGCGCATCGTCACCGGTGCTTCACCACCGAACACCTTCACAACATTCTTCGAGGTGTCATAAGACCCTCCTTCTGTGAGGTGATCCTTTCCGCCTGGTTCAAAATCGACACCTTCCTTGACCCATCTCATTGGCCAGTCTATACGCCATGGAAGTTTTGTATTAGGCGTTGTCCTTATATCTATGGTCTCTGTCTTGTCCAGCTCATCATCGCGATAAGTAAGACCATATGCACCATCCCAGTCGAGAACTGTTGTTGTATCTTTATTTGTAAACGAGGAGAATACCGCCACCGGCCACCAGGACTCAGGAAGAGGTTCAGTTCTGTATTCATTGAGAATGGCTCTTATCTCATCCTTATGTTCAAGAGCGTGCTTTATATCCTCGGCATAGTACCCTGCCCTATACCTAGCTGCCTGATAAAGATATTCAG
>CALXXO010000198.1 GCA_944392705.1 uncultured Spirochaetaceae bacterium
AAAGGCTTGCATCTTCGAAGGATGTTGCTATAACAGCGACTTCGATAGAGGGTTCTCCTCACAGCGAGATTGTCTCTTATATCAAGAAGAATGATATAGATCTCCTTGTTCTTGGCTCTGTGAATGTTATACGCTCCAGAAGAGATGAGCTTACAAGCGAGAATGACAGGATGCTCAGAACATCCCCATGCCCGGTACTTGTTGTCCGCGATGCGGATGATTCAATCTGGCAGCAGTTCGAGGAGGTATAAATGGCATTTCTAGAAGCAATTGATAAAGATCTTATTAAGATTCCAATGACAGCTAAGGATAAGAAGGAAGCGGTTGACGAGCTTGTCTCGCTATATGCATCCAAAATGGGCCTTTCAGCTTCCGAGCGCGAGAGGATTGTATCCCTTGTCATGGACAGGGAGTTGCTTGGATCCACCGCAATGGAGAATGGCATCGCGATTCCCCATGCTAAGCTTGATAACCTCAAAAAGCCCGCTGTCGTTATCGGTGTTTCACGCCTGCCGATTGATTTCGGAGGGGAGAAAGGAAGCTCGATTTTCTTCCTGGTTCTTGCTCCTGCAGATAATCCAACAGAGCATATCCAGATACTTTCATCGATTGCGAAGATCTGTTCGTCGGATCTTTTCGTAAGGATGCTCTCCTCGGCGAAGACAAAAGAGGACGTTTACCAGCTTTTCTTCGACTGAAATCCATACTTCTCCATCTTCCCTGGTGTACAATATTGCAAGGAGGGACAGATGGAGATTACTTTCTTTGGTGCAGCACGTACTGTTACAGGTTCAGCTTTTCTCTTTGAGCACGAGGGTTTTTCGGTCCTCGTAGATCTTGGGCTTCCCCAGGGAAGCGATGAGAAGAAGATGGGTGATGAGCTTCCATTCGCTCCGGCAATGGTCGATGCTGTGATTCTGACCCATGCCCATATCGATCATTCAGGACGGCTTCCTCTTCTTGCGAAGCTTGGATACTCCGGGCCGATTTATTCAACTGCTGCGACATTTTCACTTGCAACCATTATGCTGGAGGACTCTGCTCATATCCAGGAAAGCGAAGCTGAATGGAAAACCAGAAAGAGAAAACGCCACGGCGAGGATGCGGTTGAGCCGCTTTATACAGCAGAGGACGCAGAGCGAGCGCTTGAGCTTTTCCATTCCGTCTCCTATGGCGAAAGGGTGGATCTTTCCGATAAGATGTGGTTTGAGCTCCGGGATGCCGGACATCTGCTCGGCTCTGCATCGGTCCGCATTCACTGTGCGACTGAAAATGGAGAAAAGACAGTAGTCTTCTCCGGCGATATTGGCAACATAGATCAGCCGATAATCCGTGATCCGGATTATTTCCATCATGCAGATTTCGTAGTTATGGAATCTACATATGGAGACAGACTACATAACCAGCAGGACCGTGATGAAGGGGAAATCCTTCTTGAAAGGGCAAAAAAGCTGGCTGCAATCACAGATGATACATTCAAAAGGGGTGGCAATCTTGTTATTCCATCTTTTGCTGTTGGGCGTACGCAGGAGATTCTCTATCTGTACAGGATAATAATGGACAAGAAGCTGCTGCCTTATGAGGTTCCTGTATTCGTCGATAGTCCTCTTTCGGTGAAAGCAACTAGAATCTTCTCCTCGTGCCTTAGAGAGGATTATTTCGATGATGAGGCCCGCGCGATGATTGATCGGGGAGTGAATCCGATACTTTTCCCTTTGCTTGTGACAATTACGGATGTGAACGAATCAAAGGCGCTGAATGATAGAAAGGAAAGCGCTGTTATAATTTCTTCTTCCGGAATGTGTGAAGCTGGCAGAATACGGCATCATCTCAAGCATAATCTCTGGAGAAGGGATTCCACCATTCTGTTTGTTGGTTATCAGGCGGAAGGTACGCTTGGTCGTTCACTTGTGGATGGGACCAATCATGTGACTCTCTTCGGTGAGCAGATTGCCGTCAATGCCAAGATAGAAATTCTTGAGGGAACTTCTGGCCACGCGGATCAGAAAGGCCTGGAGCATTGGCTGGATGAATTCAGGAATAAAATCGATGCGGTATTTGTTGTTCATGGAGAGGAGGATGTTTCCCAGTATTTTGCAGCAAGGATCAAAAACAACCGTTCGCTTCATGCCTATGCCCCGAAGCTCTATGAGAGATTCAATCTTCTTTCCGATGAAATTCCTGTTCAGAGCGATACTGTTCTGAAAGCAAGGACGGAAGAGAATCTGAAATCTTCGTTCGCAGAACTTGAGAACAGTAGAAAGAATCTGGAGGAAATCATTTCAAGGATGGAATTCTCTGCAGGTGCAATGAATCTTTCTGACGAGAAGAAGGCGAGAAAGCTCGCAGACGCTGTCAGAAGGCTCGCAAGCGATATGGATTTCCTTGTATCCAAATGGAACGGTGACGCGAAGTAAAAATTTTTTCCGGTTTATTTCTAATTATTAAAAAGAAATATATTGAAACATGAAAAAAAATTGATAAAAAAAGGAGAAAAAGTATTTACAAAGGTGAGGGAAATGTGCAGAATACCATCCCGGTGCTCGAGAGGGCGCCGGAAAGAAAGCCTGATGAGGGCGGTGCGGTTGA
>CALXXO010000199.1 GCA_944392705.1 uncultured Spirochaetaceae bacterium
CACATTCCAGAGATAACATAAGCCATAGCCCTGACGAAACTCACATTTATACCAGATATATAGCAAACCTCTTCACTTCCACCGAGCGCAAATATATAACGTCCAAGCTTTGTCTTCTTGGAAAGCATGAAGAATATCAGGTAGAAAATAATCAGAATAATAAACATAACAGGTATGCCCAGGACTTTGCTTGTCGCAAGATTCTTCAGAAGCACATACTTAGACATGAGGAGTTCTCCGTCGACAATAACAGTACGGCTATCGGAGAACAGAAGAGCCAGGCCAAAGCAGACGACCTGCATACCCATTGTCACAACAAATGATTCAATTTTCCAAAGATTCAGGATTATGCCATTTATAAGGCCGACGGAAGCACCAGCTGCAATAACTACGAGTATTATTGCAGGAATTGGCCATTCTTTCTGCATAAGTACCGCAGTAATGACTGTTGTCATTGAAACATTTCCGATAATGGAAAGATCAATGTTACCGGTCAGAATGACAACGGTCATTCCAAGAGCTGCAAAGCCAAGAACCGTTACCTGTCTTAAAAGATTCTGGATATTAACAACCGATAGAGAATTTCCGCCTGTTGCAATTGCTGCAATCGCAATGATAATCAACAACCCTAACAGTGTTCCAAACCTTGAAATAAATCTTTTTATGTCACTCTTATTGCTTAAAGATACCTTTTCCATTCTCCACCTCAGTCTTTCATTGAATATTCTGCAATGGTCTGTTCCGACAGCTGAGATTCGTCAAGCTCAGCTTTTATATGGCCATTCCGCATTACATAAACACGGTTACTCAGACCAATTATCTCTGTCATCTCAGAAGAGATAAGCATTATAGCAACTCCCTCTCTTGCAAGATCATCGAGAATCCCATAGAACTCCTGCTTGGTTCCAACATCAATTCCTTTTGTAGGTTCATCGCATATAAGAAGCTGCGAATTAGTCAGGAGCCATTTAGCAAGAATAACTTTCTGCTGATTACCACCGGAAAGAAACTGTACTTCCTGGTTCATGGAAGGAGTCTTAATATGCAACCGTTCGATACCGGCCATAATAGCTTCGTTTTCGGCTTTCTTATCTATAAAACCGTAGTGGCAGTAAGCCTTCAGATTTACAAGGGAAATATTCTCACCAACGCTTTTTACCTGAATAGCACCTGTTGTTTTCCTATCCTCTGTAACAAATGCAATCTTCTTTGCAATGGCGTCTTTAGGTTTTCTGATATCTATCTTTTCTCCATTGATATAAATATCGCCAGAGAACGTCTTTCTACATCCAAAAATGGATTCAGCAACCTCACTTCTTCCAGCACCGACAAGACCAGCAAAACCTACAATCTCCCCTGCTCTTATATAGAAATTTATATCTGAAGCATGGTCATTTGAAAGATGTTCAACCCTTATAACTTCTTTGCCAATTGGCCGATCTTTAGGTCTAAAAACATTTTTCACATCTCTTCCAATCATCAGGGAGACAATTTTATCAACATCAAGTTCATCGACACTCTTTGTAGTGATGTGATGGCCATCTTTCAGAACTGCAATCTCATCACCAACGACAAACATCTCCTTCAGCTTGTGCGAAACATAAATGAATGACTTGCCTTGCTTTTTCAGCTTGTTTATGAGATCAAGAAGCGTTTCAACTTCAGAATCCGTGATAGAGGATGATGGTTCATCCAGTATCATGAGCTTGGCATCTCTTGAATATGCCTTTGCTATTTCAACCATCTGTGATTGCGAACTGGTCAAAGAGGAGACAATATCGCGAGATTTGATTGTCAGACCAAGCTTATTGATTATCGCGTCAGCATCTGCATACATTTTCTGATAATCAACCAGTCCACCCCTCATTGGAAAACGTCCGAAATAAATGTTTTCACCAACCGTCATATTTCCAAGAAGCTTATGTTCCTGGTGTACAACAGATATACCAGCATTAAGGGAATCAATTGGCTCTTTGAAATTGCATTTCTGCCCATTCAGGAAAATCTCACCCTCATCTGGGATATAAATACCTGACAGGACTTTTATCAATGTTGATTTGCCTGCACCATTCTCTCCCGCTAAGCAAAGAACTTCACCTTCTTTGACTGTGAGATTAATATCAACAAGTGCCTTTACCCCAGGAAATGATTTAGAAATATGTTTTACTTCTAGCAAAACTCCCAATTCTTATTCTCCTTTTTAGGTGTAAGCGAACCTCATTGCTCATAAGACTTTACTAGTCCATACGAGCATCTCCTTTTTACTGGAAATCGTTTTCCAGTGATTAAATGATATCATCCAATTAAGCGCTGTCAACAAAATTCTGGATGAAAAGAAAACGCCAATTCAGTCGATACGTTTTACAGACTTTCCAATAAAGAATTCGCTGTCTATCAATATTCTTTTTGAATGTATAGTTTTATGATTAATTAAATCTAACATTCTTTTCGCACATTGAGCCCCTATTTCAACGTGATTCTGAATTATGCAGGATATGGGGCATGAAAAGAGTGTTTTATACTCATCCAGACCGAATCCGGTTATAGATATATCATCGGGGATTTCAAAACCTCTTT